>DATBDO010000124.1:0-17697 GCA_036269855.1 Mycobacteriales bacterium
GTCGTACATGAGGAAGAGCACGGTCTTTGACCAGACCTCTTTGTTCTGGGTCAGCTCGTTGAGCACCGCCTGCACGAACCACATGCCGTGGTCGGGTGACGCGCTGGCGTGCTCGTCGAAGCTCAGCGGCGGGATGATCCACGAGACCGCCGGAAGGGTGCCGGCTTTGACGTCGTTGCTGAACTCCGCCGGGAACGTCGGGCTGAAGGCCTTCTGATGCAACGTCGTCGTGTCGTCCTCGAAGGCCTTGAAATAGAGCAGCACGTTGTCGGACGTGAACATGACCCCGGGGGAGTTGGGGTCGTAGTTGCTCGGGTCCCAGATCGGGTACGACGTGAGCTGCGCGTAGCGGCCAGCATCGGCGCCCATCGAGGCGAGGTCGGCGTTGGACGGCTGGTAGACCTTCCAGCTGACGCCCTTGTCCTCGAGCACCTCCGGGGCGGAGGTCCACAGCGCCGTCCATTTGGCGTCCGGACTGACGTTGGTGTCGGTCACCGGCCCGCCGTGCTTGCCGGCAGGGTCGATCGTGCCGCTCATCTGCATGAGCCGGTTGGGATGGGTCTGTCCGAGGATCGAGCAGAAATAGCCGTCGCCGAGAGTGAAGTGGTCCGCAAGCGAGTAGTAGAACGGCAATTCCTTGCGGGTGTAGTAACCCATCGTGAGCGCGCCGGTCGGGTTGCCCTCACCCTCGCTTCCGGTATGGACCCGGACCCAGCGGTCCATCTTGCCGCCGTTCCAGCAGTGGTGCATGACGCCCCAGTTGTGGTCCAGGTCCTTCGTGCACTCGTCGCGCGGCCGACGCAGCCGGAACGGCAGCAGCACCTTCGCGGGGTCCATCTTCTTGCCGCCCGGATAGCCCTGGGCGAAAACTCCGAGCCGATGCGCGGGGTGGTCGTCGAATCCGCGGCCCTTCGGATAGGTGCCGAAGTAGTGGTCGTAAGAGCGGTTCTCCTGCATCAGGAAGATGACGTGCTCCACCGCGCCGAGGTCGGAGCCGGCGGCGCGCACCGAGGCGGCTTGGGCGAGAGTCCGACGGGCGCCGGCGAGGGCCCGGTCGGCGCCGACGACGGCTCCGGCCGTACCGACCGCGGAGGCGGCGGCGATGAGCTCGCGGCGGGACAGGCCAGGCTTCTGCGACGTCATGATCGGATTGTCTGTCGGGGTGCCCGCCGCTGTCCGGAGCTCGGAAAAAGTGTCGGAGCCCGCAGGTAGCCTGACTTGCACCGATGGCTGACCGACTGATCGTCCGCGGCGCGCGCGAGCACAACCTGCGCGACGTCAGTCTTGATCTTCCGCGCGACGCCCTGATCGTTTTCACCGGCTTGTCCGGGTCGGGCAAGTCGAGCCTGGCCTTCGACACGATCTTCGCCGAGGGGCAGCGTCGTTACGTCGAGTCGCTCTCGGCTTACGCCCGCCAGTTCCTCGGCCAGATGGACAAGCCGGACGTCGACTTCATCGAGGGCCTGTCCCCGGCAGTCTCGATCGACCAGAAGTCCACCTCCCGCAACCCCCGGTCGACCGTCGGCACGGTCACCGAGGTTTGGGACTACCTGCGGCTGCTCTGGGCCCGGATCGGCACGCCGCACTGTCCGGTCTGTGGCTCGCCCATCAGCCGGCAGACCCCGCAGCAGATCGTCGACCGGGTCCTGGAGCTCGAGGCCGGGCAGCGGTTCCAGGTCCTCGCGCCGGTGGTCCGCGGCCGCAAGGGGGAGTACGGCGAGCTCTTCCGCGAGCTGCAGACCAAGGGGTTCAGCCGGGCCCGGGTCGACGGCCAGGTGGTGGCGTTGACCGAGCCGCCGACGCTGAAGAAATACGAGAAGCACGACATCGAGGTCGTGGTCGACCGGCTTTCGGTCAAGGAGTCTGCGAAGCGCCGACTCACCGACTCCGTCGAGACCGCACTCGGGCTGTCCGGCGGCCTTGTCGTGCTTGATTTCATCGACCTTCCCGACGGCGACCCCCAACGCGAGCGGCGTTACAGCGAGAAGCTCGCCTGCCCCAACGACCACCCGCTCGCGATCGAGGAGCTCGAGCCGCGGTCCTTCTCGTTCAATTCGCCGTACGGCGCCTGTCCGGTCTGCACCGGTCTCGGCATCAAGCTGGAGGCCGATCCCGAGCTGATCGTCCCCGACCTGACCAAGACGCTTGCGCAGGGCGCCGTCGCGCCGTGGTCAGGTGCGCACGGCCGCGACTACTTCGGTCGCGTCCTGTCGGGCTTGGGCGACGAGCTCGGCTTCAACGTCAACACACCGTGGGAGCGGCTGTCCGCCAAGGCTCAAAAGGCGATCCTCAACGGACACGCGACCCAGGTGCACGTGAAATACAAGAACCGTTACGGCCGGGAGCGGTCCTATTGGACCGACTTCGAAGGCGCGATCCCCTACGTCGAGCGTCGGCATAGCGAGGCCGAGAGCGACACCAGCCGGGAGCGGTTCGAGGGGTTCATGCGGGAGGTCCCGTGCCCGGGTTGTGACGGCACTCGGCTTCGGCCCGAGTCACTCGCGGTCACCGTGCACGGCAAGGCGATTTCTGAGGTCGCGGCGCAGCCGATCGGCGATTGCGCCGCCTGGTTGCAGAAGCTGCGGCTTACTGCGCGCGAGCAACAGATCGCGCAGCGGGTACTCAAGGAGATCAACGAGCGGCTGCGCTTCCTCGTCGACGTCGGGCTGCACTACTTGTCGCTGGACCGGGCGGCAGCCACGTTGGCCGGCGGCGAGGCTCAGCGCATCCGGCTCGCGACGCAGATCGGGTCCGGCTTGGTGGGCGTGCTCTATGTCCTCGACGAGCCGTCGATCGGGTTGCATCAGCGGGACAACCGACGGCTCATCGAGACGCTGGTCAGGCTGCGCAACCTCGGCAACACGTTGATCGTCGTCGAGCACGACGAGGAGACGATCCACCACGCCGACTGGGTCGTCGACATCGGTCCGGGTGCGGGGGAGCACGGCGGAGAGATCGTGCACAGCGGTCCCTACAAGGACCTGTTGCGCAACCCACGGTCGATTACTGGCGCCTACCTCAGCGGCAAGCGCTCGATCCCGGTGCCTGACATCCGGCGCAAGCCGGAGACCGGACGGGTGCTGACCGTCGTCGGTGCGCGCGAGCACAACCTGCGACAGATCGACGTGACGTTCCCGCTCGGCTGTTTCGTGGCGGTGACCGGTGTCAGCGGGTCCGGCAAGTCGACGCTCGTCAACGACATCCTGTATTCGGTCCTTGCGCGCGAGCTCAACGGCGCGCGCATCGTGCCTGGCCGGCACCGGACCGTGAAAGGTCTCGAGCACGTCGACAAGGTCGTCGGCGTCGACCAGTCACCGATCGGTCGCACTCCTCGCTCCAACCCGGCGACCTACACCGGGGTCTTCGACCACATCCGCCGGCTGTTCGCGGAGACGACCGAGGCCAAGGTGCGCGGTTATCTGCCCGGCCGGTTCTCGTTCAACGTCAAAGGCGGCCGCTGCGACGCGTGCGCGGGTGACGGCACCATCAAGATCGAGATGAACTTCCTGCCCGACGTCTACGTCCCGTGCGAGGTCTGCCACGGCGCGCGTTACAACCGCGAGACGCTCGAGGTGCACTTCAAGGGCAAGACGATCGCCGACGTGCTCGATATGCCGATCGAGGAGGCCGCCGAGTTCTTCGCCGCCGTACCCGCCATCTCGCGGCACCTGACCACGCTGGTCGACGTCGGCCTGGGCTACGTCCGGCTGGGTCAGCCGGCGCCGACGCTGTCCGGTGGTGAGGCGCAGCGGGTCAAGTTGTCGTCCGAGCTGCAGAAGCGGTCGACCGGGCGGACGGTCTACATCCTCGACGAGCCGACCACCGGCTTGCACTTCGAGGACATCCGCAAGCTGCTCGGCGTGCTCACCCGGCTTGTCGAGGCCGGCAACACGGTCATCGTCATCGAGCACAACCTCGACGTCATCAAGACGGCCGACTGGATCGTCGACATGGGACCAGAGGGTGGCAGCGGCGGCGGCACGGTTGTCGCCGAGGGTCCGCCGGAGGACGTTGCGCGGGCCGACGCCAGCCACACCGGCGGGTTCCTGCGGGATCTGTTCGCGACTCGCACGGCCAAGGCAACTGTTCCGCGCAAAGCGGCTGCGCCTAAGAAGGTCTCCGCCGCACGCGCGACGACGACGACGACGACGAAGACGACGAAGACGACTAGCGCACGCAAGCGGGCCTAGCCCGAGCGCCTGCCCGGCAGGACTTCAGCCGATGGTGTCGAAGAAAGCCGGTCCCAGCCACCCAAGCCACCCCGGGGGACCGTCATGCGTCGCGCACTCGTCCTCGCCGTCACCGCGACCACAGCCGCTGCCGTTGCGACTGCGGGCGGTGCCGTCGCCCAGTCTTCTGGACACGGCAAGACCAAGGTGCTCAAGGGGGGCTACCAGCTGGTGCTGCCGCCAGACCCGACGATGGAGGCGACCGGCCAGGTTGGCATGGAGTGCTTCAACGTCGACCCGGCGTCCGCCGACAATCACCCGTTGACGTTGCCGGCGAAGGGCACGATCAAGATCGACCTGGCGAGCACCGACCCCACTGGGAACCTCGACTGGGACCTTTACCTTCTCGACGCGAAGGGCAACACGATCGGCGCGTCCAACGGGTCGACTTCTCAAGAGGAGGTCAACGCCCGCGCCGGCAAAGGCAAGGTGACCATTCGCGCGTGCAACCTCATGGGTCAGCCGACCGCCTCGGTGAGCTACGTCTTCACCTTCAAGAAGTAGAACGTCAGCCTCTCCCAGTCCCTAGAGCCGGGTGAGCCGCCACTTCAGCGTCGGGCCGGGAGCGCTTCCAGCAACGATCACGGGCGTGGACACACCGGCGACGGTCAGCGTTCCGACGACGGCGCCGGTGGCCACTGAATGCTCCTTCGGGGCGCTGACGTGTAGCTGCGCGTCGTACCGCTGTCCCGGTGCCGCGACCACGGTGATCGCCTGTTGGGTCACCAGTTGCACGTCGTCACGCCAGGGCGCCGTCAACGAGCCGACGACGGTGTGCGGGGTGACCAACGTGACTCGCTTGACGACCCCCGGTGTCGCGTCGGCGAGACGCAGACCGAGGTTGAGTGCGGGCTGGATCAGCGCGCCCGACTTCTTGGCATGCTGCCCGAGGACCACGCCGTAGACAACCGTGGACTTCCCGTCGACCGAACGCTGCGCGGCGAAGGCCCAGCATCCACCTGCGGCTGCGTCAGAGCCGGTCTTGATGCCGATGAAGCCGTGGTGACCGATCATGTAGTCGTAGTTGAAGACGGTGCCGGCAACCGGGAACGTCGCCGCCGGCTGGCGGACGATCTTCGCGAAGATCGGCTCCGCCATTGCCTTCTGCGCAAGCACCAGTTGGTCGGCGGCCGTGCTCACCGTCGACGGTGAAGTGCCGTCCGGGTCGGCGTAGTGCGTGTCAGTGAGGCCGAGGGCGCGCGCCGTCGCGTTCATCCTGGCGACGAACTTTGTCAGTGAGCCGGCATCCCAACGCGCGAGCATCGCCGCGACGTTGTTGGCCGACGGGATCAGCAGGGCCTGCAACGCCTTGTACTCGGTGAGCCGTTCGCCGGCGACGACGTGAAGCACCGACTGCTGCTGCTTGGCCCGCTGCACGTAGTCCGCGACGTCCGCCGCGGTCACCCGCAACGCCGGACCAGCCTGGCCCGCGTTGAGCGGGTGGTCGTGCAGGACCAGATAGGCCGTCATCATCTTCGCCAGGCTGGCGATGGCGGCCGGCTTGGCGCCGGTGGCGGGGTAGGCGATCGTCGCGCCGCCCGCGACTGCGACCGCGGCTTGCCCCTCGCGGGGCCAGGGCATGTGCGTGGCCCCGCCCGGAGCAACGATCGAGCTGGCGAAGCTCGACCGGACGTGCTGCGCGGGAATGCCGCGGGTCAGCTGGTAGGCCGCGCCGGCAATGGCGAGGAGTACCAGCACCAGCAGCGTGATCGCGATCTTGCGGAAGATGTGTCGGCTCTCGCGCCCGTACGACGAGTACGAGGAGCGGCGAGCGGACGGAATGTCGAGATACATCGAACGGCGGGCCAAGGCAGGGGCTCCTTAGGGGAGTGGGGAGTCGGTGCCGCCCGCCCACGCTAGCCCGGGTGTCTCAGCCCTCCGTGGTGAACACGCGGCCGGGCTGCACCATCCGTCCCGGTGGACACCACCAGTGCATGACCTCCACCTCGAGGCGCCCGGCGCGAACGGCCGGGTCGGCCTCGGCCAGCCGCCGCGTCTCCTCGAGCGAACCGGTCCGGAAGAAGGTGAGCCCGCGCATCGAGGGATCCGGTTGATCGATTACCGGTCCGTTGACCACGACGACGCCGGACTCACGGAGACCGGCAAGGTAGGCCAGGTGCTCCTGCTGGATGCGATCAAGCGTCTCGTCGTCGTACGACGCCGGCTGCGCCGGACGACGCAAGATCACCAGTTCGAACTCCTCGAGATCCACGTCGATCAGTATTCGAGCAGCCGGCCGATCAACGCGTCGATCGCCGCGTCGTCGGCTTCGGCGCCGGTCGGCACGATGGCTTCGGTCGCGTCGAGGAACTTGCAGACGACGTCGGCCGGAACGTGCAGCACATAGGGCTTGACCTCGCCGAGCAACTCGAGCACGACTTGCCCGTCGCCTCCGGGTCGAATGCGCACCGCTCCGTCGCCGGTCGGTTCTTCGACGCCGTAGCGGAGGAAGTCGCGCAGCACGGCCCACTCACCGCGCGGAAGTGACGGATGATCCGGCTGGGCCGCGAGTGTCAACACCACCGCGAGCGGATCGTCGCGTCGCCAGGCGAGTCCGAGCACCGTCATGTGGCCGCGCCCGCTCATGCCCGCGTCGCCGACGACGACGTGCGCCGAAATCAGGCCGTCCACGTTGTCCCCTCCGAACTGACTGTGGATGGGCGCGGGAGTGCTCGATGAGCAGCGTGGCAGATGTCCCGATACGCACCTTCACGCGGGTACGAAGTCCAGTCGGTGGCCCGGCCTAGCCTGGAAGCGTGAATGACCCGGCGAGCTACCGTCCCGCGCCGGGATCGATCCCCGACCAGCCTGGTGTCTACAAGTTCCGCGACGAGCACCAGCGCGTCATCTATGTCGGCAAGGCCAAGAGTCTGCGCAGCCGGTTGTCGTCGTACTTCCAGGACACGTTCAACCTCCATCCGCGCACTCAGACGATGGTGCGGTCGGCGACGTCGGTGGAGTGGACCGTCGTCAGCACCGAGGTTGAGGCGCTACAGCTGGAGTACAGCTGGATCAAGGAGTTCGACCCGCGGTTCAACGTCCGCTATCGCGACGACAAGTCCTACCCGTGGCTCGCGGTCACTTTCGACGAAGAGTTCCCGCGCGCGCAGGTCATGCGGGGCGCGAAGCGCAAGGGAGTCAAATACTTCGGGCCCTACGCGCACGCTTGGGCGATCCGCGAGACCCTCGACGCGCTGCTGCGCGTCTTCCCGATGCGCACCTGCAGCAAAGGTGTCTTCAAGCGGGCGGGCCAGGTCGGTCGGCCGTGTCTGCTCGGCTACATAGACAAGTGCAGCGCACCGTGTGTGGGGCGGGTCGACGCCGCGGAGCATCAGCGGATCGCCGAGGACTTCGTCGACTTCATGTCCGGTCAGACCCAGCGGTTCGTCAAGCGTCTAGAGCGGGATATGCGCGATGCCTCGCGCCGGCAGGAGTACGAACGCGCGGCCCGTCTCCGTGACGACATCGGCGCGCTCAGCCGCGCGATGGAAAAGCAGGCGGTGGTCCTCGGCGACGGCACCGACGCCGACGTGGTCGCGTTTGCCGAGGACGAGCTCGAGGCCGCGGTCCAGGTTTTCTATGTTCGCAACGGCCGGGTGCGCGGTCAGCGCGGCTGGGTCGTCGACAAGGTCGAGGCGATGAGCACCGCCGGTCTCGTCGAGCAGTTTCTCACCCAGGCCTACCTCGACGAGCAGAACGAAGTCCCGAGGGAAGTACTCGTCCCGACACTGCCCGAAGACGCCGACGTCGTCGCCGAGTTGCTGGAGATCGTGCGCGGCGGCAGGGTCCACCTTCGGGTGCCGCAACGCGGCGACAAACGTGCGCTACTGGAGACCGTCGAGCGCAACGCGAAAGAGGCGTTTGTCCGGCACAAGCTCAAGCGGTCGTCGGACATCACCTCCCGATCGATGGCGTTGCAGGAGCTCCAGGATGCGCTCGAGCTGCGTGAGGCGCCGCTGCGCATCGAGTGTTTCGACGTCTCCAACCTGCAAGGCAGCGACGTCGTCGCCTCGATGGTTGTGTTCGAGGACGGACTGCCGCGCAAGAGCGAATACCGCCGGTTCGCGATCCGGGGGCGCGGCCGCGGGAGCGGAGCAGAGGACGGCAGCGTCGGGCAAGACGACACCGCGGCCATCAACGAGGTCGTCTACCGACGGTTCCGTCGTTACCTGGACGAGCGGATCGAGAGCGACCAGCTCGACGAGAGCCGCGACGTGGAGGAGGACCGGCCGCAACCGATCGATCCGGTCACCGGCAAGCCCAAGAAGTTCGCCTACCCGCCGCAGCTCGTCGTCGTCGACGGGGGCGCGCCGCAGGTCGCTGCCGCCGCGGCAGCGATGACCAAGCTCGGCATCGACGACGTGGCGCTGTGCGGTCTCGCCAAGCGGCTAGAGGAGGTCTGGCTGCCCGACCGGTCTGACCCCGTCATCCTTCCCCGCACGTCCGAGTCGCTCTACCTGCTGCAACGCGTCCGAGACGAAGCCCATCGGTTCGCCATCACCTATCACCGGCAGAAGCGGTCGCGTGCGCTGGCCCAGAGCGTGCTCGACGGTGTGCCGGGGCTGGGGGAGCTCCGCCGCAAGGCCATCCTCCGGACTTTCGGCTCGGTCAAGCGGTTGCGCGCCGCATCGGTCGATGAGATCGCTCAGGTTCCGGGCGTCGGCCGCCGAACCGCCGAAGCCATCTATGCGGCGCTGGCCGAGACTGCGCCGACGCCGGCCGTCGACCCGGCGAGCGGCGAGATCCTCGAGGACAAAATTGCTGAGCTACGGACGGACACGGACCCCCTCCGGGTGGGACGCTTCGAGGCGAGCCCATGACGAAGTCCTCACCCTCTCCCGTGCCCGCTGCGCTCGACCTGGTTGTGATCACCGGGCTCTCCGGAGCCGGTCGCAGCACGGCCGCGAAGTGCCTCGAGGATCTCGGCTGGTTCGTCGTCGACAACCTGCCGCCGTCGCTGCTCGCGACGATGGTCGACCTCGCCAGCCGTTCGCAAGGGTCGGTCGACAAGATCGCCGCTGTCGTCGACGTCCGGAGCCGTGGTTTCACGACTGATGTTCGCGAAGCGTTGGGAGAGCTCGATCGACAAGGCGTCCGACCACGAGTGATCTTCCTGGAGGCATCCGACGACGCGCTCGTGCAACGGTTCGACAGCGTTCGTCGTCCGCATCCGCTGCAGGAGGACGGCACACTCGTCGACGGCATCGCCCGCGAACGTGAGCTGCTGCGTGACCTTCGTGGCGAGGCCGACCTCGTCGTCGACACCAGCTTGCTCAACGTCCACGAGCTGCGCGCAAAGGTTGCCGCGGCGTTTGCCGACCCGTCCGCGCGTGCATTGCACGCGACAGTGATGTCTTTCGGTTACAAGTACGGTCTGCCGGTGGATGCCGACCTCGTCATCGACTGCCGACTGTTGCCCAACCCGCATTGGGTCGACGCGCTGCGTCCGCTCAACGGCCTGGACGAGCCGGTGCGTGACTACGTGTTCGGCCAGGACGGTGCGGGCGAGTTCGTCGACGCTTATGCCGGTCTGCTGCAACGGTACAAAGAGGGCTATCTCCGTGAGGGCAAGCACTACGCGACCGTCGCGGTCGGCTGCACAGGCGGAAAGCACCGCAGCGTTGCCATCGCGGAGGAGCTCGCCGCCCGGATGGCCGCGGACGGCGTCGACGTACGTGTCGTTCATCGCGACCTGGGCCGGGAGTAGCCGATGACGTCGCGCACGGGTCCACGGGTCGTCGCCTTCGGCGGCGGGCACGGGTTGTCCGCATCGCTGGAAGCGTTACGTCTCGTCACCGACCAGCTGACCGCAGTCGTGACCGTCGCCGACGACGGCGGCTCGAGTGGTCGGCTTCGTACCGAGCTGGGGGTGCTGCCACCCGGTGACCTCAGGATGGCGCTGGCAGCACTCGCCGGGCGGGACGAGTGGGGCCGGGCGTGGGCGGCGCTCACCCAGCACCGCTTCGCCGGGAGCGGGTCGCTCGCGGGCCATCCCGTCGGCAACCTCATCATCACCGCGCTGGCCGACCAGCTCGGCGACCCGGTGGCCGCACTCGACATGACGGGCCGCCTCCTCGGCGCGGCCGGTCGGGTGCTGCCGCTCGCGACCGAACCGCTCGAGATCGTCGCCGACGTCGTCGGTCTCGACCCCGCCGATCCCGGCGCGCCGAGTGAGGTGCGCGGTCAGGTCGCCGTCGCGTCGACGCCGGGTCGGGTCGTCGCGGTTCGCGTCGAACCACCGGAGCCGCCGGCCTGTCCGGATGCGGTGCAGGCGGTGATGGAGGCCGACTGGGCGGTGCTCGGGCCGGGCTCCTGGTTCACCTCGGTGATCCCACACTTGCTTGTTCCCGAGATGGCCAAGGCGCTGGCGGGCACTCGCGCTCGGCGGGTGGTCGCGCTCAACCTCTCGCCGCAGCCCGGCGAGACCGAAGGCTTCTCGCCCGAGACCCATCTCGAGGTGCTGGCCGCGCATGCGCCGGACCTGGAGCTCGACATCGTTGTCGCCGACGAGCAAGCAGTCGTCACTGGTGTGGCGAGTTTGCGCGAGGCCGCCGCCGGGTTCGGCGCCGAGCTCGTGATCGCCGACGTGGCCTGCGACGACGGAACACCACGACATGATCCGGACCGGCTGGCGGCCGTCTACCGGGAGATCTTTGCGCGAGAGGGAGGCGACCGGGGATGGCGATGACGGCTGCGGTCAAGGACGAGCTGGCCCGGCTGCCGGTCACCAAACCTTGCTGTCGCAAGGCAGAGCTCGCATCGCTGCTGCGGTTCGCCGGCGGGCTGCATCTCAACGGGGGACACGTCGTCGTGTAGGCCGAGCTCGACGCGGGTGCGATCGCCCGCCGGTTGCGCAAGGACCTGGCCGAGGTCTACGGACACGCCTCTGAGACGGCGGTCGTCTCGGCGGGTGGGCTCCGCAAGGGTTCCCGTTACGTCGTACGCGTGACCAAGGACGGCGATGCGCTGGCTCGGCAGACCGGGCTCGTCGACGGTCGGGGACGGCCGGTGCGCGGGTTGCCGCCGCAGGTGGTCTCCGGCTCGACCTGTGACGCGGCCGCGGCCTGGCGCGGTGCGTTCCTCGCCCACGGTTCGCTGACCGAGCCCGGTCGGTCGTCGTCCCTCGAGGTCACCTGTCCCGGGCCCGAGTCGGCACTCGCCCTGGTTGGCGCGGCTCGGCGGCTCGGCGTCCAGGCCAAGGCGCGTGAGGTGCGCGGGATCGACCGGGTAGTCGTCCGTGACGGTGATGCGATCGGCGTCATGCTGACCAAGCTCGGTGCGCACGACAGTGTGCTGGCCTGGGAGGAACGGCGGATGCGCCGCGAGGTGCGCGCCACCGCAAACCGGCTGGCCAACTTCGACGACGCCAACCTGCGTCGGTCGGCCCGCGCCGCGGTTGCGGCGGGCGCGCGGGTGTCGCGCGCGCTCGAGATCCTGGCCGAGGACGCCCCGGATCACCTGCTCTCCGCCGGCCGGCTCCGGCTCGAGCATGCGCAGGCGTCACTGGAGGAACTCGGCGCGCTGGGCGAGCCGCCGCTCACCAAGGACGCCATCGCCGGTCGAATCCGGCGTCTCCTGGCGATGGCCGACAAACGCGCGGACGACCTCGGCATCCCCAACACCGAAGCGAGCCTGACCCCGGAGATGCTCGCCGACGTGCCCTGAGAGGCGCCGTACGACGCGAGATAACCTCGACTTATGGCAACTCGGATCGGTATCAACGGCTTCGGTCGGATCGGCCGGAACTTCTATCGGGCAGTCGCGGCCAGCCGCTCGGGCGAGCTGGAAATCGTCGCCGCCAACGACCTCGGCGACGTCGCGACGATGGCCCACCTGCTCAAGTACGACACCGTGCTCGGTTCGTTCGGCGAGGAGATCAGCACCACCGGCGACGGCATCCGCGTCGGTGGCAAGACGATCAAGATCCTGGCCGAGCGCGACCCGGCCAAGTTGCCGTGGTCCGACCTCGGCGTCGACATCGTCATCGAGTCGACCGGTCACTTCACCAACGCCGGCGACGCTCGCAAGCACATCGACGGTGGCGGCGCCAAGAAGGTCATCATCTCCGCGCCCGCCAAGGGCGAGGACGCGACGTTCGTCATGGGCGTCAACGACGGCGATTACGACCCGGCCGCCCACAACGTCGTCAGCAACGCCTCCTGTACGACGAACTGCGTCGCGCCACTAGCCAAGGTCTTGCACGACTCGTTCGGCATCGACAAAGGCTTCATGACGACGATCCACGCCTACACCAACGACCAGGTGATCCTGGACTTCCCGCACAAGGACCTGCGTCGCGCGCGGGCAGCCGCGCAGAACATCATTCCGACCACGACCGGCGCCGCGAAAGCCGTCTCGCTCGTGTTACCGGACCTCAAGGGCCGGCTCGACGGTTTCGCCCTGCGGGTGCCGGTGCCCGACGGCTCGGTCACGGACCTTGTCTGCGACCTGTCGCGAGACGTGACGATCGACGAAGTCAACGCGGCCTACCGGCAGGCGGCCGAGGGCGAGCTCAAGGGCTACCTGACCTACACCGAGGACCCGATCGTCTCGAGCGACATCGTCGGCTCGCCCGCGTCATGCACCTTTGACTCGCTGCTGACGATGACGCAAGGCAACCAGGTCAAGGTCATCGGTTGGTATGACAACGAGTGGGGCTACTCGTGCCGCCTCGCTGACCTGGCCGCGCTGATCGCCGGCCGTCTCAGCTAGGGCCGGCCTGCCTCAGTGAGCCGGCTTCCCGGCGTCGACGCCCTCGGGGACGTCGACGGAAAGCGCGTCCTTGTGCGCTCCGACCTCAATGTGCCCTTGGCCGGCGACACCATCACCGACGACGGGCGGATCCGTGCCAGCGTGCCGCAGGTTCGCGACCTGCTCGAACGGGGGGCGCGGGTCACCGTCTGCGCGCATCTCGGTCGACCCAAGGGCGCGCCCGATCCCAAGTACAGCCTGGCCCCGGTCGCCCGACGGCTCGGTGAGCTCCTCGAGCGGCCGGTGAACTTCGTCGACGACCCGAAGAGCTACGACGGGGGCGCCGACCTGGCGCTGCTGGAGAACGTCCGCTTCGACCCCCGCGAGACCAGCAAGGACGACGACGAGCGCGGCGCATTCGCCGACGAATTGGCCGCATTAGCCGACTGCTACGTCGACGACGCGTTCGGCGCCGTACATCGCAAGCATGCCAGCGTGTACGACGTCCCGCAGCGACTGCCACACGCTGCCGGCAACTTGGTGCTTCGCGAAGTCGAGGTGCTCCGTCAGCTGACCGAGGATCCGGCTCGTCCCTACGTCGTCGTACTCGGTGGTTCCAAAGTCTCGGACAAGCTCGCTGTCATCGAGAGTCTGTTGCCCCGGGTTGATCGACTGCTCGTCGGCGGCGGCATGTGCTTCACGTTTCTTGCTGCGGCGGGCCACGAGGTCGGCGACTCGTTGTTGGAAGCCGACCAGATCGACAGGGTGCGCGCGTTCCTGGAAACCGGGAAGGTCGTCGTACCCGCGGACGTCGTCGTCGCTGCGGCCCCGACCGCCGACGCCGAGACCCGCATCGTTGCGGCGGATGCGATCCCCGCAGACCAGAAGGGTCTCGATATCGGACCCCGGTCGGTTGCCCTGTTCGTCGACGAGCTGCGCGACGCCAAGACCGTGTTCTGGAACGGACCGATGGGGGTCTTCGAGCTGGCGCCGTTCGCCGCCGGCACCAAAGGCGTTGCGGCTGCGGTCGCGGACCTCAGCGGCGCCTTCACCGTGGTCGGTGGCGGTGACTCAGCCGCGGCCGTTCGCACGCTTGGCATCGACGAATCCCGCTTCAGCCACATCTCGACCGGCGGTGGCGCGAGCCTCGAGTACCTCGAGGGCAAGACGCTGCCCGGCCTCGACATCCTCATGGAGAACGACTGATGGCACGCACGCCGCTGATGGCCGGCAACTGGAAGATGAACCTCAACCACCTCGAGGCCATCGCGTTCGTGCAGAAGCTCGCCTATTCGCTGACGGACAAGGACTACGACGCCACCGAGGTTGTCGTGCTTCCGCCGTTCACCAACCTCCGAAGCGTGCAGACGCTCATCGACGGTGATCGACTGCGCGTCGGCTACGGCGCGCAGGACCTGTCCCCGCACGACAGCGGCGCCTACACCGGCGACGTCAGCGGTCCGATGCTCGCCAAGCTCGGCTGCGGCTATGTAGTAGTAGGGCACAGCGAGCGGCGGCAGTACCACTACGAGGACGACGCCCTCGTCAACGCCAAGGTCAAGGCGGCCGCGCGCCATGGCATCGTCCCCATCCTCTGCGTCGGGGAGAGCCTCGAGGTCCGGCGCGAGGGCGGTCAGGTGGCGCACTCGACCGGGCAGTTGCGGGCGGCGCTCGACGGGGTGGGGGCCGAGCAGGCGCGCCCGGCGGTCATCGCCTACGAGCCCGTGTGGGCGATCGGCACGGGTGAGGTTGCGACCCCGCAGGACGCCCAGGAGGTCTGCGCCGCGCTCCGGTCGACGCTCGCCGACCTCTACCCCGGCGAGCTGGCCGACGGCGTACGCGTCCTCTACGGCGGCTCGGTCAAGCCGGACAACGTCGCCGACATCATGGCGATGGCTGACGTCGATGGCGCTCTCGTCGGCGGCGCCAGCCTGTCGGTGGAGGACTTCGCGGCGGTCGTCCGTTATGACCGCGCCTGACCCCGTCGCTGCACCGTGGCGCTTTTCTTGCGCTAGGGCTCGATCGCGACCGGCGCTTTTCTTGTGCTTCGCTTCGGCGACGCAATGGTCACTGTCTGATCACGATTTGTGGTCGCGCGGGTGCGGCCGTTCCCACCCGGCGGGCCCGCGGCCTAGGTTGTTGGCGCTCGCCGGCCCCGGAGCGCGCCTTCAGGCGTTGATTCCGCCGGGCCGCACACCACGAACGCGGAGCGCATCACTCCGCGAGAAGGAGAGTGTCGATGCGGACACGATCACGCGGAGTAGCCGCCCTCGCGGGCGCTGCCGCTCTCGCAATGGTCGCCACGGCCTGCGGCGGAAGCAGCAGCGGTGGCGGCAACCCGGGCAGCAGCCCCTCGGGCGGTACGACGGCAGCCACCGGGTTCGTCAAGATCTCCACGAACTCTGGCGGCACGCCGCAGACGGGTGGCGTTCTCAACGTCCTGGCGACGGGTGACGTCGACTACATGGACCCGAACATCACCTACTACTCGCTCGGCTACTCGATCATGCGCCTGTGGACCCGGCAGCTCTACAGCTACAAGGCCGAGGAAGGCCACCAGACCGACTTCGCACCGGACCTGGCGACCGGCGCCCCGGACGTCAGCTCGGACGGGCTCACGGTCAAGGTCACGATCAAGGACGGCGTCAACTGGAACACCAGCCCGCCGCGCGCGGTGACCGCGGCCGACGCCGTTCGCGGCCTCAAGACCGCCTGCAACCCGGCGCAGCCGTTCGGTGGTCTGCCCGACTTCGAGAGCTTCATCCAGGGTTACAAGGCGTTCTGTGACGGCTTCGCCAAGGTCGGTCAGACTGCCGGTGCCATCGCGAAGTACACGGACAACAATGACTTCGCCGGCGCCTCGGTCGACCCCAGCAACCCGCAGACGATCGTCTACAAGCTGACCCAGCCGGTGACGTTCTTCCCGAACATGCTCGCGCTGCCGACGTTCTCGCCGCGGGCGAAGGAGATGGAAGCCTACGTGCCGGCCAGCGCCGACGCTGCGCAGCACACCGTCTCCGACGGTCCCTACCAGATCCAGACCTACAACCCGGCCAAGCTGCTCGTCTTCGAGCGGAACAAGGCTTGGGACGCCAGCACCGACACGCTTCGCAAGGCCTACGTCGACACCATCAAGATGACTGAGACCAACGACGTCGAGCAGGCACAGAAGCAGCTACAGGCGGGCATCGCGTCGGCTGACCTCGCCTTCAACGGCGTGCCGGCGACGGACGCAGTCACGCTGCTTGCGTCGAACGACCCGAACATCAACGTCGAGTCCGAGATCGCGAGCAACCCATACGTCCTGTTCAACACGGTGTCGCCGAACAACAACAAGGCTCTGCAGAAGCCCGAGGTACGGCAGGCGCTGAGCTACGCGCTCGACCGCGGCAACCTGATCCAGGACGCGGGCGGCGCCAAGCTCAACGTGCCGCTGACGCACGTCCTTCCGCTCCAGATCCAGGGCTCGAAGGACATCGACCTCTACCCGCACAACACCACGAAGGCCAAGCAGATGCTGGCGGCCGCGGGTGCGTCCAACCTCAATTTGACGTTCCTCTACCGCCCGTCGTCGACGACATCCAGCAAGATGTTCCAGACCATCCAGGCTGACCTCAAGAAGGTCGGCGTGACGGTCAAGGGTCTGGGTGCCGGCGACGCGCCGTTCTACACCAAGTACCTGCAGAACCCGGACTCCGCCAAGCGCGGTGACTGGGACCTGTCGCTCGCCGGTTGGGGTCCGGACTGGTACGGCAACGCCGCACTGTCCTTCTTCAGCCCGCTGTTCGACGGCCGGGTGCTCCCGCCGACGTCCAGCGACTTCGGCCTGTTCAACGACGCCACGGTGAACAGCCTGATCGACCAGGCGAGCAAGGCCACGGACCTCAACACCGCTCTTGGTCTGTGGCAGCAGGCGGACGAGGCCGTCATGAAGGCCGCTGCGTTCTTCCCGCTCAGCGACCCCAACGAGGCCTACTACCACGCCAGCCAGGTGCACAACGTCATCTACATGCCGGAGTTCCAGACGGCCGACTTCACCAACGTCTGGCTCGACCCCGCGAAGAGCGGCGGCTGACACCGAACAACCAAGCCGTGTGAGGCCATACGGCTGACAAGCACCGACCGGCCGGCGTCCATTCGCGATTCCCCGCGGATGGGCGTCGGCCGGTACTACAGTTGCCTACCTCGCCGCCCGGCGGCCCAGGTCCGTAGGAGGACGCAGCGTGGCTCTCCTCGAGGTCACTGACCTGAAGGTTTCGTTCGCCACCCCCGACGGCGTTGTTCAGGCGGTCCGAGGCCTGAGCTTCAGCGTCGACGAGGGCAAGACACTCGGCATCGTCGGCGAGTCGGGGTCCGGCAAGAGCGTCTCGACCCAGACGATCATGGGGCTCACCCGCGGCGCCCGGATCAGCGGCGAGGCTCTGTTCGAGGGTCAGGACCTCCTGACCATGCGGACAAATCAGCTCCAGCACATCCGCGGCGCCCAGATCGGCATGATCTTCCAGGACCCGCTGTCGAGCTTGCATCCCTACTACCGGGTGGGCTGGCAGATCGTCGAGATGCTCCGCGCGCACGAAAAGTCGACGTCCAAGCAGAAAGCACGCGCACGGGCCATTGAGTTGTTACGCCTCGTCGGCATCCCGCAACCGGAGCGCCGGATCGACGACTTCCCGCACCAGTTCTCGGGTGGTATGCGCCAGCGCGCGATGATCGCGATGGCGATGGCGCTCAACCCCAAGCTGCTGATCGCCGACGAGCCCACGACGGCGCTCGACGT
>DATBDO010000125.1:0-2699 GCA_036269855.1 Mycobacteriales bacterium
TCAACTCCGGCGGCCTCGGCACGATGGGCTTCGCGGTGCCGGCGGCGATGGGGGCAAAGGTCGGCCGCCCCGAGGCGCTCGTCTGGGCGATCGATGGCGACGGTTGCTTCCAGATGACGAACCAGGAACTCGCCACCTGCGCGATCGAGGGCATTCCGATCAAGGTCGCGATCATCAACAACCAGTCACTCGGCATGGTCCGGCAGTGGCAGACGCTGTTCTACGGGTCGCGCTACTCCAACACCGACCTCAAGGCCGGCCGCTCCACCTACCTGCCCGACTTCGTCAAGCTCGCGGACGCGATGGGCTGCGTCGGGCTGCGGTGCGACAACGAGGCCGACGTCAACGCCACCATCGAGAAGGCGATGAGCGTGAACGATGCTCCCGTCGTGGTCGACTTCGTCGTGGGCAAGGATGCGATGGTGTGGCCGATGGTCGCGGCCGGGACGTCCAACGACGACATCAAGGTCGCCCGGGATACTGCCCCTGACTTCGACTACGAGATGGGGGAGGTGGTTGACCAGTGAGCCGCCACACCCTCTCCGTCCTCGTCGAGAACAAGCCCGGTGTGCTGGCGCGGGTGTCAAGCCTGTTCTCGCGCCGCGGCTTCAACATCGACTCCCTCGCGGTCGGTCCGACCGAGCATCCGGAGGTTTCGCGGATGACGATCGTCGTCAACGTCGAGGAGCTCCCGCTCGAGCAGGTCACCAAGCAGCTCAACAAGCTGGTCAACGTCATCAAGATCGTCGAGCTCGACCCATCCGCCTCGGTGCAGCGAGAGCTGCTGCTCGTGAAGGTCAAGGCCGACCTCGACACTCGCTCGCACGTCCTCGAGACGGTGCAGCTGTTCCGCGCCAAGGTTGTTGACGTCGCACCCGACACGGTGACGATCGAGGCCACCGGCACCGCGGACAAGCTCGACGCGCTCATCCGTGTTCTCGAGCCGTTCGGCATCAAGGAGCTTGTCCAGTCCGGGATGGTCGCGGTCGGTCGCGGCTCCCGCTCCATCACCGATCGCAACACGTTGCGCCCCGTCGAAAGGACTGCTTAGCACTATGTCTACGAAATCTGAGCCTGACATCTACTACGACGACGACGCCGATCTTTCCCTCGTCACCGGTCGCAAGATCGCGGTACTCGGCTATGGGTCGCAGGGCCACGCCCACGCGTTGTCGCTGCGCGACTCGGGGGCCGACGTGCGGGTCGGCTTGCCGGAAGGATCCAAGTCCCGAGCGGCTGCTGAGGCCGAGGGGCTGCGCGTTCTCACGCCGTACGACGCCTGTGCCGAGGCTGATCTCGTGATGGTGCTCGCGCCCGACACGGTGCAGCGTTCGCTCTACGCAGAGGCGATCGAGCCCAACCTCGAGGACGGCGACGCGCTGTTCTTTGCGCACGGCTTCAACATCCGGTTCGGCTACATCACCCCGCCGCCGAACATCGACGTCGCGATGGTGGCGCCCAAAGGCCCGGGTCATCTCGTCCGCCGGCAATACCAGGAAGGCCGAGGCGTGCCGTGCCTCGTCGCGGTCGAGCAGGACGCGACATCCAATGCGATGGCGCTCGCACTCGCCTACGCCAAGGGCATCGGTGGCACTCGCGCGGGTGCGCTGAAGACGACGTTCACCGAGGAGACCGAGACGGACCTCTTCGGCGAGCAGGCGGTTCTCTGCGGTGGCGCGACGGCGCTCGTGCAAGCGGGGTTCGAGACGCTCGTCGAGGCCGGCTACCAGCCCGAGGTCGCCTACTTCGAATGCCTGCACGAGCTCAAGCTCATCGTCGACCTGATGTACGAAGGCGGCCTCGCCAAGATGCGCTGGTCGATCTCGGACACGGCCGAGTACGGCGACTACACGCGTGGGCCTCGTGTCGTCACGGACACGACCAAGGCCGAGATGAAGCGGATTCTCGGCGAGATCCAGGACGGGTCGTTCGCCAAGGAGTGGATCGCGGAGGACGACGCGGGACGGCCTCAGTTCACCAAGTACCGCGAGGAAGGCGCGAAGCACCCGATCGAGGAAGTGGGCGGCAAGTTGCGCGGACTGATGAGCTGGATCAGGAAAGAAGGCTGACCGGGTCGCCGTCGTCGTCGATGAGGGGCCGCGGCACACAGCGCTCGTGCACCCAGTCGCCGGTGCCGCGGCGCCGGACGAAGTCGCCTTCTTCCATCAGCGAGTCACACTTCGCGCATATTTGACCGAATGCATGCATCCAGTGCTCGTCGCCCGGGCCTCGGTCCGGCCAGACACCCTCTGCCGCCACAGCGTTGATTTTACGTCCGGGCAACGTCGCTCGGGCATGGTAGTGACGTGACCGTTACCGAGGTTTCGGTCCGGCCCGCTGTCGAGCGTGATCTGCCGGCGCTCACCGCTATCTACAACCACTTCGTCGAGCACACGCACATCACGTTCGACCTCGAGCCGTTCACCGTCGATCAGCGACGCGAATGGTTGAGTCACTATGCCGGGACCGGCCGACACCGGCTGCTGGTCGCCGAGGCGGACGCGGCCGTGCTCGGCTACGCCACGAGCGGTCGATTCCGGGACAAGCCGGCCTACGACCCGTCGATCGAGACGACCGTCTATTGCGCTCCCGATGCGACCGGCCGAGGCATCGGTTCGGCGCTCTACACCGCCCTGTTCGCTGCCCTACGCGAGGAAGACGTCCACATGGCGTACGCCGGGGTCGCTCTGCCGAACGAG
>DATBDO010000126.1:0-6144 GCA_036269855.1 Mycobacteriales bacterium
TTCGACGACGCCGACGGCCGATACCTCGGCTTCGATGGCGTCGTACGGCAAGTCCCGACCCACACCCACCACTACACCGATCTGTCTCTGTGGGACACCTACCGCACGCAGACACCGCTGCTTGCCCTGGCCGCACCCGACGTCGCTCACGACGTGGGCATCTCGCTGCTGGATGACACGGACCAGAACGGCGGGGTCATCCCGAAATGGGTTCGCGGAAACCGCGACTACAGCATCATGGGCGGCGACTCAGGGACGCCGACGCTCGCCGCGCTCGTCACCAACGGAGCGCTCACGGGTGGCGAAGCCCGACGTGCGTATGCCGCTCTGGTGCACCAAGCGGAGACCGCGGCCGGACCGCGCAGCGATCTCGGCATCTACCTCGCCAAGGGCTACATCCCGTTCGACGTCAGCGACCGCGGAGCGGCCGTGACGCTGGAGTACGCCATCGACGACGCAGCCGTCCTCGCCCTCGCCCGTCGCTACGGCACCAAGCAGCAGGTCGCGGAGTTCACCGCCCGCGCCGAGTCATGGCGCAACCTGCTTGCACCGGACGACCACTTCCTCCGGCCGCGCATGAGCGACGGGTCGTGGGCGACTCCGACCGACGCCGGCGCCACGAAGGTGTGGAACCCGATCTTCTCGGACGGCTGGCAGGAAGGCACCGGCTGGCAGTACTTGTGGCTCGTGCCTCAGGACGTCGCCGGCCTGCGTGACGCGCTCGGCGCCGACGTGATGAACCAACGGCTCGACGAGTTCTTCGCAGCAGCCGGGCAGAACGAGGCGTTGCCCGTCGTACCCGTCGCGCAGACGCAGGCGAGCTTCTTCGGCGTCTACTACGTCGGCAACCAGTACACGCCGGCCAACGAGACCGACCTGCAAGCGCCGTGGCTCTACGACTGGCTCGGCCAGCCGGCCAAGACGTCGCAGATCGTGCATGCCGAGTCCCAGGTGTTCAACACGTCGCCCTACGGTCTGCCCGGGAACGACGACGCGGGGACGATGTCGGCGGCCTACGTGTTGTCCGCGATCGGGCTCTATCAGGCGCAGCCGGGGGTCGACGCCTGGGAGCTGTCGACCCCGATGTTCTCCTCTGTCGTGATCCGCGGCAGCGGTCGCGCGCCGTCGTTGACGATCAGCGCACCGGGCGCCGGCCCTACGGGGGAGTACGTCGCCTCCGCAACGATCGGCGGCAAGCCGCTCGACCGCCCGTGGCTCACGACCGCGGAGGTGAGTGGTGGCAAGACGCTCACCTACACGACCAGCCCGAACGCAACGACGTGGGCGACCGACGCGAAAGCCGTCCCTCCCTCACTGTCCCGGTAGGTTGCGGCGGTGACGACGCCGTACCCGATCGGGCGATCTTTCGCGAGCCTGTCCAGAGCAGCTGCATTTGCGACGGTGACGGCGTGCTACGTCGTCGCCGGCGCCGCGGCACTCGTCACCGCGCTGCTGTTGCGGCACCACCACCCGATAACTGTGGCGCTCGTCGCCGACCTGGTCGCGACCGTCGTCGTGTTCGCGCTGTCGATGGCACTCGCCAACTCGAGCCTCTATGACCCCTACTGGAGCGTCGCGCCGCCGGTCATCGCGATCGCCTGGGCCGCCGTCGCACCGCCGCATCTCGGCGGTGGCGCCACAACCCGCCAGGTAATCGTCATCGCGCTGGTGCTCATCTGGGCGATCCGCCTCACCGGCAACTGGGCGATCGGCTGGCACGGACTTACCCAGGAGGACTGGCGCTACATCCTCATGCGGGACAACACCCGCGGGCGGTTGCCGTGGTGGCTGGTCAGCTTCATCGGGATCCAGCTCGTGCCGACGCTGGTCGTGTTCGCCGGCCTGCTGCCGTTGTGGCCGGCGCTCGGCGCGCCGCGGCACTCGTTCAACGCGTTAGACGTCGTCGCATCCATTGTCACCGCTGCCGCCATTGCGATCGAGACCGTCGCGGACAACCAGATGCGCGCGTACACGCGCATCCCGGCCAACCGCGGGCGCACGATCGACGTCGGCCTGTGGTCGCGGTCGCGGCACCCGAACTATCTCGGTGAGATCGGCATGTGGTGCGGGCTCTACTTGTTCGGTTTGGCCGCCGACCCGCACTGGTGGTGGACCATCGCCGGTCCGATCATCATGGTCCTGCTCTTCGAGACGGCGAGCATCCCGATGATGGAGGACCGGTCGCTGCAGCGGCGGCCGGAATATGCGGACTATCAGGCGCGCGTGCCGAGACTGCTCCCACGTCCGCGCCGGGCTCGGATCAGCCCGCACCCCCATGTCTGAGCAGGCGAATCCGGGGCATGATGCCCTTGTCGTCACAGTCCGGGCCGCGCGCCGTGTCCGACACACCTCCCCACGGAAGGTGCTGCGGCTCCATGCCTCGGACCGACGAAATCATGCTGCGCCTCTGGCCTGTGCCTGAGTCCTGCGCGCAAGTCCGGCACGCCGTCCGCAAGTTGTGCGCCGACACCCCGCTCGCCGACCTGGGTGACGATGCCGAGTTGATCGCGTCCGAGATCGTGACCAATGCGATCACCCATGCGGCAACGCTGATCACCATGGTCGCCGTCGTACGCAGCGGCGAACTCGTCGTCACCGTGAGCGATGACGTGGCGGCCCTTCCCGTCGCCGGCTCGGCCCGGGATCATGATGAGAACGGCCGCGGGATGGTCGTGGTCGATTCGCTCGCCGGCGCGTGGGGCGTGACCCCGCGACCCATCGGAAAGACGGTCTGGTTCCGGCTCCCCTAGCCGCACCCGGTGCTGACTGTCTCAGTCGCGCCCGACCAGCCGATCACACGAGATCTCGTCCGGCATGAGGTCGTCCCGTTCGAAGATGGGGCGCCACTGCGGCGGCACTGCGTCGGGGCGCACCGCCAGCATCGCGCCGGGTGGCGTGATGTCGATGTAGCGATGGTCGAACTCTTGTCCGCACCGAACGCACCGACACGCAGACGCATCACCCGGCAGGTCGATGATGTGGACTACCCACGGTTCTTCCATGCCGCACCCGTCTAGATGAGTGAGTGGGGCCGTGGATAGCAAGGTCCGGACCAGCCATGGCGTGAGACTCAAAGGAGATTACCTCGCCGGACGAAGCGCTCGCACTCGTCGTCGCCCGCGACAGGGTTGGTTTTGCGTCGGCGGACACCAGCTGGACGGTCGCGACGGGCGACCCGGCTGCCGTAGTCGCCGAGGTCGAAGCAACGCGGAAGCCGCGATGGGTGTGGTGGTCGGCGCGCGAGACGGCGATGTCGCTCGTGCGATCCGGTGCCCGACCCGCTGCCTGCTGGGACCTGGCCGCGGTGCACCGGCTGCTGACCGGCCGGTCCCGCGACGACGCCGCGGCGATCTGGGCGGCCACGCATGACCTGCCCGAGCCGCCCATCGTGTCGGCCGAGCCGACTCTCCTCGATGCGGGCGGCGGCACCGACGGCCCCCTCGGCCCCGACGGGCAGCTCGGCGCCGACTGGCAACGCGGCGGCTGGCGGGAGAGTTCGGAGGGCACCAGACGGTGGGCCGAGCTCGCCCTGGCGTCGTACGACGTCCAACGCCGCCATGTGCTCGACCTACCGGATCCCCGGCTCCAACCACGGCAGCCGCCGCTGCGCCTCCTCACCGCCCACGCGGAGTCGGTGGCCGCGCTGCTCGCCGTCGAGCTCGAGCTCGACGGACTGCCGTTGAACCGGTCGGTGATGACCGACCTCATCGCCGCGATCATCGGCCCACGGCCCGCCGACGACAGCCATGCCGCAGCGCAACGACGGGCTCGGGACGAGGCCGTGCTAGGCAACTTCCCGGCGCCACCCGTGGACCTGCGCAACCCGGCGCAGGTGCGCGAGTTGCTCTTGCGTATCGGTCTCGACGTACCCGACACCCGATCCTGGCGACTGGAGCCGCATGCGGCTTCGCTGCCGGCGGTGGCCGCGCTGCTCGCCTGGCGCAAGGCGGAGCGCATCTCGACGACGTACGGCTGGAGCTGGCTCGACAACCACGTCGGCGCGGACGATCGGCTTCGCGGGGCGTGGAGTGCGGCCGAGGGCGCCGGCCGGATGGCGGCGCAAGCAGGCCTGCACAACATGCCCGCGGAGCTACGGTCGGGAGTGCGGGCCGATGACGGCTGGGTGCTCGTGCGCGCTGACCTCGGCCAGGTCGAACCCCGCGTGCTCGCCGTCGTCTCCGCCGACCAGTCGCTCGCGGAAGCCGCCCGCGCCGACGACATGTATGCCCCGGTCGCCGCGGCGCTCGGCTGCGACCGGCCGACGGCCAAGGTCGCGGTGCTGGCAGCCATGTATGGGCAGACCTCGGGCGCGGCGGGTGCTGCGTTGCGCGACATGGACCGCGCCTATCCGCGTGCCATGGCTTGTCTCCGCGACGCCGAGCAGGCCGGTCGGGACGGCATCGACATCCGCACCTACGGCGGACGACTGCTGCGACTTGCGCGTAGCGGTGACGACGAGCGCTTTCCGGCGTCCGCGTGGGGTCGGTTCGCACGCAACGCAATGGTGCAGGGCGCTGCTGCCGAGCTGTTCAAGGCGTGGGCCGGCACGGTTCGCGCCGGTCTCGCCGCAGCCCGTCACGATGGACACATCGTGCTGTGCCTGCACGACGAGCTGTTGCTGCACGTCCCAGAAGCACAAGCCGGTGACACTGTTGCGCTCGTGCGTCACGCGTTGGACGCGACCGCGCACTGGTGGGCGTCCGGCAGTGGCGTGCGGTTCGTCGCCGACGTCGGTGTGGCGCACAGTTGGGCTGCGGCACACTGACGCGCATGCCCGACTACGACGAGATCCGGTACGACGCCGACGACCGCATCGCCACCATCACGTTGCACCGCCCGGACAAGCTCAACGCGTTCACACCGATCATGAAGCGCGAGATGCTCGACGCACTTGGGCACGCCGACTCAGACGACGACGTTCGCGTCGTCATCGTCACGGGGTCCGGCCGCGCGTTCTGCGCCGGCGCCGACCTGTCCGCGGGCGGCGACACCTTCGACTACAAGCGGCGAGGCGGCACCGCGGCGGAGGCGCCGCGCGACGGCGGTGGCGAGGTCAGCCTGCGCGTCTTCGAGATGCGCAAGCCGGTTATCGCTGCCATCAACGGATCCGCGGTCGGCGTCGGCATCACGATGACGCTGCCCATGGACATCCGTCTGGTGGCCGACACCGCGAAGCTCGGCTTCGTCTTCGCGCGGCGTGGGGTGGTGCCGGAGGCCGCTTCGTCGTGGTTCCTGCCGCGCATCGTCGGTCCGAGCCAAGCGGCGGAGTGGCTGTTCACCGGTCGCGTCTTCGACGCCGCCGAGGCGTTGGCCGGTGGGTTGGTACGCAGTGTTCATCCGGCCGGCGACGTATTGGCGGTGGCGCGGGAGCTCGCCCGCGAGATCGCGGACAACGCCGCGCCCGTGAGCGTCGCGCTCGCTCGCCGGATGATGTGGCGCGGACTCGCCTTCGCCTCGCCGTACGACTCCCACGTCGTCGACTCGCGCGCGATGCATCAGACCGGCCAGGCCGCCGACGTCCGCGAAGGCATCGCAGCCTTCCTCGAAAAACGCGCGCCCGAGTTCCCCGGTCGGGTGAGCATCGACCTGCCCGAAGTGTTCGCGGACCCGCAACCCTCCTGGGCGGAGACGGTCAGGCAGTAAGCAGCCGGAGGTGGATGTCGACGAGCACCTCTTCGAGTGCAGCCAGCTGGTCGGTCGCAGCAGCCCGCACTTGCTCGACAACGAGCTCCTCGGTCGCACCGGCGAGAGCTCGGTAGACCACCGCAGACACCTCCGGCCACTCCGGATGGCGTAGGCGCGCCCGGGTGTGCCACACCGCGGTGCGCGCCGCGAGCTTGCGTCGTGCCTCGGCGAGACGATCCACGCCGCGACGTCCGACGGACGGAAGCTCGAGATAGAAAACCGTTGCGAACGCAGGGTCGGCGGCCAGGTAGCCCAAGTAGCCGCGCAGGCCGGCACGAAGCAGTTCGACGTCCGTCGCACCCGCGGGCATGGCGTCGACCGTGTCGCCGATGTGCGCGAACATTCGACGGCGCCCCGCTGCGGTCGCGGCGAGGAAGCAGTCCTCGCGATCGGTGAACTGCGCATAGAAAGAGGTGCGCGACACCCGCGCATCAGCCACCACGTCCGCGACCGTGACGG
>DATBDO010000127.1:0-7490 GCA_036269855.1 Mycobacteriales bacterium
TAGGGCGCGAAGACCTCGATGTCGGCCGGGAAGACCACGGACGCGTGCGGGACAGTTGCGTCGGCTGCACTCGGCAGGATCGTCACGGCGGTGCCGGCGATCACGGCCGCAACGGCCAGTCGGCGTCGGACAGACATGAAGAACCTCAGACGTCGGGATCAGGGAGTCCTTTGTGCCTTCGACGTCTCGTTGCACCGTTTGGAGGCTCCGCCAGGGTGATGTGGCGTAGGAGATAGTGGGGCAAACAGGGCTAACCACCCGATGACCCCGGGCTGGAGTGCCAGAGCTTGCGCGGCGGCCCGCCGCTGCCGGCCGGGCGGATGTCGGCGTACGGAGACTTCGCGAACCCGCTGGCGTAGATCCGCGGCTGGGTCATGACCGGTCGGGTCGACCGGCTCTCGGCGGCGCCCTGGATGGCCGCTTCGGTCGCCACCGTCGGGCGCAGCATCTCGGCCTCGACCGCGGCTGGTCCCCCGCGCTCCCACGCCTCGCGGAGCGCGGTCAGCTCCCAGGCGCCGTTGGCGTTGAGCGAGATGCCCCGAGGGCCGGTACGACGGACCGTGCCGCGGATCACCAGCAGCCAGGAGTGGAAGACGGTCGCGGCATAGCCGGCTTGCGCGTCCTCGAACAGCGTCGCGTCGATCGGTCCGGTCGCGTCGTCGAGCGTCACGAACACGACCCGACGCCCGGAGCGGATCGGCGGCGTCTGGGTCGCGACCTTGACCCCTGCGACGAGCACCTCCTCGCGGCTGCGGCAGCTCATCAAGCGGTTGGCCCGGGTGATGGCGACCGCGGCGAAGAACTGCTCATAGCAGGCGAGGACGTGCCGGCTCGCGTCGAGCCCGAGCACCTCGAGCTCGGCCCGGGTCTGCTCCGCGACGGTCAGCTCGGGCAATCCACTGACGGTCGTCTCGTTCGGCGCATCGCCGAGGTCCAACGCAAGCTGCACATCAACCGGCTGCACCGCTTTGGCTGCTTGCGACTGTGCCTTCGCTTTGTCTCGCACTGTCAGTGCCTCATCGACCCGCTCTTTCTTGCGCCGCCCCGCCACGCCGGTGCCACGAGCAGCAGCGCTTGTCCATCTATGCAAGTCAGCGATTTGCAACAGAAGGTCTCGCCGCGTCACTTGGCCGCGGCGCTTGACGGGCAACGTGAGGCCGATGCCGTAGGTCGAGTCAAAACCGCCGGCGAGCACGAGTCGTTCGACGATCGGGCGGGAGACGTGGGCGCGATGCCAGAAGTCGGAGAGTGATCCATACGGACGGCCGGCGACGATGCGTGCGATCTCCTGATCGTTGATGCCCTTCACGTCGCCGAGTGAGAGACGAATGCCGTAGCGCTGCCCGGCGGTCTTCCAGGCGGGCTCTGGCTTCGCGTCGAGAATCGCCGGTGGTGGCTCGTCGTACGTCGCCATCTTCTCGATCGCATAGGTGTCGGTCGAGACGTTGACGTCGAGCGGCAGGATCGCGATGCCGAACTGTCGCGCATCGTCGAGGATGAGCCGCTTGGGATACATGCCGGGATCATGGGTGAGCACACCGGCGAGGAACGCCGCGGTGTGATGTGCCTTCAACCAGGCCGACTGGTAGGTCGGCAGCGCGAACGCCGCCGCATGTGCCTTGCAGAACCCGAACGACGCGAACGCTTTGAGCACCGCCCACGCCCGCTCGACGGTGGCCAGGTCGTAGCCCTTGCGTAGCGCGGTCGGGACGAACCACGCCTGCACCTCGGACTGTCCGTCGGGATCACCCAACGCGCGCCGCGCCTCGTCGGCCTCGGCCAAAGTGCATCCGGCGAGCGTCGCGATGATCTCGAGCACCTGCTCGTGGAAAACGACGACACCGCAGGTCTGCTCGAGCGCGTCGTGCAGATCGGGATGCAGATAGCGCTCGGGCTTCCAGCCCTGCCGTGCCTCGAGGAACGGCGTCACCATGTCGCTCTTGACCGGGCCCGGCCGGAACAGCGAGATGTCGGTGATGATGTCGGCGAACGTCTCCGGCGCGAACTTGCCGACCAGCTCGCGCTGACCCGGTGACTCGATCTGGAACATGCCGAGCGTGCGCGTCGACTGGATGAGCGCGAAGGTCTCCATGTCGTCGCGCGGGATGGTGTCGATGTCGACGTCGACGCCGTCGACGCGTCGTACCTCTTCTATGGCATGCGCGATCGCGGACTGCATGCGGATGCCGAGCACGTCGAGCTTGAGCAGACCGAGCGCCTCGACGTCGTCCTTGTCGAACTGGCTCATCGGGAAGCCGAGCCAGCTCGCCTCGACCGGTGTGCGGTCGAGCAAGGTGAGATCACTGAGCAGAACACCGCACGGATGCAACGCGACATGGCGTGGCAAGCCGTCGAGCCGCTCTGCCAACGAGAACAACAGCTCCAGCTGGCCGGATTTGGCGAGGGTGCTCGCGCGCAGCTCGGGCAGATCCTGCAACGCGGCTTTGATCTGGCTGGCCCGGATGTGTGGGAACGCCTTGGCCACCGCGTCGATCTCGTCCGGCGGCAGACCGAGTGCGGCGCCGGTGTCACGGATCGCATGCCGGGCGCGATAGGTGTCCATCATCGACACGCATGCGCACCGCTCGCCGCCGTATTTGTCGAGGATGCGTTCGTAGACCTCGGTGCGGCGCGCCGACTCGACGTCGAGATCGACGTCGGGCAGCGCCTTGCGCAGCGGGGACAGGAACCGCTCCATGAGCAGCCGGTGCTCGAGCGGATCGACGTCGGAGACACCGAGCAGGTAGTTGACGAGGCTGCCTGCGCCGGACCCGCGCGCAGCGCAGCGCACGCCCATGTCCTTCACCAGCGCTACGACGTCGGCAATGGTGAGGAAGTAGGTCGGGTAGCCGAGCTGTGCGATGACGTCGAGCTCGTCGTCGAGTCGCCCCTGCACCTGCGGAGTGAGCGTCATCGCGCGACGGCCGAGACCCGCTTCGCAGCGCGCGCGCAACACCGCATTGGCTTTCGGTACGTCGCCGCCGCCGTCGGTCAACAACTCCGGGAAGTGCACGACACCGATGCCGAGGTCGGCACGCGGGTCGAGCACGCACCGGTCGGCGAGCCTGCGGGTCGACGCGAGCAGGTCGCGGGCGGCCGGCTCCGCCAGCCCGGCCGCGTGCGCGACCTCGGCGGCGACGTCGTCCATCTCCTTGCCGCTCTTGAGATAGGCCTCGGCGTTGACCCGGTCGATGTGCCGGCTGTCGAGCGCGACGAGCCGCCGGGCCGCGTCGAGGACGTCGAGCGTGGGGCCGTCACTGCGGTCGGCGCCCCGCGTGGCGTTGCTGAGCACGACCGGTGCACCGACCTCGCGTGCCCACCCGAGCATGCGCCCGGCGCGCGCCGCGTCGCCCGGGCCGCGATGGTCGACCACCTCGACGAGGACGTCGTGCGGCTCGGCGCCGGCCTCGACGAGCACGTGCCGCCAGCGGTCGAGCTCGGTCTTGGCGAGGTCCGGTCGGCGGCGAGCGAGGGCGCGCCCCAGGGCCGAGTCCGGACCGAGCAGGACGACGAGCCCGTCGATGTGCGCGGCGACGTGATCAAGCGTCGTGATCGGCTCGCCGCGCTCGCCGGCGAGATGCGTCGCGCTGACGAGTCGGCAGACACTTGCCCACCCGCGCTTGTCTTTGGCCAGCACCGTGACGCGCGGCAGCTTGTGGTCGACGAACATTCCTCCGCGCACCGGCGTCTTCGATTTCGGTGGTGGCACGCCGAGGGCCAAGTCGGTGCCGAGGATCGGACGCACGCCGAGGCGCATGCAGGCGGTGACGAACTTGACCGCGCCGTAGACGCCGTCGCGGTCGGTCAGCGCGAGTGTGTCCATGCCATGGTCGGCGGCACGCTGGACGAGGTCGGCCGGATGCGACGCGCCGTGGCGCAGCGAATAGCCGGACGCAACATGTAGATGAACGAACGGATCGGGCATCGAGTCTCGTCAGCCGGCCCGGTCCAACGTGTCGGGAAGCACGCCCAGCGTTGTCTCGACGAGGGCAAGGAAGGTGCGGGCGTCGCGGACGAGGTCATCGGCCTCGCGCGCCGTAACCGCGGTGCGCAGACCGGCGAGTGCAGCGGCTCGTTTCTCCGCACCGGCCGCGAAGTAGGTCGCCCACTCGTGCAGCTCCGGCGCCACTCCGGTCAGCAACACCCAGGCACTCGTCGGCCGGCGCCGGACATCACTGGGTCGGGCCCGCGCGGCGAGAACCGCGGCCGCAGCCCGCAACGCAGCGAGATGAGCCGTCGCATAACGCTCGGCGGCACCCTCGAACCGCTCCGCCTCGCGCAACGCCGCACGCGAGCTGACGAGCAGCCGCAATGCGGTCGGCGCCGTCCGCCGGTCGTAGGTCAGCACAGCCATCCGGGCACCGCCATCAGTCGAGGACCGCGGCGACGGTCCATCGGCCGGTCGACCAGAAGTGCGCCAGCTCGACGACGACGGAGCTGCGCCCGGGCGCGACCGCCTCGACCCGCCACAGCTCCCGCTCGTCGTCGTGGACAGTCGTCTCCGGACCGGTCAGGGCACTGGCGTTGGGTTCTGGGGCCTCCCACCACGGCCCGGTCTCCCACCAGTGCGCCAGCACCGTTCGCACGACATAGCCCCGACGGCGGCGGACGAATGCGATCGGTTCGTTGTCGCGGTGGTCGACCTGGACGCGTTCGTCGTAGCGTCGGGCCAAAGACGCGGGCATGTGGAGGCTCCCCTCTGCTCCTTGGCGCGCGGAGCACGACGTCGGGCAGCCGGGGGAAGGCGGACTGCTGGTCGCACCCGGGCCGGCGCTTCGCGTCGCTTCCCCACGTCGGGAAGCCCCGGCTCCGGATGCTGTATCGAACATACGTTCGATACCCTGCCTCGTCAAGCCCTCTCGGACGGCCTGTGTGGACCGGGCCATCACATCGCCGAGCACCGACAGTTTCCGGCCGGTCGCCGTGCGACGCTCGTGCGCATGACCATCCGGCCGGACACCAAGGATTGGACCTGGGTCCTGGACCGGCCGTGTCCGGAATGCGGGTACGACGCGAGCGCGATCGCGGCCGCAAACGTCGCCGTGGCTGTGCGCGGCAACGCCGAGGGGTGGGCCCCGGTGCTGTGCCGCGCGGACGTGCGACAACGGCCGAACCCCTCGACGTGGTCACCGCTGGAATACGGCTGCCACGTGCGCGACGTCTTCCGGCTCTACGACTACCGGTTGTCACTGATGCTCGAGCAGGACGACCCGCTCTATCCCAACTGGGATCAGGACGTCACGGCTGTCGAGGAGCGGTATGACCAACAGGACGCCGCTGTCGTCGCGCCAGAGCTCCGCGACGCAGCCGCCGCTATCGCCGACCGGTTCGACACTGTCACCGGTGAGCAGTGGCAACGCCGCGGTCGACGTAGCGACGGTGCGTCATTCACGGTCGACTCGTTCGCGCGTTACTTCCTGCACGACGTCGTCCATCACTTGCACGACGTCGGCGGGTAGCTCCTGCTACGACGTGTGGTAGCAGGCGACGTCGTACTGCGAGACCGAATGCGTGTTGTTGGAGTTCTGCGGCTGCTCGCCGGCGTAGTGCATCCCGGCGTTGCCGTCCGGGTTGAAAGCAGAGCCGGGCGCCGACGACGACTGGCCGGGAGTATCGGGTGCCGTGTCGCTGCCACAGCTCTGCGACGGCTGACCGGTGCCGGACGGTGACGGGTTGCTCGCCGCCTGTGCCGCCGCGGCCCCACTGACAATCAGTGCTGTGCTGAAGACGGTGACGCTGCCGACTCGACGGAGGGTGTGCATGGTGCTCCCTTCACGGGTTGGTTGCCCCCTCTACAGCACGGCGGGCGACACCCAACCGGTTCAAAACGGACACAATGAGACGTGACCACCGACCTTGATCTCGCAGCGCTCCCCCGCTGGCGGGGGCAACGTGGACGACTCGAGGTCCACTATCTGACCGCGACCGACGCCGCGACCGGCACCGGACTGTGGGTGCACCACGAGGTCGTCGCCCCCGTCGACGGTGACGCCTACGCACACGGGTGGATCGCGACGTTTCCGCGCGACCGCGCGGCGACGTACAGCAGATTCGGTCCGAGTCCGGCGAAGCCCTGCGTGGACGGCACGTTGTTCACGTCGCCGGATGCGGTCCTCACGACGAGTTCGGCACGTGGCCGCGCCGGCGACACGACGTGGGACCTGCACTGGCCAGGCGGGTCAAGACCGTTGTGGACGTTTCCGCGATGGGCATGGCGACGCGACATGCTGCCGGCCGCGCAGGTCGTGCCGATCCCGACCACGAACATCACGGGTGTCGTCGGCGCCGACCAGTACGACGGACCCGGCGGCCTCGCTCACATCGACGGGCACGGCAGCGCAAAGCGTTGGGTGTGGCTGCACGCCGACCTCGGCGGCGGAGACGTGCTCGAGGTCGTGGCCGCCACTGCGCGCCGACCGGTGCTGCGGTCGCTGGCGCCGCTGCCGTTCGTGCAACTCCGAGTCGACGGCCGGGACTGGCCGGCCGATCCGCTCGCCGTCGCACCTCTGTTGCGCGCGCGTATCGGCGACCACTCGTTCCGCATTCGCGGCATCGTCGGGCGACGGCGGTTCGATGTCACGGCCACACTGCCTCCAGAACGTTGCGTGAGCATCGGCTACGTCGATCCGGACGAGTCGACCGCGACCTGCCTCAACAGCGAAGCGGCCGACGCGACAGTGCGCCTGGATCGGCTGACCGGGCGCGGCTGGACGACGGAACGCGCATGGACCCTCGATGGCACGGCACACGCCGAGATCGGCACCCGTCCGTAGGAACAGGCAGCCGGACGTCGAAGTCCTCGGACATGCTGCGTCGCCTGCTCGCCGTAAGCGCGCTCGCGCTCGGGCTGACCGCGACCACCACGCTCGCCGCCACCGGCGGCGAGCCCTCGCCACCGGCGCCCTACTCCTCCCCGCCGTTCGCCAAGGCCTGCCACTTCCGGCATTTCGGCGAGGCGCAGAAGCCGCCGCTGTCCGGCTACAAGGACGACCCGCTCTGCGTCGACTACGCCAAGCGCGACATCACGGTCGACAACGGCGGCGCCGCCCGGTTCGCACTCGCCGAGCCGGCCCGGTTCGCGATCGCCGCGAAGAAATGCAAGTACTGGCAGACCGACCACTGGAGCGGGCAGCTCGACCGCGCGTTCACCCCCGTCTTTCGCTGGGATGGCTCCTACTGGTTCGACAAGGGGAAGGGCATCGGCGGCGTCCTGTTGCGCAACTTCCGCGTCGGCGGGCAGCCGGTCGGCGCCGATCAGATGGCGGCGTTCGTCGCGACGGTCAGCCCTGACATGGCGAAGCAGATCAAGCGGTACGGCGCCGGCGCCCGGGGCGCCGGAGGCGGCATGTCGTTCTCACTCGGCAGCGGCGACCCGTCATGTCCGGGCAGCTAGACACGACCCGCCCGGAGCCACTGGCGATCTCGCGCCGGCGACTCCTGCAGCTCGCGACCGCCGCCGCGGTCGCGTGGCAGACCGCGCCGTGGGGCGA
>DATBDO010000128.1:0-2957 GCA_036269855.1 Mycobacteriales bacterium
GAGGAGATGATCCTGCTCGAGCAGGGCGCGGTGAAGATTGACGCCGACATTCCGTACGACGTCGCCTCACTGCTCGGCTGCGGAGTGATGACCGGTGTGGGCGCGGTCTTCAACGCCGGCCAGGTCGAGCCGGGCACCAGCGTCGTCGTGTTCGGCTGCGGTGGAGTCGGCATCAGCGTCATCCAGGGCGCACGCATCGCCGGGGCGGCGACGATCCTCGCAGTTGACATGGTCGAGGCGAAGCTCGAATGGGCCAAGCAGTTCGGTGCGACCCACGCAGTCACACCCGACCAGCTGCCGGACGCGCTGCGCGAGCTGACCGGTGGTGCAGGCTTCGACTACGGGTTCGAGGTCGTCGGTCGCTCGCAGACCATCAAAGCCGCGTACGACGCGACCCGCCGCGGTGGCACGACGGTCGTCGTCGGCGTCGGCCGGGCCGAGGACATGGTGCAGTTGTCGGCGTTCGACCTCTTCTACAACGAGAAGAACCTGCGCGGCACCTACTACGGCTCCGCCAACATTCGCCGCGACTTCCCGCGGCTGCTCGCGCTCTGGCGCGCGGGCCGGCTCGACCTCGAGGGCATGATCACCCGGCGGCTGACCCTCGATGACGTCAACGACGCGTTCGGTGCGCTGTCGTCGGGCGATGTCATCCGCCAGGTCATCACCTTCTGACTCGGTGGCGGTCGACATGCATCTAGGCGTTGCGTTGTTCGCGACCGACCTGACCAGCGACGTCCGGGATGTGGCGCGCGCCGCCGAGGATGCCGGCTTCGAGTCGCTGTTCGTCGCCGAACACACCCACATCCCCACCTCGCGGCGGACGCCCTACCCGATGGGTGGCGATCTGCCCGACGAGTACGCGCGCACCCTCGATCCGTTCATCGCGTTGACGGCGGCGGCCTCGGTCACCGAGCGGCTGCGACTCGGGACCGGGGTGTGCCTTGTCGTCGAACGCGACCCGATCGTGCTGGCCAAGGAGGTCTCTTCGCTCGACGTGCTGTCCGGCGGCCGGGTGCTGTTCGGGGTCGGCTCCGGATGGAACGCGGAGGAGCTCGCCCATCACGGCGTTGCGTTCGCCGACCGGTGGGCCGTGCTGCGCGAGCGGGTCGAGCTGATGCAGGCGCTGTGGGCCAACGATGTGGCGTCGTACGACGGAAGGCACGCCCAGCTCGAGCCGTCCTGGCAGTGGCCCAAGCCGGTGCAGTCGCCGATGCCCGTCTACGTCGGTGGCGGCGGAAAGCGCGCGATGCAGCATGCGGTCGAGTACGCCGGCGGCTGGATGCCGATGCCCTCGCAGGAGAAGCTCGTCGACCGGCTCAAGCAGCTCGAGGACATCGCCGCGGCGGCGCACAAACCCGTCCCCGCGGTCACCCTCTATCTGGTCCGACCGGATCGAGAGGTGGTTGCGCACTACGCGTCGATGGGCGTGGAGCGGGCAGTGTTCCTGTTGCCGACGCGCGGCGACGCGGTTGCCGCCGTGCGCGAGCTAGCCGGAAAGGTCATGTGATGGCTGCCACGTCTCGCGCGCTCGTCCTTGGCGGCGGTGGCGTCGCCGGCATCGCCTGGGAGACCGGTCTGCTGTACGGCCTGGCCGAGCTGGGCGTCGACGTCATCGACGCCGACGTCGTCCTCGGCACCTCTGCCGGGTCGGCCGTCGCCGCGCAGGTCACGAGCGGGACGCCGCTGGCCGAGCTCTATGACCGGCACGCGTTCCCGACCGATGCCTCGACCGAGCTCCCGGTCGACCTCGACCTGGAGAAGATGGTCGCGGAGTGGACCGGGCTGCTGAACTCCGTCGGCCCGGGTCAGGAGCTACGCGCGGCGATCGGCCGGTTCGCGATCGCAGCGCCGACCCCGCCGGAACGGCGCCGGCGCGAGGTCATCGAGGCCCGGCTGCCGGCGCACAAGTGGCCGGACCGGGACATCCGCGTCGTCGCGGTGGACGCGGGCACCGGTGCGGAACGCGTGTTCACGGCCGGCGACGGCGTCGATCTGGTCGATGCGGTCGCGGCGAGTTGTGCCGTCCCGGGAGTGTGGCCACCGGTCACGATCGAGGGCCGCCGCTACATCGACGGAGGCGTGCGCTCGTCAACGAGTGTCGACCTGGTGACGGACTTCGACGTCGTCCTCGTCCTGGCGCCGGTGGAGGACCTCACCGCCGTTGATCCGGACGTCGACAAGGCGGCGAAGAAGGTGCTGAAGCGCAAGAAGACGCTTGTCATCCGACCGGACGAGGAGTCGCTGCGGGCATTCGGGTTCAACCCGCTGGACCCGGCGACGGCCCGGCCGTCGGCGCAGGCAGGACGCGCCCAGGCCGCCGCGGTCGCCGATGACGTGCGCTCGGTCTGGGAAGGCTGACGACGGGTGGGGGATCTCCGTATCGGCGTCATCGGCGCCGCGCGCATTGCGCCGCTGGCGTTGCTCCGGCCGGCCCGGCGAGTGCCCGGCGCGACGGTGACCGCGATCGCGGCCCGGGACCGCAGCCGGGCCGAGGCCTTTGCCGCGAAGCACGGCATCGAGCGGGTGCACTCGTCGTACGACGAGGTCGTCAACGACCCGGACATCGACGCGATCTACAACCCGCTGCCCAACGGGTTGCACGCGGAGTGGACCTTGAAGGCCATCGCGGCGGGCAAGCACGTGCTGTGCGAGAAGCCGTTCACCGCCAACGCCGCCGAGGCGGAGCAGGTCGCGGACACAGCGGAGAAGTCCGGGCTCATCGTCATGGAGGCGTTCCACTACCGCTACCACGAACTGACCCGGCGCATCCGCACCGTGGTCCACGACGGCTCGCTCGGCGAGATCACGTCGGTGCGGGCGTGGCTGTGCTTCCCGCTACCGAAGTTCTCCGACATCCGCTACAACTACGACCTCGCCGGTGGCGCGTCGATGGACTGCGTCTATCCCGTGCATGCGTTGCGAACGTTCGGTCCTGGTGAGCCGACCGTGGTGTC
>DATBDO010000129.1:0-4126 GCA_036269855.1 Mycobacteriales bacterium
CGGCATGTGCCGGCGTCCCTATCCCGGAGCGGTCGCGTGACCCGGTCGCGTTCGCGGACATGCGACCCGGCTATTACTCCGTGCCGGAACGGCTCGCCGACATGGACATCAACAACGTCGAGCGGTCGCTGTGCTTCCCGACCTTCCCGCGGTTCTGCGGCCAGACGTTCCTCGAGGCGCACGACAAGGAGCTGGCTAGCGCCTGCGTCGTCGCTTACAACGACTGGACGGTCGACGAATGGTGCGGCGAGAGCGGCGGTCGGCTCATCCCGCTCTGCCTCATCCAGCTCTGGGACCCGAAGGCCGCCGCCGCGGAGATCCGGCGCAACGCCGCACGCGGCGTTCGAGGCGTCAGTTTCTCCGAGATGCCGTCCAACCTTGGTCTGCCGAGCATTCACGACGCCGGCCGTTACTGGGATCCGGTTTTCGAAGCATGTGACGAGACCGGCACCGTGATCTGCATGCACATCGGCTCGTCGTCCGGCTTCAACACGACGTCGGCGGACGCACCTGCAAGCGTCATGATCGCGCTCACCAACATGAACAGCCAGATGTCGATGGCCGACTGGTTGCTGTCCGGCGTACTGGCGCGGTTCCCGCAGCTGAAGATTGCGTTCTCGGAGAGCCAGATCGGCTGGATGCCGTTCATGTTCGAGCGCGTCGACAACATCTTCAACAAGGGTTCGGGCACGGCGATGCTCGACCCGGTCATCACGAAGCCGCCGAGTCAATACGTCCCGGGTCGGGTCTACGGCTGCTTCTTCGAGGACGACTTCGGCCTGCAGGCACGGGACGCCATCGGCATCGACCAGATCACCTTCGAGACCGACTACCCGCACCAGGACACGACCTGGCCGGACACGATGACCTACGCACAGCGAGCGATGGCCGGGCTCACCGAAACCGAGATCTACAAGATCGCGCGCGGCAACGCCATCACGATGCTCGACCTGCCGGAGGTCATCTCCGGCCAGATGAACGTCCCGCTGCAGCAACCGGTTGGAGCGACGTCATGACCGCGACCACGGACCGGACGCAGGAGCTGTTCGGTGACCGGCAAATAGCACCGCCGTTGCCCACGCTGACGCCCGCTCAAGAGCTCGCGCTACTGGCACGAATGCTGCACCGCGAGGGGTACGACGACCATCTCGCCGGTCACATCACTTATAAGCAGCCGGACGGCACCTTCCTCGTCAACCCGTTCGGATTGACGTGGGACGAGCTGCGGGCGAGCGACGTCATGCACATGGACGCCGAGGGCAAGCTGCTCGACGGCCCGTGGACGATCACGCCGGCCATCACGCTTCACGTCGAACTGCACCGCGCCCGGCACGACGTCGGTGTCGCCGTGCACAACCACCCGCGGTGGGCGACGATCTGGGCCGACCTGCAACGGGCGCCGGAGGTCTACGACCAGACCAGCGCGCAGTACCCCGGCAAGGTCGCGTTGTTCGACGACTACTCCGGATCGGTCGACCAGGTCGAGAACGCTCGCGCCGCCGTCGACTCCATCGGGGACGCGGATGTCGCGCTGCTCGCCAACCACGGGATCCTCGTTCTTGCGCCCAACCCGGCGATTGCGTTCCTGTGGGCGTCGTCGTACGAGTGGCGCTGCCGGCAGGCCTGGCACGTCGAAGCCGTCGGCAAGGGCGTGCCGCTGCGGCCAGAGGTGCAGGAGTCGTTCGGTGCCTACTTCGTCGACAACGCGTTCCCCGGCCTGTTCGAGGCGATGGCGAGGCGCGAGATCCGCGCCGACGCGTCCGTCCTCGACTGAGGCGGTCAGCCCGCTTGGTCGGTCAGTCCCCACCCGGCGAGTGCGCCGGGCCGTCCGGCCGCCGGCGGGAGCTCGGAGGGCGTGCGCGAGAAGCGCGGCGCCACGTTGGGCCGCATGACGCCGTCGTGCTCGACCATCGCGCCGCGCGCCCGGACGTGCGGATGCTGCGGCGCCTCGGACAGCCGCAGCACCGGCGTCACACAGGCGGGCCGGTCGGCGAACAGCTCAGCCCACTCGTCCCGCGTCTTGGTGAGGAACACCTCTTGCATGCGCTTGCGCAGCTCCGGCCAACGCGCCATGTCACCGCGCGGCGGTGCGTCGTCGATGCCGAGCCCGTCGACGACCTGCGTCCAGAACTGCTCCTCGATCGCTCCGACGGCGACGTACTCACCATCGGCGCACTCGTAGGCGTCATAGAACGGCGCACCGCCGTCGAGCAGGTTGCTGCCGCGGTCGTCGGACCAGCCGCCGTTCGCGCGCATGCTCCACGACATCGTCATGAGCGAGGCGACGCCGTCCACCATCGCGACGTCGACCACCTGGCCCTTGCCACTCGTCGTGCGCTCGAGCAACGCCGCGAGGATGCCGGTCAGGCAGAACATCGTGCCGCCGCCGAAGTCGGCGACCAGGTTGAGTGGCGGCACCGGCTTGCGGCCGGGCTCGCCGATGGCGGCAATTGCGCCGACGATTCCTGCGTAGTTGATGTCGTGACCGACCTTGTCGGCCAGCGGACCGTCCTGGCCCCAGCCGGTCATGCGCGCATAAACCAATCGCGGGTTGGCGCCGAGGCACTCGTCCGGTCCGATGCCGAGCCGTTCGGCGACGCCGGGCCGGAACCCCTCGACGAGAACGTCGGCGCGCTCGACGAGACGAAGCACCGTCGCGACGTCGTCCGCCGACTTGAGGTCGAGCGTGACGGTGGGCCGGCCGTCGGCCAGGAGATCCGGATTGCCGACGCGCGAGCCACCGGGACGGTCGACGCGCAGCACGTCGGCGCCGAGTTGCGACAGCAGCATGCACGTGTACGGCGCCGGGCCGATGCCGGCCAGTTCGAGAACGCGCACGCCGTCAAGAGGTCCAGGCATGGATCGGACAGTACCCGCGGCGGGGAGTGAGATGGAGCCGGGCGAGTTCCGCGGCGTGCAGGGCCGCTACCACCACGAGTCGACCCCGTGGTGGCCGGAGCCGGTACGGCCGCGAGCCGGCGCGCCCAACATCGTGCTTGTCGTCCTCGATGATGTCGGCTTCGCGCAACTCGGCTGCTTCGGCTCCGACATCGAGACGCCGACGATCGACGGCCTCGCCGCGAACGGCCTTCGCTACACCAACTTTCACACCACCGCGCTGTGCTCGCCCACCCGGGCGGCGCTGCTCACGGGACGCAACCACCATGCAAACGGCATGGGCCGGGTGGCGGAGCTCGCCACGGGTTTTCCCGGGTACGACGGGCGGATCCCGCGCGCCAACGCGATGCTCCCCGCCGTACTCGTGCCGGCCGGCTATGCGGTCTGGGCTGTCGGCAAGTGGCACCTGACACCGGAGGACGAGACGCACCTCGGCGCGTCCCGCGAACGCTGGCCACTCGGTCGCGGGTTCGAGCGGTTCTACGGCTTCTTCGAGGGTGAGACGCATCAGCTCGCGCCGTCGCTCGTCCACGACAGCCACCGGGTCAACCCACCGGCGCCGTACGACAGCGGCTATCACCTCACCGAAGACCTGGTTGACCGGTCGATCGAGTTCATCCGCGACCTGCGGGCGGTCGACGAGACGAAGCCGTTCTTCCTCTACCTCGCGACCGGAGCCTGCCACTCGCCGCACCAGCCGCCGCCGGGCCACCTGGCTCGCTACCGCGGCCGGTTCGACGAGGGCTGGGACGTATGGCGCGAGCGGACGTTCGCGCGACAGCTGGCCGCGGGGCTGCTCCCGGCGACGACCGAGCTGTCGCCGCGGCCGGACTGGGTGCCGGCCTGGGCCGATCTCGACGACGACGACAAGCGCGTTTACGCGCGCTACATGGAGGCGTTCGCCGGCTTCCTGACGCACACCGACGAGCAGCTCGGGCGGCTGGTCGAGTCGCTACGCGCGACCGGCGACCTCGACAACACGTTGCTGATGGTGTTGTCGGACAACGGTGCGAGCAGCGAAGGCGGACCTACGGGTTCGCTCAACGACGTGCGCATCTGGAACGGCGCGCGGACCACGCGCGAAGAGCAGCTACGCCGCATCGACGAGATCGGCGGGCCCTGGTGTCACAACAACTACCCGTGGGGCTGGACCGTCGCCGGCAACACGCCGTTCCGGCGCTGGAAGCGCGAGGTGCACGAGGGCTGGGTCGCCGACCCGCTCGTCGTG
>DATBDO010000130.1:0-1730 GCA_036269855.1 Mycobacteriales bacterium
AAGGCGTCCTCGACGACATCATCACGATGGCCGCCCGCCGCCCGATCGACGATCTCGACGCCGAGGTTCGCGCGGTCCTGCGGCTCGGTGCCTATCAACTGCTGCACATGCGCGTGCCGGCACATGCCGCGGTGCACACCACAGTCGACCTCGTCCGGGCCGTCGCCGGTCAGCGCATCGTCGGGTTCGTCAATGCGGTGCTTCGCGCGATTGGTCGCCAGTCATGGGAGTCGTGGGTCGAGCGCGTCGCACCGGACGACGACATGCGGCGGCTCGCGGTCGCCACCGGCTATCCGGAGTGGCTCGCCGCGGCACTGGCCGATGCGCTCGGCGGCGATCTGGACGAGCTGCGCCCGGCACTGTCGGTGGACAGACCGGTCACCCATCTCGTCGCCCGGCCCGGCCGGATCAGCCGCGACGAGCTGCTCGAGCAAGCCGGCCCGGGCGCCGTCGCCGGACCGTGGTCGCCCTACGCGGTGCGACTCGCCGCCGGCGGCGACCCCGGCGGCCTTGCGGCCATCCGCGACGGACGGGCCGGTGTGCAGGACGAGGGCAGCCAGCTGGTCACGCTCGCGTTGGCGCGCGCCGACATCACGGCAGGCGAGCGGTGGTGGGCGGACGTCTGCGCCGGTCCGGGTGGCAAAGCCGCGCTGCTCACCGGTCTCCGCCCGGGCGCAACGCGGCTGCTGGCGACGGACCTGCATCCGCATCGCGCTCGGCTCGTCGCCGACGCGGTGCGCGACGACGCCGGAGTGGTTGTGGCCGACGCCACCCGGCCGGCGTGGCGACCCGACGGGTTCGCCCGCGTGCTTCTGGACGCACCGTGCAGCGGGCTCGGCGCCCTGCGCCGCCGGCCGGAGGTCCGTTGGCGGCGAACTCCCGACGATGTCGAACGACTGCATCCGCTGCAGCTCGATCTGCTCCGCTGTGCTGTCGACGCCGCAGCGCCCGGCGGCGTGGTCGCCTATGTGACCTGCTCACCCCACCTGCGGGAAAGCCGCGACGTTGTGCGCGAGGTTCTCTCCACACGCACGGACGCCCGGCTCGACGATGCACGCCCGCTTTTTCCGGGCATGCCTGATCTCGGGCCCGGTCCGGACGTCCAGCTGTGGCCGCACCGGCACGGCACCGACGCCATGTATCTGGCCCTTGTACGTCGCCTACCGGACTGAAACGCCCCCCGACGCCTAGACTTCCATCGGGCGTCAAACGACCGAAGGGGATCGGCGTGGGTGTGCAGATCGCGCCGAGCATTCTCGCCGCGGACTTTGCCCGCTTGTCCGAGGAAGTCGCGTCGGTGGGCGATGTCGACTGGGTTCACGTCGACGTCATGGACAACCACTTCGTGCCCAACCTGACGTTGGGCCTGCCGGTCGTGCAGTCGCTGTTGAAACACACCTCGGTGCCGATCGACTGTCACCTCATGATCGACAACCCGGACCGGTGGGCACCCGCATACGCAGAGGCCGGCGCACGCAACGTCACCTTCCACGTCGAGGCCGCCGACGCGCCGATCCGGTTGGCCCGCAACCTTCGCGCCGCCGGCGCCCGGGCCGGTCTCGCGTTGAAGCCCGCAACACCGGTGGAACCGTTCGCCGACCTGCTGTCCGAGATCGACATGTTGCTGGTCATGACCGTGGAGCCCGGCTTCGGCGGCCAGCCCTTCCTCGACGTCGTCCTTCCCAAGTTACGAAAAGCCCGCCAGTTGGTCCGCGACGGTGCCCACGCCG
>DATBDO010000131.1:0-6298 GCA_036269855.1 Mycobacteriales bacterium
TTCCGCGCGGCCTACGGCGAGACGCCGTACTCCTATCTCATGACGCGTCGCACCGAGCGGGCGAAGGCGCTTCTCCGCCAAGGGATGTCGGTCACCGATGCCTGTGTCGCGGTTGGTTGCACCTCGCTCGGCTCGTTCAGCTCGCGCTTTACCGAGATCGTCGGCGAGACACCGTCGCAGTACCGGGCGCGCGACCACAGCTATCTCGAGGATGTTCCGCCCTGCGTGACCATGTTCGCGACCCGACCGCGGCGGACGCCGACGCCGGCCTGACCGAGCAGAATCGGAGAAGCGTGGTCGGCTGTGCGCGACCTAAGGTCGTCGCATGACAGTCACCGTTTCCGCGATGTTCATTCCCGTCCACGACCCCGACGAGGCGCTCGGCTTCTATCGCGACGCGCTCGGCCTCGAGGTCCGCAACGATGTCGCGTCTGAGGGCTTCCGCTGGGTCACGGTCGCGGCGCCAGGACAAGACGTCGACATCGTGCTGTTCCAGCCGCATGGCGGCCGGTCGCAGTCTGAGGGCGACGCCCTGCTGTCGCTCGTGACCAAGGGTTCGCTGCAGGCGGCGATCTTCCGCTCCGACGACCTCGACACGACGTTCGAGAAGATCCGCGCGTCAGGTGCGGAGGTGCTCCAAGAGCCGGCCGACCAGTTCTGGGGCGTCCGCGACTGCGCCTTCCGCGACCCGTCGGGAAACCTCGTCCGCATCGCTCAGACCTGACCGCGATGGCTGAGTCTGCCTCCGAGAGCATCGACGCGCGCATCAAGGAACTTGGCGACTGGCGGGGCGAGACACTCGCCCGGGTCCGCGCACTCATCAAGCAGGCGGACCCGGACGTCGTCGAGGAGTGGAAGTGGAAGAAGGCGACCAACCCGGGCGTGCCCGTCTGGTCTCACGACGGGATCATCTGCACCGGTGAGACCTACAAGAACGTCGTCAAGCTGACGTTTCTCAAGGGCGCGCAACTGAAGGACCCCAAGGGGCTGTTCAACTCCAGCCTCGACGGCAAGGTCCGACGCGCCATCGACATGCACGAAGGCGAGGAGATCGACGAAGCCGCGTTCACGGCACTCATCCGCGAGGCTGTCGCGTTGAACGAGTCCTAGCCGCCGCTGAGTCGACGGGCAGTGTCGACACCCACTGCACGTGCACCTCTCGGCGGCTGAACAGCCAAGGGCCCGAGGCGCGCACGAAGGTGTCGAGATAGCGGATGTAGAGCACTCGGTCGTGCCGCTTGCCACCCTCGTCAACGACGTGGTGCGCGGTACAGAGCGACTCGCCGGTTGCTTGCGCCCCGTCGACTGTCGACGAGTGGCTGGAGATCGTGTGATGCGTAGCGACATAGCGGCTGAGCCCGTTGACGGCGGTGGCGATCGCTTGCCGGCCTTTCTGCTCGCCTGTGGACGTGCCGGTCGCCGGGTCCATCCAGGTGGCGAGGACGCCGTCCTCGACGAACAGCTCTGACACGGCGGTGCCGTCGACCCGGTCGACGGCCTGGGCGTAGCGCTCGACCAGCTCGTGCAGCTCGCGCCGCTCGCCCGCGGTCACGTCGTTACCGCGCGGAACGCGTCGACCAGGCCCGGCAGCCGGTCCGCGACGGCGGCCGGCGCAGGCGCGACTGACATTGCGTTGAGGTAGACGTTGGTGACTCCAGCGGCGATGAGATCGGGCACGCCCTCCATCGTGGCGGCTAGGTCAAGTCCGCCCTCACCGCGGACCGGTGGCACCGGGGCCTGGACGGACAGCCGGCGGTCGGTCGCGCCCCGGAGGTCGTCGGCGCCCGCGCGGATGTCGTCGAGGGTCGCGCCCATGATCGGGATCCAGCCGTCGCCGAGCTCGAGCACCCGTCGACGGGTTCGCGCGGTGAAGGTTCCGGAGAACCAGACCGGCAGTCGCGGCTGGAGCGGTTGCGGCGAGCAGAACACATCGGCGAACGAGACCGTCGACGACGTGTACGACGCCGGCAGCTGCGACCACAGCGAGCGACAGGCGCCGATGGTGTCGTCGAGCAACCGGCCGCGAGACGTGAAGTCGAGACCGCCGGCGTCGTACTCCTCCCGCTGCCAGCCGACGCCGACGCCCAGGTCGAGCCGGCCACCCGAGAGCACGTCGAGGGTCGCGACGGTCTTTGCCAGCACCGGGGCAGGACGTAGCGGAGCGATGACTATGCCGGTCGCGAGCCGCACCGTTGTGGTGACGCTCGCGATGGCGGTTAGGCAGGTCAGTGGCTCCAGCCATGGGGCCTCTGGTGCGGTGGGAAAGCGCCCCCAGACATAGGCATCGGTCTTGCGGCCCATGAGGACGTGATCGGTCACGACGAGTCGGTCGACACCCGCCTCGTCCGCGGCTCGTGCCAGCCCGAGGAGCTGCTGCCAGTCACGGCCGAGCCAGTCACCGAAGTTGGGCAGGCCAAGGCTCAGGGTGACCTCGGCGTCGGTCAACTCGGCGGTGTGAAGGCATCGCAAAGCACAGTGATGCCCGTGCTGTTGCTGGTACGCAGGTGCTTGACCGCTCCGTACCCGTCCGAGTCATACCAGCCGAGCGCGGCTTCCTTGGACGGGAACCGCAGCACCACCGTCACCTCGCCGGCCGCGCCCTCCTTGGACTCGGACTGGTAGTCCGCGACGAGGATCTCGATCTCGTGGCCGTTCATCGTGGCGAATGCGGCCGGCGGGTAGGCACCGTAGCCCTCAGGATCGGTGATCGCGTAGTTGAACACCAGGTATGCGCTCATGGCGGATGCCTACCACCTCGCTGCTACCCCCGCAGCGTTTCTGACGCCCTTTCAGATATCGTCGCGGCATGTCTTCGGCGACCGACCTACACCGCCCGGCGTTCATGCCGGACCTGCTCGTCGCGGCGCTCACCAGGCACGCCGACAAGCCGGCCGTCTACCTCGGCGACGACGTCCTGACGGGCTCACAAGTGGCCGCCGAGGTGAGCCGCTATGTGCAGGCTTACGGCTCCCTCGGCATCGGTGAGCACCACCCGATCGCGATGCTGTCGAAGAACCGCCCCGAGGTGTTGTTCACCATGGGCGCCAACATGCTGACGCCGTGCCGGAGCACGTCGTTGCATCCCATGGGCTCGGTCGACGACCAGGCCTACGTGCTCGAAGACGCGGGCGTCGAGACGCTGGTGTTCGACCCGACGGGTTTCGAGGAGCGCGCGGCCGAGCTGCGCGACCGGGTGCCCGGCCTGAAGACCTTGCTCGCCCTCGGACCGAGTGAGGTCGGCACCGACCTCATCGCGCTGTCCAAGACGTTCGAGGCGAAGCCACTTCAGGCGCCGGTCGTCGACCCCGAGGAGGTCACCGGCCTCACCTACACCGGCGGCACCACCGGCAAGAGCAAGGGCGTCATGCAGACCTACCGGTCGGGCGCGACGCTCTGCCAGATCCAGATGTCGGAGTGGGAGTGGCCGGAGGAGGTTCGCTTCCTGATCTCGACGCCACTGTCGCACGCAGGTGCGGCGTTCTTCATCCCGACGTTGCTGCGCGGCGGATCCATCGTCGTACTGCCCGGCTTCGAACCGACCGCAGTCTTCGATGCGATCCAGAAGTACCGCATCACCGCCACCATGCTCGTGCCGACGATGCTCTACATCCTGCTCGACCATCCGGATCGCGAGAACTACGACCTGTCGAGTCTCGAGACCGTCTATTACGGCGCCGCCGCGATGTCGCCGACACGGCTCAAGGAAGCGATCGAGAAGTTCGGGTCGATCTTCTTCCAGTTCTTCGGGCAGTCCGAGTGCGGCATGACCATCGCTGTGCTCAAGAAGGGCGAGCACGACACCTCCGACCTCGCTCGGCTAGCGACCTGTGGTCGGCCGGTGCCGTGGTTGAAGGTCGCGCTCCTCGACGACGACCTCAACGAGGTCCCGGACGGCGAGCCGGGCGAGATCTGCGTCCGGGGCCCGCTCGTGATGAAGGGCTACTGGAACAAGCCGGAGCAGACGGAAGAAGCCCTCAAGGGCGGCTGGCTGCACACCGGCGACATCGCGCGCAAGGACCAGCAGGGTTTCCTCACGATCGTCGATCGCAAGAAGGACATGATCGTCTCCGGTGGGTTCAACGTGTTCCCGCGTGAGATCGAGGACGTCATCTCCACTCATCCCGGGGTCGCCCAGGTCGCCGTCATCGGCGTACCTGACGAGAAGTGGGGCGAGGCGGTCAAGGCCGTCGTCGTACGACGTCCGGATGCGACGGTCGAGGCCGACGAGCTGATCGCGCTGGTCAAGGAGCGCAAGGGTGCAGTGCACCAGCCGAAGTCGGTGGACTTTGTCGAAGCGATCCCGTTGTCCGCGCTCGGCAAACCCGACAAGAAGGCGCTGCGCGCGCACTACTGGTCGGGCTCCGACCGCTTGGTCAACTAGTTCCGCAAGTGGTGGGACAGGTCGCCGACGTGGTCGATGGCATAGCGCCGCTGGGTGAAGTGCCAGCCGCCCTCGCCGCGGGTGAACGTGTCGAGGTAGCGGCCCGTCACGATGGGCTGCAGCGGCACGTCGTCGGTGCCCTGGAAGACCACGTACGACGAGGAGACCTGGGCGATGCCGGCGTCGTCGTTGACGTCGATTACCGGGTTGGCCGTGACATGCCGGGTCCGCGGAGAGCCGCCATAGAGGATGGTCTGCCGCTCCCACATCCGGTGCATCTCGTCCGAGCCGGTCGCGAAGACGTTGCCGTGCTCGTCCGCCAAGGTCGCATGCGCGAACAGCTCGGCGAGCCCGGCGAAGTGGCCGGCGTCCATGAGCTCGCAGTACTTCCCGAGCAGGTTGCGGATGGCCTCGTGCGCCTCGCTCATGACCGGGAGCGTCGCACAAGGGAGGCGGGCTTATGAGCCCGCTGTCCTACGAGTTCACCCAGGAAGACGTGCTCGGCATCCCGATGACCGTCTTTGCGGAGCGGCACCGGTCGTTGCGCTCCTTGCTCGAGGCATCGATCGAATTCGGTGACCAGGACTACCTCGTCGACGGCGCGCGGCGGATCACCTACGCCGAGCACCTCGCTGCTGTCGGTCCGGTGGCTGCCTGGCTTGCCGGCCAGGGCGTGGGCAAGGGCGACCGGGTAGCCATCCGCGGCTGGAACTCGATCGAATGGGTCGTTGCCTTCTGGGCGACCGTGTCGCTCGGCGCCATTGCCGTCGGGCTCAACGCCTGGTGGACGGAAGCCGAGATCCAGCAGGCGATTGCGGACTGCGAGCCGACCCTGGTCGTCGACGACATGACTCCGGTCGCGGCCCAGGTGGACGGGCCGCGGGTGGCTCTGCCCGATGTCCCGATCGACGAGGACGACCCGGCGGTCATCCTTTACACGAGTGGGACGAGCGGCCGGGCCAAGGGTGCAGTGCACTCGCATCGCAACATCGTCGGGCTGGTGCAGGCGCAGCAGCACCTGATCAACCAGCGACTCCCGGCCGGCGTGGTGCTGCCGCCGGCGCGCATCCTCAACAGCACGCCGCTGTTCCACGTCGCCGGTCTGCACAACGGTGTCGTTGCCGGGATGGGCGTCGGCTCGGCAACGATCTGGCAGCCGGGTCGGTTCGACGCCGAGCAGACGCTGCGGCTGCTCGAGAGCGAGCGGTGCACCTCGTGGTCGACGATGCCGACGACGTTGTGGCGCGCGCTCCATCACCCGGTCGCGCCACACGTCGACGTGAGTGCCCTCCAGCACATCGGGGGCGGCGGCGCGGCCTGGTCGCCGGCATTGCAACGCAAGATCCGCGAGGTGTTCGGGCCGCAGGTGACGTGGGGCATCGGCTACGGCCAGACCGAGTGCACCGCTCTTGCGACGTCGGCCTCATATGCGGAGCTGCAGGACAACCCGACGACGGTCGGTCGTCCGGTCGCCACGGTCGACGTGAAGGTGGACGGGAGCGGCGAGATCCTCGTGCACGGCCCGCTGGTGATGCTCGGCTACTGGCATAACGAGGCCGCGACCCGCGCGGTCGTCGACGATCGGCGCTGGCTCCGGACCGGTGACCTCGGCGAGATCCGCGACGGGCTCCTCTATCTCTCGAGCCGGCGCACGGATCTCATCCTGCGCGGCGCGGAGAACGTCTACCCGGCCGAGATCGAGAACTGTCTGGAGGAACATCCGGCCGTCGACGAGGTTGCCGTGGTCGGACTCCCGGACGACGAGTTCGGCCAGCACGTTGCGGCGGTCGTCGTACCGGCTCCCGGCGTGCCGGTCGACGAGGCCGAGCTGGCGGCGTTCGTGAAGGAACGGCTCGCCTATTTCAAGGTGCCATCCCGGTGGTTCATCCGGGAGGCGCCATTGCCACGGACGGCGAC
>DATBDO010000132.1:0-18907 GCA_036269855.1 Mycobacteriales bacterium
CTGGCCGGTGGAGTCGTCACGAGTCACCGTCACGGTGGACGACGGCGACGAAGACGCACCCGTCACCTGCCCGTCGATCTCCAACGACTGGCCCACCACCGGATGCGCTGTCGCGACGTGCGCCGAGACGGTCTCCGCGGCGGCCAGCACCGGACTCGCCGTCACACCTGCCGCCAGACTCAGCGCGGCGACAACGACGAGACGAGCGGTCATGTCAGGCCGCTGCCTCGGCCGGATCACCCAGCAAGGCATCGACGAAGGTCTCGACCTCGAACGGCGCGAGATCGTCGGCTCCCTCACCAAGGCCGACCAGCTTGACCGGAACACCGAGCTCGCGCTGGACCGCGATGACGATGCCGCCCTTGGCGGTGCCGTCCAGCTTCGTCAACACGATGCCGGTGACGTTGACGACCTCGGCGAACACCCGCGCCTGCACCAGGCCGTTCTGACCGGTGGTGGCGTCGAGGACGAGCAACACCTCGTCGACCGCGCCGCCGCGCTCGACCACCCGCTTGACCTTGCCGAGCTCGTCCATGAGCCCTTGTTTGGTATGTAGCCGGCCGGCGGTGTCGATGAGCACCGTGTCGGCCCGCTCCTCCATGCCCGTCTTGACCGCGTCGAACGCAACGCTCGCCGGGTCGGCGCCCTCCGCCCCGCGGACGACCGAGGCGCCCACCCGGCCCGCCCAGGTGGCCAGCTGGTCGGCCGCAGCCGCGCGAAATGTGTCAGCGGCGCCCAGCACCACCCGTCGCCCGTCCCCGACGAGAGCGCGGGCCAATTTGCCGCAGGTGGTGGTCTTGCCGGTGCCGTTGACGCCCACCATGAGTACGACGGCGGGCCGGGCCCCTCCCTCGTCGACCCCGTCTCCGTCAGCGGGGTGCGGGAGCGTGTGCAATGTCCGGTCGAGGTCGCTCCCGAGTGCGACGAGGAGCTGATCGCGCAGCAATGTGCGGACCTGATCCGGCGTGCGGGCGCCGAGCACCTGGACCTGGGTGCGGAGGTTGTCGACGATCTGCCGCGTTGCACTGACGCCGACGTCGGCGGTGAGCAGGATCTCCTCGACCTCGTCCCACGTGTCGTCGTCGATCGTGTCGCGGGACAGCAGGGCCAGCAGGCCGCGACCGAGACTTCCCTCTGAGCGCGCGAGCCGGGCCCGGAGCCGCACCATCCGGCCGGCTGACGGCGGCGGCGTCTCGACGGTCGGTTCCGGCGTAGGAGGCGCTTCGACGACCGGCTCGGCCACCGGGGGCGCTTCGACGGCCACCTCGGGTGGCGCTTCAACCGGCGGAGTCTCGACGGGCGCCTCGACCGGCGGCAGCTCGCGGCGAGTCGGCGCCTTCAGAAACGCGACGAAGGCCGCGACCAGGAAGACCCCGAGGACGATCCCGAGGACGACGAATTCCACGCCTGGAGGCTACCGACCGACCCTGTTGAGCGGGCTACGCCGGTTCTGGCTCCCGAAGGCGTTGGGAGATGACCTGGGTGATTCCGTCGCCGCGCATGGACACGCCGTAGAGCGAGTCGGCGACCTCCATCGTCCGCTTCTGGTGCGTGATGATCAGGAGCTGCGACGTCGCCTTGAGGTCGGCGAGCAGGTCGACCAGCCGGGACAGGTTGCGGTCGTCGAGCGCCGCCTCGACCTCGTCGAGAACGTAGAACGGCGAAGGACGCGCTCGGAAGATCGCGACGAGGAACGCCACCGCGGTGAGTGAACGCTCGCCACCGGAAAGCAACGACAACCGCTTGACCTTCTTGCCCGGCGGCCGCGCTTCGACCTCGATGCCACTGGTGAGCAAGTCGTCGGGATCGGTGAGCACCAACTGCCCGGAGCCGCCCGGGAACAGCACCGAGAAGACCTGCTCGAACTCTCGTGCGACATCGGCATAAGCGAGCGCGAAGATCTGCTCGACCCGGTCGTCGACCTCCTTGATGACGGTGAGCAGGTCCCGCCGCGATGCCTTGAGATCCTCGAGTTGCTCGGCGAGGAACTTGTGCCGTTCCTCGAGCGCGGCGAACTCCTCCAGCGCCAGTGGGTTGATCCTGCCGAGAAGGGCCAGTGCCCGCTCCGCGCTGCGCAGCCGCTTCTCCTGCTGCTCCCGGACGTACGGCGCCGCTTCGGTGCTCGCCGCGTCTTCGGGCGCCGACGATCCCACCGTCACCGGTGGTACGGGCACGTCAGGCCCGTACTCGGCGAGGAGGGTGATCGGGTCGATCCCGAACTCCTCGGCGGCGCGGTCTTCGAGCGCTTCGATCCGCAGCCGCTGTTCGGCCCGGGCCACCTCGTCGCGGTGCACCGCTCCGGTCAGGGCCTCGAGCTCGCCGGCCAGCTCGCGAACGCGGCTGCGGACGGAGAGGAGCTCACCCTCGAGGACGGTGCGTGCCTCTTCGGCGGCGGAGCGTTCGGCCGCGGCCCGCTCCAAAGAGCCTTCGAGCCGGCGCAGCGCTTCCAGCGCCACTGCGTGGACTGCGGCCGCGACCACGGCCTCACGGGCCCGTCGCTCGCGGGCTCGCGCAGCCCGTTCGCGCGCCTGCCGCTCGGCGACGGCGGCGGTCTCCAGCTCCTGTGCACGCGCGGCGAGGGCGTGACTGCGCTCCTCGCCGGTGCGCACCGCCAGCCGCGCATCTACCTCGGCGGCGCGCGCGCCGGCGACCTGCGCGGCCCGCTCGTTGCGCTCGGTCGGGTCCGGGTCAGAGTCGGTCGGCGCCGTCTGCGCGGCGGCCAGGCGCTCCTCGAGCTCCGCGAGCCCCTCGAGGTCGCGATCGCGCGCCGCCATGGCCTCGTGGACCGCACGCTGCAACCGCTCGGCTTCGGCGGCAGCGGCGCGCGCGGCCGCACCGAGCTGGCCGAGGCGCTCGGCGACGGCGGCAAGGCGCGCGTCGGACTCGTGCAGCCCCCCGAGCGCATCGTCGACCTCGTCCTGCGCATGCCGGGCATCGTCGGCGGCGGCGGACAACGCGAACCGAAGCCGGTCGCCGCGGTGGGCGAGTTCGGCGGATGTCTTCTCGGCGTCCTCGAGTGCCGCGCGGACCTCGAGGAGGCTCGGGGCGTCGCCGGCACCACCACACGCCCAGGTCGAGCCGAGCAGGTCACCCGCGGCGGTGACAGCGCGGATCTCGGGGACCGCCTCGACCAGCGTGCGGGCGTCGTCGAGCGTGTCGACGAGCGCGACCCGGTCGAGCAGGCTGACCAGGGCCGGCCGCAGCGGCTCCGGCGCGGTCACGACGTCGATCGCGTAGCGGCCACGCGGCAACGACGGCCACGCCGTATCCCCGTGGCCGGCAGAGCCGGACGGACCATCCGGATAGCCCCCGCCACCGACGACGATCCCGGCCCGGCCGCCCTCCTCGCGCCGCAACAGCTCGAGGGCCGCCGCGGCGTCGGCGAGCGAGGTCACGGCGACGGCATCGGCGGCCGCGCCCAGGGCGGCGGCAACCGCCGCCTCCCAGCCCGACTCCACCCGCACGACCTCGGCCACCGTTCCCAGCAGCCCGGGCAGCCGGTCGGTGGCATCGAGCAGGGCGCCGCTGCCGTCTCGGCGTGCCAAGCCCATCGCGAGCGCATCCCGGCGCGCCGCGGCAGCCGCGCGCTGCCGCTCGACTTCTCGCTCTTCGTCCTGCAGCGCGGCGAGCCGCTCCTCGGCCTCGCTCAGGGCGGCCGCGGCGGTTTCGAACCTCGAGTCGAGATCGACCTCACCGGCATCCAGGCCGGCGACCTCGGACTCGACGGTCGCGAACTCCGACTGCGCCACGCCGGCCCGTTCCCGGGCACCGTCGAGGGCGACCGTCAGTCGGCCGATCTCGTCGTCGGCGGCGCTCGCCCGCGTGCGGAGTGCGGCAACCTGCCCATGGAGGCGGGCGAGCCCCTCGCGTCGGTCGGCGATGGCGCGTTGCGTGGCGGCGAGGTCGGCCTCGGCCGTAGCCAGCAGCGCCTCCAGTCGCTGCCGCTCCTCGCTGGCGACCGTCAGGCTGTCGCGGTCGCCGGCCAAGGTTGCGGTCGTCGCTTCGCACTGCCGTCGGACCTCGACGGCCTCCGCTTCGAGCGCTTCCGGATCCCGGCCGCCACTGGCGACATGCTCCTCGATCTCGGCGGCACTGCGTTGCCGCTCGACCGCGAGCGACGCCGTCCCCCGGAAGCGCTCACGGAGGCCGGCCAACCGGTACCAGGTCTCCTGCGCGCGGGACAGCCGCGGCGTCTCCGCAGCGACGGCGGCCTCCAGTTCGGCTTCCCGGTCCTTGCCGGCGGTGAGGTTGCGCTCGACGTCGGCGCGCCGGGTGAGCAGTGCGGTCTCGTCGGCGACCTCGGCCTCGAGGGTCCCGCGCATCGCCCCGAGGTCATCGGCCAGCAGCCGCAACCGGGAGTCGCGAAGATCGGCCTGGACGACGGCGGCTCGACGGGCCACCTCGGCCTGCTGGCCGAGGGGTTTCAGTTGGCGGCGCAGCTCTGCGGTCAGGTCCTGCAGCCGGTTGAGGTTGACCTGCATCGCCTCGAGCTTGCGCAGCGCCTTTTCCTTGCGCTTGCGGTGCTTGAGGACACCGGCCGCCTCCTCGATGAATGCGCGTCGATCCTCCGGCGCCGCGTGCAGTACGGCGTCGAGCTGGCCCTGTCCGACGATGACGTGCATCTCGCGGCCGATGCCGGAGTCGGAGAGCAGCTCCTGCACGTCGAGCAGCCGGCACGGCGTGCCGTTGATGGCGTATTCCGAGCCACCGTTGCGGAACATGATCCGCGAGATCGTGACCTCGGTGTAGTCGATGGGCAAGGCGCCGTCGGAGTTGTCGATCGTGAGAATGACCTCGGCGCGACCGAGCGGCGCCCGTCCCGAGGTGCCGGCAAAGATGACGTCTTCCATCTTGCCGCCGCGCAGACTCTTGGCCCCTTGCTCACCGAGCACCCACGCGATGGCGTCGACGACGTTGGACTTGCCCGAGCCGTTAGGGCCGACGACGCACGTGATCCCCGGCTCGAACGACAGCGTCGTCGAGGAAGCGAAGGACTTGAAGCCTCGCAACGTGAGGCTCTTCAGGTGCACAGGAAGGGCTCCGCGCAAAGGTGAGGTCGGCGGGGAAGGCCGGGTCCAACCTAGCCGAGACGCGGCCCGCGAGCCCGGCAACCACGCCGATCCGCCGTGTCGGAAGAATCCGGGCAAGGAAAAGGGGCGCCCTCGCCAATGGCGAAGGTCGCCCCGTTTTCGTCGGGAACCGGCTAGGTGAGTGCCGGCTCCTGCTCGACGATGTCCGGCACGGACAGCGAGAGCATCTCGTCGTCGACCGGCAACCCGTTGGCCAGTGCGGCATTTGCCGCTTCCAGTCGTGCTACCTCATGCTCGAGATCACGAACGCGGTCGCGCAAGCGCCGCATCTCGGACATGACGCGCACGTCCGGTCCAACCCCTACGTGACCGAACAGCGCCTTTGCCATCTGTGGCATTCCTCCGCGGTGAGGAGACTACGTCTTCCGGGTCTTCCGGGCCTTCCGGGCGACATCTTCCGGGAAACCGGAGCCGCTTTTCGCGGCGCGCGCCTGTCCGGCCGGGATAGGGCTGGGGAGGCGCGGTGTTGTCAGTGTCCAGCCACCAGGCCACCTGGTCAAGAGCCAGGTTACGATCCGGTCACGATCTTGAGTCAGGTGGACGCAGGATTAACCGGTCAGCGCTCCTCGAAACCGGACATACCACCAGCCTCGCTCCACCGTTCCGTCACACCTGTCACCCGACCGGGCGTACGCCCGTCCGACAGCATCGCGAGGAGAGCGTCGAGCGCCTCCCGGGGCCCTTCCGCCACGACCTCGACCCGGCCGTCCTCGAGGTTGCGGGCCCAGCCGTCGAGATGCAGTTCGAGCGCCCGGGCGCGAATCCACCAGCGCATGCCCACCCCCTGGACGTGCCCCCGCACCCACGCGGTGAGCCGCTCGTCCTCGGTCACCAGCGCGCCGCTTCGCCACGCGGGGGACGTTGACATCGCGGGCACCGGAAGGACGAGCGGTTCATGAACGGCTCCCGGCGGATAGCCGCGCCGCAGCGGGCGCACGGCTCACCCTCCCGCCCGTAGACCTCGAGCGAGCGCTCGAACCAGCCGCTCTCGCCGTTGACCGCGACATAGAGCGCGTCGAAGGAGGTGCCCCCCGCCCGAAGCGCATCCGTGAGCACGGCCACGACCTCGTCCAGCAGTCGCTCGACGTCACCACGGCGAAGCGCGTCGGTGGCACGCGCGTAGTGGATGCGGGCCCGCCACAGCGCCTCATCGGCGTAGATATTGCCGATGCCCGAGACCAGGCTCTGATCGAGCAGCGCCCGCTTGATCCCGGTACGGCGCCGCCGCAACGCGGCGGAGAACCCGCCGCGGTCGAAGGCCGGATCCAGCGGGTCGAGCGCGATGTGCGCGATCGACGCGGGCACCGACCCGGCGCTGTCGGCAACCGTCTCGTCGACGAGGAGCCCACCGAACGTGCGCTGGTCGACGAAGCGCAGCTCAGGTCCGCCGTCGTCGAAGGTGAACCGAGCCCGCAGGTGCGTCGGGTCCGGCTCGGCCGGATCGGCGGCAAGGAACTGGCCGCTCATGCCGAGGTGGGCCACCAGGCAGACGCCGTCGTCGAGCGGGAGCCACAGGTACTTGCCCCGCCGACAAGCCGCCTCGATGCGGCGACCGCGAAGTCGCGCGATGAACTCCGCGGGTCCCCCGGCATGGCGCCGTACCGTCCTCGGGCCCTGCACCTCGATGTCGCTGATGCGCCGGCCCACCGCTGCTGCGTCGAGTCCCCGCCGGACGGTCTCGACCTCCGGAAGCTCCGGCACGAATCAGTCGTCCCCGTCGGACAACCCGGTCCAGGCGCGTTCGGCAGCGCGTTGCTCCGCCTCTTTCTTGCTCCGCCCTTCGCCCTCACCGGCCGGCTCGCCGCCGACCAGGGCGATCGCCCGGAACGACTTGGCGTGGTCGGGTCCGCTCTCGGTCACCTGGTACTCGGGCACGCCCAACGACTGGCCTGCCGCCAGCTCCTGCAGCGAGGTCTTCCAGTCCAGGCCGGCGCCGAGGCGCGCCGACCCGTCCAGCAATCCGCCGAACAGACGAAGCACCAGTTCGCGCGCCGGCTCGGTGCCGCGGTCGATGTAGACGGCGCCGATGAGTGCCTCGACGGCGTCGGCCAGGATCGATGACTTGTCCCGGCCGCCGCTTGCTTCCTCGCCTCGGCCAAGACGCAGGTATTGCCCCACCTCGAGGTCCCGGGCTACCTCGGCGAGCGCGCGCGAGTTGACCACTGCGGCCCGGAGCTTCGCGAGCTGGCCCTCCGGCAGGTCCGGGTGGCGCCGGAAGAGCTCCTCGGTGACGACCAGTCCGAGCACCGAGTCGCCGAGGAACTCGAGCCGCTCGTTCGTCGGCAACCCACCGTTCTCGTAGGCGAAGGACCGGTGGGTGACGGCGCGTTCGACGAGATGCGCGTCGACCTCGGTGCCCAGCGCCGCGAGCAGTCCGGCGAGGTCGCCGCCGGGCCCCGCACCGTCGGACATCTACACCCGCGCCAGCACGTAGTCGACGACCTGGCCGACGGTCGAAAACTGCTCGAGGTCGGCATCCGCGATCACGAGCGGCTCGCGCGCGTAAGACGCAAGGTGTTCCTCGACGATCTCTGCCACCTCGACGAGGGCGAGCGAATCGACGTCGAGGGTGGCCAGCGCCGAGTCGCGGGTCACGCCGGACGGGTCGATCTCGAGAACCACCGCCAGGGCATCGCGAATGACGCCGAGGACCTCCTCGGCGGTCGGATGCTCGGCGCGGGTAAGCACCGACTCAGACGTTGATGACCTGACGGTCGTTGTAGGTGCCACACACGGTGCACGCGACGTGCGGCAGCTTCGGCTGGCGGCAGCGCTTGCACGGCACGAGTGCCGGCGCGGTCGCCTTCCACTGGGAGCGGCGCGAGCGGGTGTTGCTGCGCGACATCCGGCGCTTCGGAACGGCCACGGTCAGTTCCCCATCTCGGGCTCGGTGTCGAGAGCCGCAAGCGCGGCCCATCGCGGATCGGTGTCGTCATGGCCGTGTCCGGCCGGGAGTTCGGCAAGCGGTTCGCCGCAGCCGGTGCAGAGGCCGGCGCAGTCGTCGCGGCACACCGGGTTGAGCGGCAGTCCGAGCACCACCGCGTCGCGCAGGACCGGCTCGAGGTCGATCAGGTCGCCCTCGACCATGGCGGCGTCGTCACCCTCGGGATGGGGCTCGTAGGCGAACAGTTCCTGGAGGTCGACCTCGACCTCGTCGGTCACCGGCTCGAGGCACCGGCCGCACTCCGCGTGGATCGAGGCGCCAACCGTGCCCGAGACGAGTACGCCGTCCATCACGGCTTCGAGCCGCAGGTCCAGCCGCACCTCGGAGCCGACGGGCACGCCGACCAGGCCCAGCTCCCAGTCGGCGGGAGCCGGCACCGTCAGCTGGACACGACGCATCGACCCGGGGCGGCGGCCGAGCTCGCGCGTGTCGAGCACGAGCGGCGCACGCGGGTCGAGATGCGTGGCATGGCGGGAAGCGGACATCACCGTGAGGATCTCGTGGTCGACGGGAGAACGTTGACCGTCGAGTCTAGACGAATATCTCGTATCCGGACTTGAGCGGCGGACCTACTCGGGCAGCGGCGGCTCGTCCGGTTGCGGCGAGGCGAGCGCGTCCAGCTCGTGCCGGCCGCTGATCTTGGCCCGCCCCTTCTCGACCGCCTGCACGGTCTTGTGCAGGACCACCTCGAAGTTGGCCAGCTTGCCGTCGACGTAGTCGTCGATCTCATGCCGCATGCGCTCGGCATCGGCCGTCGCCGCCGCGAGGGTCTGCTCGGCCTCTTTGGTGGCGTCCCGCATGACCTCGGTCCGCGCGATCAACCGCGCGCGCTCCGCCTTGGCTGCCTCGATGATGCGCTCGGCCTCGGCGTGCCCCTCCGCGATCACGGCACCCTTGTCGTCCAGCACCCGGCGCGCTTCGTCGAACTCGGTGGGCAGCAGGGCGCGGAGCTCGTCGATATGAGCCAGCACCTCGCCCCGGTTGACCACGCAGGACGCGGACATCGGCATGGCCCGCGCATTGTCGATCATCGCCGTGAGCTCGTCGAGCTTGGCGTGGACATCCACCACTGTGCCTTCCGTCAGACGTCGAGCTTTTCCCGAAGCTTCTCGATGACGAGGTCGGGCACCAGGCCGGTGACGTCCCCGCCGAACGTCGCAACCTCCTTGACGAGGCTCGACGACAAGAAACTGTAGAGCGGGCTCGTCGGCATGAACAAAGTCTCGACCTGGCTGAGCCCGTTGTTCATCTGCGCCATCTTGAGCTCATAGTCGAAGTCGCTGACCGCGCGCAGGCCCTTGGCGATCACCTGAATGTCGTTTTCGCGGCAGAAGTCCACGATCAGCCCATGGAAGGAGTCCACGCGAACATTGCCGTAGTCGGCCGCGCACTCTTTCAGTAGCTGCACGCGCTCCTCGACGGTGAACAGGCTGCTCTTGGTCTTGTTGATGAGCACCGCCACCACGACCTCGTCGTACAGCTTCGATGCCCGACCGATGATGTCGAGGTGTCCATTGGTAACGGGATCGAACGAGCCGGGGCAGACAGCGCGCCGCGTCGTCATGATCGGCGACCGTACCAAAGCGTGCTGTCGCCGTAGCGGCGCGCTCGATCGCCGGTCCAGCCGGGCGGCCATTCGGGTTCGACGGAACGGCTCGCGCGCTCGACCACCACGGTCGCGTCTGTCGCCAGCCAATCGTTGGCAACGAGCAGCTTCAGGGCGGGCTCCACGTCGTCGGCGTAGGGCGGGTCGAGGAACACGAGGTCGAACGGATGCGGTGCGGGTTGGCTCAGGATCCGGTCGACCCGGTCGGCCCGCACCTCGACCTGCGGCAGGTCGATGGTCGTGATGTTCGCGCGCAGCGCGGCAAGTGCTGCCGGCCCGGACTCGACCAGCAGCACCGGCGAAGCGCCGCGACTGGCCGCTTCGAGGCCAACGGCTCCGCTCCCGGCGTAGAGGTCGAGAAAGGCCCGGCCGGTCAAGGTGTGATGGATGGACTCCAGCGTCGAGAACAGACCTTCACGGGCGCGTTCCGACGTCGGGCGGGTGCCGCGACCATGCGGTACGACGAGACGTCGGCCGCCGGCACTGCCGCCCACGATGCGGGTCACGTCCAACCCCCCAATCTCAGGCCTTTTCGAGGTAGTCCGCGCGATCGGTGTCGACGAGTGCGCGAACAGCTGCGACGAGAGCGTCGTACGACGAGAGTGTGGGGTCTTGCTCCACGAGTCCGGTGGCTTCAGCCCGGGCGTCGATGATGATGTCCTCGTCGCGCAGTAGTCGCAGTAAGCGCAGACTCGACCGACGGCCGGACTGCATCACGCCGAGTACGTCGCCTTCACGCCGCTGCTCGAGGTCGAGTCGCGCAAGTGCGACCCCGTCGAGGGTCGACGCGACGCCGTCGAGTCGATCGCGCGCCTCGCTGCCCGTCTCCGCGGCGGTCACCAGCAGACATAGGCCCGCATGCGCACCCCGGCCGACTCGACCGCGCAGCTGGTGCAACTGGGAGACCCCGAACCAGTCGGCATCGAGAACGACCATCACCGTGGCGTTGGGGACGTCGACACCGACCTCGATGACCGTCGTCGCGACGAGGACCTGCACACTGCCGGCGACGAACCGCCGCATCACGTCGTCCTTGGCGTCGGTGGTCATCCGGCCGTGAAGCATGTCGATGGAGAGACCGGGCAGCGGCCCGTCGGTCAGCATCGGCAGAACGTCCTCGACGCCAGCCGCGCGACGTCGTTGAGTCTCCTCGACGTCGTCGAGGGTTTCGACATCGACGAGCTCGACATCGTCTTCGGACGTGGTGTCGCCGGAGATCTTTGGGCAGACGACGTAGACCTGGCGGCCTTGTTGGACCTCCTCGCGAACCCGTTGCCAGACCCGATCCACCCACTGCGGCTTCTCCCCCACCGGTACGACGTTGGTCTGGATCGGTGCGCGCCCGGCCGGCAGCTCGGTCAGCATCGACGTTTCGAGATCGCCGTAGACCGTCATCGCAACCGTGCGCGGGATCGGTGTCGCCGTCATGACCAGCACGTGCGGCGGGGTCGAGCCCTTGGCGCGTAACGCGTCGCGTTGCTCGACCCCGAAACGATGCTGTTCGTCGACGACGACGAGGCCGAGATCCGCGAACTGCACGTTCTCCTGCAAGAGCGCATGCGTCCCGACGACGATGCCGGCCGCTCCGCTGGCGGCGTCGAGCAGGTTGGCCCGACGAGCCGCTGCGGCCTGGGACCCGGTGAGCAACGCGATCCTGGTCGCCGTGTCCGCAGACCCGAGCTCGCCGGCCTGAGCGAGTGGGCCCAGGAGGCTGCGCAATGTGCGCACATGTTGCTGCGCCAGCACTTCGGTGGGCGCCAGCAGCGCGGACTGACCACCCGAGTCGGCAACCGCGAGCATCGCGCGTAGCGCGACAACCGTCTTACCCGAACCGACCTCGCCCTGCAGGAGCCGATGCATCGGGTGCTCGCGCCGGATGTCCGCGAAGATCTCTGCGCTGACGCTCTCCTGACCGGCAGTCAGCGAAAAGGGCAGCTGCGCATCGAACCCATCGAGCAGGCCCCCATCGACCCGCTCTCGTGCCGTCGCCGGCTGCGCAGCTGCGGCAGCGCGCCGTTGGGCGAGCAAGACTTGCAACACGAACGCTTCCTCGAACTTCAACCGCCGGTGCGCGCGATCGACCTGTTGCCGCTCGTCCGGCAGGTGGACGAGATGCAGCGCCTCCGCGAGTGGCAGCAGGTCGTGACGCTCGCGCACTTCCTCGGGCAGCGGGTCGGCGTCAAGGTCCGCAACGTCGAGCGCGACCCGGATGGCCTTGGCGATGTTCCAGGACGGCAGCTTGGTCGTCGCGGGGTAGACCGGAATGAGCCCGGTAAGCATCGACTCGTCGGCGGCGTCGTTGTCGTCGTCCAGCAGTTGCGTCTGGGGGTTGGTCAGCTGTCGCTGCCCGCGGAACACGCCGACCTTGCCGGCGAACAGGCCGCGCATGCCTGCATTGAGCTGCTTGCCTCGCCAGGCCTGATTGAAGAACGTGAGATGCAGCTTGCCGCTGCCGTCGGTGACGACCACCTTGACCATCGATCCCTTGCGCTGCCGCATCCGGACAACGTCAACGCGGGCGATCTCGGCCATGACGGTCACGTAGTCATCGGCCTTGAGCTCGTTGAGTGGCGTCAACACACCGCGCTCGGCGTAGCGGCGCGGATAGTGGCGCAACAAGTCGCCGATCGTGGCGATGTCCAGGCCGGAAGCGAGAGCCTTGGCGGACGCATCACCAACGATGCGACGCACCGGTTCGGACATGGCGACCAACGTCACTCCACCCCGAGCATGAGCGGATGGTTTGGCTGGCCACACTCGAGCACCGACGTCTCGACAGCAGGACGGGTGGCGATGACGTAGTCGGCGAGGTCAGCGCCGAGCGACGCCGGCGCGCCTTCGCCGATGACGATCGTGACAAGCTCCCCGCCACCGGTCAGCAGCCGGTCGACGAGCTCATGCGACACCCTGACGATGTCATCGCCGATAGCGGCGACATCGTCATCGATCAGCCCTAGGACGTCGCCTGCGCGGCACGGCCCCGCACTTGTCAGGGCGTCGTAGGTCGCCCAGGCAACCTCCGCGTAACGTGTCGCTGCCGCCGCCGCACTCATCGCGATGGTGTCGTCGTCGGCGCGCCGTCCGGGATCGTGAATGGCAAGGGCGGCAATGCCCTGCACGGGAGAACGGGTCGGCACCACGGTCGCCGCGCATCCGGCCGAACGAGCCGCCGATGCGGCAGCGTCGGCCACGTGCCTGAGTGCGCGCGAGTTGGGAAGCAGCACGACCGCGTGAGCACCTGGTGCGCAGACTGCCGCCGTCAGGTCGGCAGTGATTGCGTTGGCGTCGTCTCCCACCTCGACGACGGTTGCACCCCCGGAGCGGAAAAGATCAGCGAGCCCACCGCGGGGGCAGAGCGCGATCACGCGACCAGCGACGGGCCTATCGGCGAATCGCGTCACGGTGATGTCATGCGGCCGGCCGACTTCGACACCGGCCTCGATGGCAGCGCCGACATCGTCGACGTGTGCGTGAACGTTGTGCACGCCGGCGCCGCTGACGACGGCGACTGCGTCGCCGAGCACCGCAAGCCGTTGGCGCAACATCGGGACGACCGCGGCGGGGGCATCGAGCAGGTACTGCACCTCGTAGGTGAACGCGGATGAGGTTGCCACCGCCGACGGCTCCGGGACGGACGCGACCTCCGGCGACGGGACGCTGGAGACTCCGGACACGGTGTCGGCGAGTGCCTCGAACAGCAAGAGCAGCCCCTGCCCGCCGGCGTCCACGACGCCCGCAGCGGCCAGCGCCGGCACCTGGTCGGTGGTGCGTGCGAGCTCCTCACGCGCCCCGGCGACGGCGGCACGGGCGACCGAGGTGAGATCAGCAGGATCGGCATCGCGCGCGGCCTTGGCGGCCGCCCTGGCAACGGACAGGATCGTGCCCTCGACCGGGTCGCTCACGGCCGCATAGGCAGCATCGGCGCCGGCGCTGAGGGCGGCCTGGACGGCCGCGCCGTCCGCCGGGTCAGCGGTGCCGAAACCGGCGGCAACGCCGTGCAGGAACCGGCTCAGGATCACGCCTGAGCTGCCCCGAGCGGCCGGGAGCGACCCGGCGGCGGCGGCCTGCGCGACCTGGGCCAGCTGATCACCTGCCGCACGGGCCCGATCGGCCGCAGCCGCTGCGGCAAGCATCGTGTGGAGCATGTTGGTGCCGGTGTCGCCATCGGCCACGGGGAACACGTTGAGCGCGTCGATTCGAGCGCACGCGACCCCGAGGGCGTCTGCCGACCTGCGGCACCAGCTCCGAAACGTGGCGGCGTCCAGCGTCGCCACGGGCTGGCCGGTCACGGGACGAGCCTAGAGTCGGCGGACGACGAGATCGGCTCTTTTGAGCGCGGGAGGCCGGCCGGGCTACCCTCTTTGGTGGTCGATCGGCCCCGAGGGGGCCGCCCATCCCGGACTGGAGAACTCCCGTGGCTTCCGTGTGCGACGTCTGCGGCAAGGGGCCGGGCTTCGGCATGAACGTGTCGCACTCGCACCGGCGCACTCGCCGGCGGTTCAACCCCAACATCCAGTCGGTCCGCGCGCTCGTCGGCCGGGGCACCCGCCGTCGGATCAACGTGTGCACGTCGTGCTTGAAGGCGGGCAAGGTCACCCGCTGATCGACAGATCAGGTCAGGGCTGAGACCAGGACGGCGAACCCGCCGGCCGCGGCAAGCGCGAGCGTCACCGTCCGGGCCAACCGGTGAGACACCCGCGGCGCCAGCACGGCGCCCAGAGCCGAACCGGCCAGCAGCGCGACGACGAGGACGACCGCTCGCCGGGCACTCCAGTTCGGTGCGCCGAGTGTCAACACCGTCACGACGTTGAGACACAAGAAGTAGGCCTGCAGCGTCGCGCGGAGCCGCCCCGGATCCCAGCGCGCGCCGGTGGCGTACACGGCGACCGCCGGCCCGCCCGCGGACGCCAGCACGTTCATCGTCGCCGACACGAGCCCGGCCACCACTCCCCCGATGACTCCGCTGTCACGCGTCCGACCTGCCGCGACAAGGATCGCTCCGACGACGATGACTGCCCCGGCTGCTGCACGAAGCGCACGTGTCTCGACCGATGACAAGAGGTGCACGAGCAATGGCGTGACCGCAACAGCGGTCAGCAGCACAGGAAGCACGCGGCGCACCATGACCGCGCGATGCTCGCGCACGAGAACTCCGATGTTGACCAGCATCGACAGAACGACGGCAACCCGCACACCTTCACGCGGGCCGAACACGGTGAACAGCAACGGGCCACCGACAAGCGCGAAGCCGATGCCACTCACCGACTGCGCCGCGGCACCGACGGCGACGCCGAGCGCGGCCCAGACCAGCGTCACAGCTGGTCGGTGATGGTCTTGCCGTAGGCAGCCGCGCCGGGCTCGTCGCGGTAATGCCCGAAACCCTCGACAGCTTCGTAGCCAGACGTCTCGTAGAGCTGAATCGCTTCCGGCTGCATCGGGCCCGTCTCCAGCAGCACGCGCGTGGCCCCGAGCTCGCGCGCCAGTGCTTCGAGATGAGCGAGGACGACACGTGAGAGTCCCTGACCGCGAAACTCGGGCGTGACATACATCCGTTTGATCTCAACGGTCGCGTCATCGACGCGTCGTACGCCGCCCATCGCCACAGCGGTCGTGTCGATGTACCCGACGACGAATCGGCCGGCCGGTCGGGCGAACTCCGCCGGATCGACCGGCGTCGTGTCGGGAGCGCCGTACCGGACGACGTATTCCAGCTGGACGGCGTCGATGAGCTGCTGCGCGGTTGGGCCGTCGTACGGCTCCTCCCGCAAGTCCAGGTCGCTCACGCGACAACTTTAGTTAGGAGAAATGGTCGTGACCGTGGACACCGGGCGGCGTCTCGTCGATGAACACCACTATCGGCTCACCGCTCACGACCCGACCGATCTGCGTGAACGGCACCGGCCGGTCGAGGTCGGCGAGCAACGCGACCGCACGCAGGGCCGCATCGTTCGACATGGTTGCGACGAATGCGTGGTCCTCGCCACCGCCGGCTACCCATGATCGAGGGTCCGCACCGAGCGACAGTGCCGCCTCGACGAGCTCCGGCGGCAGCGGCAGGTCGTCACTCGCCAGCTCGATACGTACGCCGGACTCGGCCGCGACATGACCGAGATCGGCGACGAGCCCGTCGGAGACGTCGATCATCGCGGTGGCTCCCGCGATCGCCAACCGAAGACCGGCGTCGTACGGGACCTCGGGGGCGCGATGCGCGTCGACCAGATCCGCCGGTTCGTGCCGACCGGCGCGGAGCAACTCGAGCCCGGCGGCGGCATAACCGAGCCGGCCTGCGACGACGACGATCTGGCCGGGCTGCGCGCCGGCCCGGACGACCGGGTCTCGACCCTGCAGATCACCGAGCGCCGTCACCGAAACGGCCAGCGTCGGCGAACGGACGACATCACCACCCGCCAAGCCCGCGTGTACGGATGCGCACTCGTCCTGCAACCCGTCGAGGAATCCGTCCGTCCAGTCCAGCGACAGGTCGGGCGGCGCGGCAAGCCCGACCACAACCGCGGTCGGATGCGCGCCCATCGCCACGACGTCGGCAAGATTTTGTGCCGCCGCTTTCCGGCCCACGTGGTAGGCGCTGGACCAGTCGCGGCGGAAGTGCACGCCCTCGACAAGGAGGTCGGTCGTGACGACAGTGCGACCGTCCGGGCTCGTCACGACGGCGGCGTCATCGCCGGGGCCGAGCAGGACACCGTCGGCCGGGCGCAGGCGTTCCCGGATCCGGGCGATCAGCCCGAACTCCCCCGCATCCGAAACCGAGATGTCGCTGCCTCCCCTCGTCCGGTACCGTCACGCTTGCCGACGTCGAGCGGCAATCAGCCTCTAGGCGACCAGTCTCTCGGGTGCAAGGAGCAGCAGTGACGGTGCAGGCCTACATCCTCATCCAGACCGAGGTCGGCAAGGCCGCGGCCGTCGCCACCGAGATCGCCAACATCAAGGGCGTGACGATGGCGGAGGACGTGACCGGTCCATACGACGTCATCGTCCGCGCTGAGGCGCGCAACGTCGACGAGCTCGGCAAGCTGGTCGTCGCCAAGGTGCAGGGCGTGCCCGGCATCACCCGGACACTCACCTGTCCCGTCGTTCATCTCTGACCCGACGCGGCGCATGCGCCGTCGCCATGGTCGCGACGGTGTCCGGGTGCGCCGGCGCGGGGACGGTTCGTGTCACCCCACCGACCCCGCCGGGCCCGGTCGCCGCCGCCTGTGCCCGCCTCGTCAACTACTTGCCCTCATTGCTTGACGGTCGGCGTTCGCGCGTCGTCGAGCCTCGCTCACCGCTGGTCCACGCCTGGGGCTCGCCACCCATCGTGCTGCGCTGCGGCGTACCGGAGCCGGCCGACTACGACCCGGGTTCTCCGCAGACCGCGAGCGTCGACGGCGTGATCTGGTTTCAGGACATCGGTCGGTCGACGGTCACGTGGACCGCGATCCGGCGTAACGCCGACGTCGAGCTGATCGTCCCGACGTCGTACGAAGCCCAAGGCGGATTCCTCGTCGAGATCGGCAAAGCGCTCAAACAGACAATCGACTAGCGCAACCCGGTGCCGCGGCGAAGAGCGTCCTCGATTAGTCGGCTCACCAACTCGGGATAGGTCACGCCACTGGCGGCCCACATCCGCGGGAACATCGACGCCGGGGTGAAGCCCGGCATCGTGTTGACCTCGTTGACGACGACGCGGTCCTCGTCGACGAAGAAATCGACCCGGGCCAGCCCTTCGCAGTCCAGCGCCTCGAACGCCCGTACGGCCATCTCGCGTACGGACTCGATGACGTCGGATGGGAGCTTCGGCGGAATGTCGAACTCGGTTGCGTCGGTGAGGTACTTCGCCTCGAAGTCGTAGAAGTCCTGGCCTCCGGTCAGCCGCACCTCGGCGGGCACCGACGCCTGCGGACCGTCGGGACCGGAAAGCACGCCGCACTCGACCTCGCGGCCGGCAACGGCTTGCTCGACGAGGACCTTCGGATCGTGCCGCTGTGCTTCGGCAATGGCCGCCGGCAGATCATCCGCGTGGGTGACCTTGGTGATGCCGATGCTGGACCCGCCGCGCGCGGGCTTCACGAACGCCGGCAACCCCAGGTCGTGCACATCGGCCGGCACCGGCCGGCCGCTGCGTACGACGACGTAACCCGGAACCGGCAGGCCGGCCGCCGCCAGTAGCTGCTTCATGTGGTGCTTGTCCATCGCGACTGCGGACGCAAAGACGCCGGAGCCGACGTAGGGCAGGCCGGCGAGCTCGAGCAGACCTTGGACCGTTCCGTCCTCGCCGTAGGGGCCGTGCAGGAGCGGGAACACCACGTCGACGCCCGCGAGCTCCTGCGGCAGCTCATTCGGCTCGAGGACGACGAGACCCTTGGCCGTCGGGTCGCCGGGAAGCACGAGAGCGGTCCCGGTCGGGTCGACGGCCGGCAACGCCCGGCCCTGGATGGCCAGCGCAGCTGCATCGTCCGGCGCCAGCACCCAGCGCCCGTCCGCACTGATGCCGATCGGCACGACGTCGTAGACGTCCCGATCGATGGCGCCCAGCACACTGCCCGCCGAGACACACGAGATCGCGTGCTCGGTGCTCCGGCCGCCGAAGAGGATGGCGACACGGGGACGTGGCCGTCGAGTCACCCAGAGACCGTACCCGCGAACCAGCTCAGCGGTTGTAGGGGCGGACGGCACCGATCAGGTCCGGCCGCCAGTAGGAGCTGATACGCACGTTGGCTCCGGTGTAGGGAGCCTCGACCATCTCACCGTTGCCGATGACCATGCCGACGTGATGGATCGTGTTGGGGTCATTGGTGTTGGTAGCGAAGAACACGAGATCGCCGGGCCGCACCGCCGAGGTTGCGACACGAGCGCCCTCCTCCCACTGGTAACCCGTCCAGTGGTCGAGCGTCACACCGGCCTGGGCGTAGGCCCACATCACCAGGCCGGAGCAGTCATAGCTGTCCGGGCCGGCCGCGCCCCATTGGTAAGGCTTGCCGATCTGTGACTCGGCATAGTTGACGGCTTGCTGTTGCGTCGCGACCGACACCGTGCCGGCGACGTCACCGGTGGCGCCGCCGGCGAGCGGTTGGCCGGCGTTGGCGCGGGCTGCAACACGTGCTGCCGCACGTGCAGCAGCAAGGGCACGTGCTCGGGCGATGGCCGCGAGCCGGGCGCGCTCGAGTGCGCTGGCGTGTCGACGCGCCTCCGTGAGCAGAACCGTGAGGTGCAGACGCTGCACGCGTACGGACCGCAGCACGGTGGCCTGTCGCTGGACCAGTTGCT
>DATBDO010000133.1:0-7439 GCA_036269855.1 Mycobacteriales bacterium
CGTCGAGGGCGCGCTCTTGTTCTCGTGCAACGGCCGCGGCGGTCAGATGTTCACGGCCGCCGACCACGACGTCGTCGTACTCGGTGAGGAGCTCTCCGTTGATGCCGTCGCCGGCTTCTTCGCCGCCGGTGAGATCGGACCCGTCGGCGGTCGCAATCACATGCACGGGCTCACCGCGTCGGTGCTCGCGTTCGGCTCCGGTGCGGCGGCCGGCCGGGGCACCACGACGTGACCGATGCTGTTCTCGCGATCGACATCGGTGGTACGAAGCTCGCGGCCGCGCTCGTGCAACCCGGCGGAGTCCTGGTGCGCAGCGCCCGACGGCCGACACCGGTAACGACGAACGCCGACGAGGTCTGGTCCGCGCTCACCCGAGTAGTCGAAGAGATCGACGCCGGAGCCGTGCGGGCCGTCGGCATTGCCTGCGGAGGGCCGATGCGCGATGGGCTCGTCTCGCCGCTGAACATGCCGGCCTGGCGTGACTTTCCGTTACCGGACCGGGTCCGCACACTGGTCGCGGATGTCCCGGTCGTGTTGCGCAACGACGCGATCGCCATGGCCGTCGGTGAGCAGGCGCTCGGTGCCGGGCGCGATGCGCGTGCGTTCCTCGGCATCGTCGTGTCGACGGGTGTCGGCGGCGGGCTCGTCATCGACGGTGAAGCGGTGCCTGGTCCGACTGGTAACGCCGGCCACATCGGGCATGTCGTCGTCGACGCCGACGGGCCTCCGTGCGTGTGCGGCGGCCGTGGTTGCCTCGAGGCGATCGCCCGCGGCCCTGCTGTCGTCGCCTGGGCCCAGGATCAGGGTTGGTCGGCGGACGAACCCGATGGCCGCAGTCTTGTCGCCAGTGCGCGCGGCGGCGATCCGATCGCCCTCGCCGCACTGACGCGCGCGGGCCGGGCCCTCGGCATCGCCTTTGCGTCAACCGCCGCGCTGCTCAACCTCGACGCGATCGCTGTCGGCGGTGGGTTCGCGGCGGCGGGGGCCCTGCTGCTCGCGCCGACGGCGGCCGCGTTCGAACGGCACGCGGGGATGGCGTTCGTGCGGCGCTGCCGGATCGTGCCGGCCGAGCTCGGCTCCGACGCCGGACTGGTCGGTGCGGGCGTGCTCGCTCATGCTGCGGCCGACCGTGGGACAGACTGAAGGAGTGACCGACGGGACGCAGCTCCGTGATGTGACCCGCGCGGACATCGAGGCGGCGCGCGAGGTCCTCGGTGACGTCGCTCGACGTACGCCGCTCGAAGGATCACGGCCGTTGTCCGAACGAGTCGGTGGCCCGGTCGCACTCAAGTGCGAGAACCTTCAGCGGGCGGGCTCGTTCAAGATCCGCGGCGCCTATGTGCGCATCGCCCGGCTCAGCGACGAGCAGCGGTCACACGGTGTCGTCGCGGCAAGCGCCGGCAATCACGCTCAGGGTGTGGCGCTGGCTGCCCGCTTGCTCGGCACGTCGTCGACCGTGTTCATGCCCGAGGGTGCGCCGATCCCGAAGGTTGAGGCGACGAAGGCATATGGCGCGACGGTGCGGTTCGCGGGGAGCAGCGTCGACGAGGCGCTGGTTGCTGCCGAGGAGTACGCCGCCAAGTCGGAGTCCGTCGTGATCCATCCCTTCGACCATCCCGACATCGTCGCCGGCCAGGGAACGGTCGGACTGGAGATCCTCGAGCAGTGCCCGGAGGTCAAGACCGTCGTCGTCGCCGTCGGCGGCGGCGGGCTGATCAGTGGAATTGCCGCTGCCATCAAGCCGGTGCGACCGGATGCCGTTGTCGTCGGCGTGCAAGCGGCCGGTGCGGCTGCCTATCCGATATCGCTCGCGGCCGGCAGCCCGCGGCCCCTGCCATCCATGGCAACGATCGCTGACGGCATCGCGGTCGGGTGTCCCGGCGAGCTGACGTTCCGCATGGTGCGGCACCTGGTCGACGACATCGTGACCGTGTCCGAAGAGGCGTTGTCGCAGGCACTGTTGCTGTGTCTGGAGCGAGCGAAGCTCTTGGTCGAACCTGCTGGCGCGGCCGCTGTCGCGGCCATCATGGACGGGCCCCAACAGTTCGAGCCGCCGGTGGTTGCGGTGCTCTCGGGCGGCAACATCGACCCGGTGCTGCTGCTGCGGTTGCTGCGACACGGCATGGGTGCGGCAGGTCGTTATCTGTCTTTCCGGCTGCGCATCCCGGACCGGCCGGGGGAGCTCGCCCGGTTGCTCGGCGAACTCGCTGCGTCCGGCGCCAACGTGCTCGACGTGGAGCACGTCCGGACCGGCCCGAAGCTTCACCTCGACGAGGTCGAGGTCGCGCTGCAGCTGGAGACCCGTGGACCGGAGCACTGCAAAGAGGTGCTCGACCGGCTACGCGATGCCGGCTATCCGCTGATGTTCCACTAACGTCCTCCGCCCCGTTAGCTGTAGGGCTTGGAGTCCAGCAGCTCGATGGTGATGTCCCGGCCGTTCGGCGCCGTATAGGTCACCGACTCGCCCGGCCGTTTGCCGGTCAGCGCCCGGCCGAGCGGTGACTGCGCGGAGTAGACGGTGACGTCGGCATGCGCGGCCTCTTCCCGCGAGCCGATGAGGAACGTCTCTTCGTCGCCGTCGGTGTAGCGCACCGTGACGACCATGCCTGCACCGGCGACGCCCTGCTGGGCGGCCGGCGGCTCACCGACTTTGGCGTCGCGCAGCAGCTGGGTCAGCTGCCTGATGCGCGCCTCCATCTTTCCCTGCTCTTCCTTGGCGGCGTGGTAGCCGCCGTTCTCCTTGAGGTCGCCTTCGGCGCGCGCGGCGCCGATGCGCTGGGAGATCTCAGCCCGCGCGGGACCGCTGAGGTGCTCGAGCTCGGACGTCAACCGGTCGTAGGCCTCCTGCGTCAGCCACGTGACGCTGTCCCGGACGGTGCCGTCGGTGCCAGTGCTCATGCCCGTCGAGGCTACCGGGGACAATGAGTCGGTGGCAGAGGAGAGGTTGCGGATGCTTGCCGTGCACGCCCATCCCGACGATGAGGCGAGCAAGGGCTCGGCGACCGTTGCGCGCTATGTCCGGGAGGGCATCGACGTCCTCATCGCCACGTGTACCGGTGGCGAGCGCGGCTCGATCCTCAATCCGGCGATGGACCGGCCGGATGTCATTGCCAACCTGGCCGGCATCCGGCACCACGAGATGGAGCAGGCAATCGAGGTGCTGGGCGCGCACCACGCGTGGCTCGGGTTTGTCGACTCCGGTCTGCCGGAGGGTGACCCGCTGCCGCCGCTGCCGGAGGGATGCTTCGCTCTCGAGCCGCTCGAGATCGCGGCCGAGCCGCTGGTGCGGCTGGTGCGGACGTTCCGGCCTCATGTCATGACGACGTACGACGAGAACGGTGGCTACCCGCATCCGGACCACATCATGTGTCACCGGGTCAGCATCGAGGCGTTCGAGGCATCTGCTGATCCCGACCGTTATCCCGGCTGTGGCGAGCCGTGGCAGCCGCTGAAGCTCTACTACCACATGAGTTTTCACCTTCATCGGTTCGAAGCCCTGCATAACGCCATGGTCGCGGCCGGGTTGGAATCGCCGTACGGCGAGCGCATCGAGCAATGGGACCGCGCCGAGGCGGAAGAGCACTGGAAGCGGGTGACGACTCAGGTGCCGTGCGCCGACTACTTCGAGATCCGCGACCAGGCGCTCATCGCCCACGCGACACAGGTCGACCCGACGTCCTTCTGGTTCGCGTGTCCGATGGAGCTCCAGCAGAAGGCGTGGCCGACCGAGGACTATCAACTGGCGCGAAGCGCGGTCGACGCGCCGACGCCGGAGGACGACCTGTTTGCCGGTGTGCGCGAGCGACTGGCGGCGAAGCGATGACGGTTCTGGCGTCCGGTGGCCTCGGCGCCGGGCTCACCGGCTTCCTCGTCGTACTGGCGTTGTGCATCGCAGTCGTGTTCCTGTTCCGCTCGATGTCCAAGCACTTACGCAAGGTCCCCCCGACCTTCGACAAAGACGACGACTCCAACGTTGAGTGAGACGAAATCCGGCATCGGACCGGGGTCAATCGCCGGATTTCGTCGCACTCAACACGGGCGAGAGAGGGCGGGTTAGTCGTCGGGGGAGGGGCGGCGGAGGCGTTTGATCTCGCCGCGGCGCTTCTTGGCGCTGATGCGCTTTTCGCGCGCGGCCTTGGTGGGCCGGGTGCGCTTTCTCGGCGCCGCGGGCGGAGCGATCGCTTCGCGGAGTAGTTCGGCCATGCGCGTCAATGCGGCTTCGCGATTGCGCAGCTGAGACCGGTGCTCGCTCGCGGTCACCGTGATGACCCCGTCGACGAGGCGGTCGGCCAGGCGCTCGAGCGCGCGGCGGCGCAGGAGCGGAGACAGTGCGGTGGTGCGTTCGACGTCTACCCCCAGCTCGACCCGGCTGTCGGCCGTGTTCACCGACTGACCGCCCGGACCGCTCGACCGGGAGAACCGCCAGGCCAGCTCGTGCTCGGGTACGACCACCGACGGGGTCACCACGAGCTCGCGCATGCCCCCATTGTCCGGCGTCGGCACGACGGCGTACATTAGTTTCACGATGAAACTATTTGCCACATCCCGGGAGCAGGGGCTCGACTACAAGTGGGTGGCGCTGTCCAACGCCACCCTCGGCATGCTCATCGCGACGATCAACTCCTCGATCGTGCTGATCTCGCTGCCGGCGATCTTCCGCGGCATCCACCTCAATCCACTGCTGCCGGGCAACGCGAGCTACCTGCTCTGGATGCTGATGGGCTACCTGCTGGTCAGCGCCGTCCTCGTCGTGTCGCTCGGCCGGCTCGGCGACATGTTCGGCCGGGTGCGCATGTACAACGCCGGCTTTGCCGTGTTCCTCGTCGGCTCGGTGCTGCTCTCGGTCGACCCGCTCGACGGAAGTCATGGCGCGTTGTGGCTCATCGTCTTCCGCGTCGTACAAGGCGTCGGTGCGTCGATGCTCATGGCCAACTCGGCCGCGATCATCACCGACGCGTTCCCGGTCCATCAGCGCGGTCTGGCGCTCGGCATCAACATGGTCGCGGGCATTGCCGGCTCCTTCATCGGGCTGGTCCTGGGCGGGCTGCTGTCCGAGGTGAGCTGGCGGCTGGTGTTCTGGGTCAACGTCCCCATTGCGGTCATCGGGACCGTCTGGGCCTATCGCAGCCTGCGCGAGATCGCCGTCACCCGGCGGGCCCGTCCGGACTGGTGGGGCAACATCACCTTCGGCATCGGCCTGACCGCGATCCTCGCCGCCATCGTCTACGGCATCGAGCCGTACGGCGGACACACCATGGGATGGACGAATCCCTGGGTCGACGCCGGACTCGTCGGTGGCGCCGCGCTCCTGATCGCGTTCTGCGTCGTCGAGACCAGGGTCGACGAGCCGATGTTCGACCTGAACCTGTTCCGCATCCGCGCGTTCACGGCCGGCAACGCTGCCCAGTGGCTCAACGCGGTGGCGCGCGGCGGCTTGCAGTTCATGCTCATCATCTGGCTGCAGGGCATCTGGCTTCCGCAACACGGCTATGCCTACGCGGACACGCCGCTCTGGGCCGGCATCTATCTACTGCCCCTGACCGCCGGGTTCCTCATCGCTGGACCCATCTCCGGTTGGCTGTCCGACCGCTTCGGAGCGCGGGCGTTCGCGACCGGAGGCATGGTGGTCGTCGCCGCGTCGTTCGGCGGCCTGTTGCTGTTGCCGACGAACTTCCCGTACGTCGGCTTCGCGCTCCTCATCGCGTTGTCCGGCGTCGGCTCTGGTCTGTTCGCGTCGCCCAACTCGGCCGCCATCATGAACTCGGTACCGGCCTCGCAGCGGGGTGCGGCCAGCGGCATGCGCGCGACGTTCCAGAACAGTGGGATGGTGCTCTCGATCGGCATCTTCTTCTCGTTGATGGTGGTCGGCCTGGCCGGCTCGTTGCCGCAGACCTTGTCGACGGGACTGACCGCAAACGGAGTGCCGCCTGCGGCTGCCCATCAGGTCGCGTCGCTGCCGCCGGTCGGAGTGCTGTTCGCGGCCTTCCTCGGCTACAACCCCATCCGCACGCTGCTCGGCCCGACCGGCGCGCTCGACCATCTCAGTGCCCAGCACCAGGCGGCGCTCACCGGCCGGTCGTTCTTCCCGCGCCTCATCTCCGGGCCGTTCCATCACGGTCTCGTCATCGTGTTCAGTCTCGCCATTGTCATGTCGCTGATCGGTGCTGCTGCTTCGCTGATGCGCGGTGGCCGTTACGTCCACGACGACGACGGCATCGACCGGATCGATCAGGTCGAGGAGACCGTAGGAGCGTCGTCGTCATGACGGCACCTGCCGCTACCCGCACGCATGCCGAGACGGCGACCCGGCTGCGTACGGCGATTGCCCGGCTCAACCGCCGGCTGCGTCAGCAGACCGTCGGCGAGCTGACCCTCTCCCAGTGGTCCGCGCTCGTTGCGGTCGAGTCCGCGGGACGGATGCGGATCGGCGATCTCGCGGCCCACGAACACGTCAGTGCGCCAACCGCGACCCGGCTCGTCGCATCCCTGGAGATCGAGGGACTCCTCGGTCGTCAGGTCGACGACGACGACCGCCGGTCGGCCCTGATCTCGTTGACGGATCAGGGGCGTCAGTCCCTGGCCGAGCTGCGCCGGAAACGGACCGAGGCGTTGGCGGCGCGCCTTGCCGGGCTGTCCGCTGCGGACCTGGACCACCTCGTCCGCGCACTGCCCGTGCTGGAGCAGCTGTCGGGCTGACCGAGCCATGCGCCGCGCAGGCCTGATGTCAGCCGAACGCGACTTGCTGCACCCACGACCCGCGGTCGAGGAACGGCTCGGTCGCGGACGGACCGACGACACCGGTCAGTGAGTCGAGGTGACTCACTGCGTGGTGCCGCCGCCACTTGTCCGGCGCGCTGCCGTAGCGCTTGGTCAACAGTGCCAGTGACGTAGCGAGCGCGTGCTTGATGATTGCCGCCGGTTTGCGGTTGCTGATGACGAGCACAAGTGACGGCGGTGGCAAGCCCGCCCAGTGCGGTCGGATCACCCGTAACGCCAGGTTGTCCAGCGGGGTCACGTCATACTGGTGGCTCTCGCTGGACAGCGTGTTGAGTCGAGTGACGACTTGACCCGGCAGGCCGCCGAACAGCCGGTTGACTATCGCCGTCCGCATCTGCGCAAACAACGTCGCCGCCGGACCGTCGGTCACGTCCGCCGCGTCGGTACTGCTCGGCGACGACCCGCCGGTCTCACCGGGCGCATACGCGCGGCCGTCCCACCCGGCGAGCAGCCGCAGTGCCGTCTGCTGAGCGGCCGACAGTCGCTGATCCGTGCGGCTCGCCAGCAGCGCCGGCAGATAGCCGGGCGCGCGCATGTCGGCTTCACCGATGGCCGTGTCGATGCGCATCAGTCCCGCAGCAGTCAGGTGGTGGGCCCCGGACAGTAGGCGTCTGATCACGGCGACGCGGTTGGCCGGACCGCCGGGTCGAGTGTTGCTGCCC
>DATBDO010000134.1:0-9102 GCA_036269855.1 Mycobacteriales bacterium
TTGGCCGGTCACTTCCTCGGGCTCCACCGCCCCGGCAGCCCGCTGCTGCAGCCCAACGCCTTCGATGCGGGCTCGGCCCGGATCCTGGAGGCGCTCGGCTTCGGCGCGATCGCCACGACGAGCTCCGGCTTCGCCGCGACCATGGGCCGACCGGACGGCGGCGTGACCCGGGACGAGGCGCTCGACCACTGCCGGACACTGGCAACCGCGGTCGACATCCCCGTGGCCGCCGACACCGAGAACGCCTTCGCCGACTCCCCCGCCGACGTCGCCGAGACGGTGCGGCTCGCGTGCGGGACCGGGCTCGCCGGCTGCTCGGTCGAGGACTGGTCCGGCACCGAGATCTACGACGCCGGTCTGGCCGCCGAGCGGATCGCCGCCGCGGCCGAGGCCGCCCACACCGGCGCCAGCCAGCTGGTGCTGACCGCCCGGGCGGAAAACCTGCTGCACGGCGGCGACCTTGCCGACGCGATCAAGCGGCTGCAGGCCTACCAGGCGGCGGGCGCGGACGTGCTGTTCATGCCGGGCGTGCGCCAGGCAGACGACATCCGAACGGTCATCGCGTCCGTCGACCGGCCGGTGAACGTCCTCGTCGTACCGGGGTGCCCGCCCGTCGCCGAACTCGCCGAGATGGGCGCGGCGCGGATCTCTGTCGGTGGCTCGTTCACCTGGGTCGCCTACGCCGCTCTCATCGACGCGGCCACCGAGCTCCGGGACTCCGGCACCTACGGGTACGGCGCCCCACTGGCTGAGGCCCGCAAGACGATCACCGCCGCGCTGCGCGCCTGAGGCAAGTCAGCGGCGGTAGATGCCGAAGCCGAGCGGGACCCGGCGTTCCACCCGCTCCGCGGTGCGGGTACGCAGCGACAGCCGGCGAGCGCCGCGGTGCATGCGGGCGAGCATGGTCGTCGACCCGCCGCCGTCGAACAGGTACGCCTCACGGGCGCCGAGGTCGGCCATGACCTTGCCGAGTTGTACGGAGTCCAGCCCGTGCAGCGCCGTACGCATGTTGTCGTCGACGGCAACGAGGATCAGCCGGCGACCGTCGTCGGCGAAGCCGACCGCGGTGCGCGCCGGCTTCGGGTACCGGCGCGGACAGCTGAGGCGGGGCAGGGCTCGACCGTCGCGCACGATCTGACCGCCGACGGCGTAGGCGAGCCGGAACGGTCGCGGCGCGTCGCTGTGCGCACCCAACCGGATGCGCACTTGGGCGGGCCGTTGTAGGTGGCGCAGCCAATGCGACGCGCTGTGGCCGCGCGCGACGAGCAGGTAGCCCGACCGTGGCGCCCGGCCGAACCGCCTCGCCGCGGAGACGACGGACCCGTTGCGGACGTAGCGGCCAACCGTGACATGCGGCAGCACGACCGACGCCCGGCCCCACCGCGAGGTGTACGCCGTGATGCCGGTGCCCGGACGCGCCCGGTTGACCCCGGCCAGCGGCCGGGTGCTCGAGCTCGCCACGATCTCGCCGCCGGCCGAGAGATGGCCGGCTTGCATGAGTCCGTTGCGGGCGAAGCCGACGACGTTGGTGCGCGCCCGGGTGGTGACGATCGGCCGACCGCGCGCCACAGCCGCCCCGAGCGGAGCCCCCGTGCGCCAGTCGAAGTATCCGGCGTTGGTCGCCGCGACGAGGCGGCGCCGGCCACTGAAGCTCGACAGCTGCTGGCGGGTCGTGAGCTTGCGCACCAACGGCCGGAAGGCCAGGGCCGGGTTGGTGACGTCCACGCTGAGGACGTGCATGCGGACGAAGCCGGTGCTGTCCCGGCGGTGCCCCTCGCGCAGGACGACACCTGGCGCCAAGTGGTGGGTGTGCCAACGGGTAGCGAAGACGAGCCGGGCCGCCGTGGGGCAGTTTTTCGTATAGCCCGGCGTCAAGACCGTGCTCCCGGACGCCGGTACGACGCCGACCGTCACGAGGGCAACAGCGATCAGCGCGGCCGAGACGGGGCCGACGCGACGGGGCATGCCAGTTATTCGGCAGCAGCGACCCGCATCTTGTCTGGCGAAAGGGTTAGGTCTGGCTCAACAGTTAGATCCGTCAGTCGAAGATCGGCGGACGATCCCGGGTTCTCTTGAGCTCATAGAAGCCGTCGGTGCCGGCGACGAGTACGACGCCGTCCCACAACTTCCCGGCCGCCTCGCCGCGCGGGATCGGTGTCACGACCGGCCCGAAGAACGCCACACCTTCGACGTGGATCACCGGAGTGCCGACGTCCATGCCGACGGGATCCATCCCTTCGTGGTGAGACTTGCGTAGCGCGTCGTCGTACTCCGAAGTGAAGGCCGCATCCGCGAGCGACTCCGGCAGGCCGGCCTCGGCGAGGGCACTGACGAACGTCTCTCGGTCCTTCGTCGCCTTCTCGTGGTGGAACCGCGTGCCCAACGCCGTGTAGAGCGGCAACAGCACCTGCTCGCCATGCTGCTGAGCGGCCGCGATGCAGATCCGCACCGGGCCGAACGCTTCCTCCATCGCCTTGCGGTAGTCCTCCGGCAGATCCCGGCCTTCGTTGAGCAACGCCAGTGACATGACGTGCCAGTGCGTCTGGATGTCGCGAACCTTCTCTACCTCGAGGATCCACCGGCTGGTGATCCACGCCCATGGGCAGATCGGGTCGAACCAAAAGTCCGCAGTCGCCATACCCGCCATCCTCTCCTGCCGTGACAGACTCCACTCCGTGACGGCCGAGAATCTGACCCGTGACGAGGCTCGCGAGCGCGCGCGGCTGCTCTCGGTTTCCGAGTACGACGTCCACCTCGACCTGACCCTTGGGCCGACGGAGAGCCCGACATTTCGCTCCGCGTCGACGGTCCGCTTCACGTGCACGGACCCGGGTTCGACGACCCACGTCGACATCACGGCCGACCAGATTCTCGAGGCGACTCTCAACGGAGAGCCGATCGACGTCGGCTCGGCCTTCACCGGCCGCCGGCTCCAGCTGCCCGCGCTGGGCGAAACCAACGAACTGACGGTTGTAGCCGACTGCCGGTTCATGCGGACCGGCGAGGGGCTGCACCGGTTCACCGACCCGGTGGACAAGGAGACCTACCTCTATACGCAGTTCGAGACGTTCGACGCGCACCGCATGTTCGCGTGCTTCGACCAGCCCGACCTCAAGGCCTCGTTCCGGTTCACGGTCGAGGCCCCGTCGCACTGGACAGTCATCTCCAACATGCCGTCGAGCCGGTCCGGCGACACCTGGTCGTTCGACCCGACGCCGCGACAGGCGTCGTACATCACCGCATTGGTGGCGGGCGCCTACCACGCCGTCTACGACGAGCACGACGGGATCCCGCTCGGGGTCTTCTGCCGGGAGTCCCTGGCGCAGTTCCTCGACGCCGACGAGATCTTCACGGTCACCAAGCAGGGCTTCGACTACTTCCACGACAAGTTCGGCTATCGCTACCCGTGGCCGAAGTACGACCAGCTGTTCGTGCCGGAGTTCAACGCCGGTGCGATGGAGAACGCGGGCGCGGTCACCTTCCTCGAGGACTACGTGTTCCGGTCGCGGACGACCGACGCGGCCTATGAGCGGCGTGCGGTGACGATCCTGCACGAGATGGCGCACATGTGGTTCGGCGACCTCGTGACGATGCGCTGGTGGGACGACCTGTGGCTCAACGAGTCGTTCGCCGAATACGTGTCGACGCGGGCGATCGCTGACGCGACCCGCTGGCGCGAGGCCTGGACGACGTTCTGCAACATCGAGAAGGCCTGGGCCTACCGGCAGGACCAGTTGCCCACGACACACCCCATCGCGTCCGACATCGTCGACATCGAGGCCGTCAAGGTCAACTTCGACGGCATCACCTACGCCAAGGGGGCGTCGGTTCTCAAACAACTGGCGTTCTATGTCGGCGAGGACGCGTTCATGTCGGCGCTGCGCGGCTACTTCCGCCGGCACGAATACGGCAACACGACGTTGCAGGACCTGCTCGACGCGCTCGCCGAGGCGAGCGGACGTGATCTGTCGACCTGGTCGAAGGAGTGGCTGCAGACCGCCGGCGTCAACACGCTCCGGTCGCGGTTCGCGGTCGACGGCGATGGGCTCTTCACGTCGTTCGAAATCCTGCAGGACGCGCCGGAAGAGCATCCGACGCTCCGGTCGCACCGGCTGCGGGTGGGTCTCTATGACCGGACGAGCGAAGGCGTGCTGCGTCGCCAGCAGGTCGAGCTCGATGTCTCCGGCGCCAGCACGGACGTGTCCCCGCTGGTCGGCAAGAAGCAGCCCGACTTCATCCTCATCAACGACGACGATCTCGCTTACGCGAAGATCCGGTTGGACGAGCGGTCACTGCGCACGCTGATCGACCACGTCGGCGAGTTCCGTGAGTCACTTCCTCGCGCGCTGTGCTGGACGAGCGCCTGGGACATGACGCGCGACGCCGAGATGCGTGCCGCCGACTACCTCGCGCTTGTTCTCGCCGGCATCTCGCAGGAGACCGAGATCGGCACCGTGCAGTCGCTGCTGCGGCTGGCCCGGCAGTCGATCGACCCGTTCGGCGACCCCGCGGAGCGGCAGGCACGCACGACCCAGCTAGCGGACAAATGTCTGGCTCTGCTCGAGAGCGCGCCGGACGGAAGCGACATGCAGCTCGCGTTCGCTCGGACCTTCGCCGTCAACGCGACGACCGACAGCCATCTGGACTACCTCGCCGGACTGCTTTCGGGCGACCGCGTCGTACCCGGCCTCGCCGTCGACACCGAGCTGCGGTGGGCACTCCTGCACCGCCTGGTCATCGTGGGCCGGGCGGGCGAGCGCGAGATCGACTCCGAGTTCGACCGGGACCGCACCGCGGCCGGCAAGCGCCATGCGCTGACCTTGCGTGCGTCCCGCCCCAGCGCCGAGGCCAAGGACGAGGCGTGGGAGCTGGCCGTCCACGACGACTCATTGCCCAATGCCGAGCAGGACGCCGTGATCTCGGGGTTCCAACAGCCCGAGCACCGAGCGTTGCTGAAGCCGTTCGAGGAGCGCTACCTGGCGTGCGTCGCGGACGCCTGGGACAAGCGGACGAGCGAGATGGCGCAACAGATTGCCGTCGGGATGTTCCCGGTGTTCGGCGACCAGAGCACCATCGACCTCACGGACCGGTGGCTGCGAGAGGCACAGCCGGTGCCATCGCTACGCCGGCTGGTCACCGAAGGCCGCGACAACCTCGCGCGGACGCTCCGCGCCCAGGCCCGCGACCACTAAGCCTGACAGCTTCGTCGGTGAAGCTAAAGCTGGATCTTCACGAGATCTACAACCGCGGCGGCGAGATCGACCGGGCGCTGCGCGACATCATCGACGAGGCGATACGCAAGAAAGCGCCGCTCGTCGAGATAATCCCGGGCAAGGGATCCGGCCAGCTGAAGAAGCGCGTGCTGCGGTTCCTGGACCAGAAGGAGATCAAGGCGCTCTATCACCGGGTGGAGAAGGACTCCGACAACTTCGGCCGGATCTTCGTCCACTTCCGTTGGCGGTGACCCTCAGCCGCGCGGACTTGGGGAGCTAGTGGGCGGCGGCGGGGAGTTCGCGGCCGGCGCCTTCGCTGAGCATGCGCAGCCCGGTCACGATGCCACCGACCAAGTCACCACCGGCGAACGACGTCGTCATCGACAGCGCCGCCAACGCGCAGGCACGGTCGGACAACCGCCGGGCGGACTCCTTGCCGGTGACGATCTCGAGCTGACGATCGCCGGGCGCGACGAGGATCAGCACACCACGTGACGCCAACCCACCGAGCGCCGCGTGCAGACGCTCGGCGTGCTCGCGGATGTCACCCTCGACCGGGCCGACGTAGACGGAGAAGTGCAGGCCGCTCTCCGACGTGGCGGTCGAGCAGCCGCGACTGATCTCGCGCATCTGCCCGTCAGTGAACGGACCGTTGTCAGCGGACATCGTCGACTACCACTCCGCGCTCGCGCCGCCACGCGCCGTCGACCCGGGTCGGGCACTCTTCAGCGCCGCGTCGGGGTCATCCGGACCCGCGAACCACATCGGGTCGTGCTTCCACGGCCGTCCCGGCCGGTAGCGCGGCCGACTCAGCATCGACGGCAGCGCCGAGAAGAAGGCGATGACGAGGAACGCGCCGAGTGGGATCAGCACGAAGATGACGATGGTCATCCCGGTGCCGAGGCCTTTGCCGTGCACTTCGCCGTCATCGACGGCGAGGGCCGGGGTCGCGAGGACAACGACCGAGGTCAGGGCTGCGGCGCCAGCGGTGAGCAGGCGCCGGGCGGTACGACGAGTGCGAGCGGTCACGGCAGGAAAACCTATCGGACGGCCGCCCGCAGCTCGGCAGCAAGCCGCTCGACGCGCGGATCGGCGAGCAGTTCCGCGAGCAGCAGTGCCCGCCCGCCGGAGTCGGCGATGGGCAGCCGCCAGTTCGGATACTCGTCAACCGTTCCCGGGACGTTCGGCTGCCGCAGGTCACCGACCGCATCGCCCGGTGCCGCGACGACGTAGCGGCTGGGGGTTCGCGCGATGAAGCGGTGCAGCGCGAGCGCCAACTCCTCGTCCGGCAGGTCTGCTGACGGCAGGACGCCGCTGTCGACGAGCAGCGCGAGCAGCTCCGCCCGCTGTTCGCGCCAACTCGCCTCGTCCGCAACCGGATCGTCGACGATCGCGAGCTCGGCCCGGACCCGCAGATGCTCGCCGCGCAACCAGCCGAGCGCTGTCGGCAGGTCGTGGGTGGTCACGGACGCGAGCGCTTCCTCGCGCCACTGGTCCATCGGCCGCAACGGTCCGAGTTCGCCGGGCTGCATCTCGACGCGTTCGAACCAGAGCACCGAACTGCCGAGCAACCCGCGGTCGCGAAGCGTCGTACGGACCGGCGCCGGCACCACGCCGAGGTCCTCTCCGACGACGACGGCGCCGGCGCGCTCCGCCTCCAGGGCGATGATGCCGAGCAACGCGTCAGCGTCGTAGGAGACGTAGGTCCCGCCGCCAGGTCCGGCACCGTCAGGGATCCACCACAAGCGGAACATCCCGAGCACGTGATCGATCCGGACACCGCCGGCGTGGCGCAACAGCGACCGCAACATGTCACGCAACGGCGCATAACCGGTCGCCGCCAAGCGATCCGGATGCCATGGCGGCATCTGCCAGTCCTGCCCCTGCTGGTTGAACGTGTCAGGTGGCGCGCCGATCCGCGCCGACAACGCCAGCACGTCCTGCAACATCCACACGTCCGCACCAGCCGGATCGGCACCGACGGCAAGATCGTGTACGACGCCGACATCCATGCCGGCCTCACGCGCGACCCGTTGGGTCTCCGCCAGTTGCTGATCGATTAGCACCTGCAGCCACGCGAAGAACTGCACGCGCTCGTCGAGGTCGCGTCGCGCTTGCGCAACCGCCGGCGAGTCACAGCGGCGCAGCGGTTGCGGCCAACGCCGCCAGTCGCCGCCGTGGACCTCGCAGAGCGCGCACCAGGTCGCGAACGTCCAGAGGTCGTCATCCGCCGACGGCAACACACTGTCGCCTGCTCGCGCGGAAGGCGACCGCCGCCAGAGCAGGTCCAGCGCGGCGAATTTCGCCGACCAAGCGGCATCACGATCGATCCGGTCCGGGTTGTACGACGGTTTGAGTGCATCCACGTCGCGTCGCAGCTCCGCGTCAGCGGCGTCGTACCAGGGGGTCTGCTCGACGCGCAAGTACAGAGGATTCGTCCACCGTCGACTGCCGGGATAGTACGGCGACGGTTGCATCGGGACGGTCGGCGCGACCGCATGCAACGGGTTGACCAGCACGAGGTCGCCGCCGTGCGCCGCGGTCCACTCCGTCAGCGCGTGCAGGTCGCTCGCGTCACCGATCCCCCACGAGCCGGCGGATCGCAGCGCGTAGAGCTGCACTGCCCAACCCCACCCGCGGCGGTCACGCGCCGACACCCGGTCCGGCGTCACCACGACGGGCAGCTCCCGGTCGCCGAGCTCGAGACAGTGGTAGCCGAGCGGCAGCCCCGGCGCCAGCCGCACCCGCCCGCCGTCGCTCGCAACCGTGCGATGGCTCCCGTCTTCGAGGCGCAACTGCGCCGCCCCGCCCACCGCGACGTGTCCGCCGACCGACCGCTTGACCACGACAACCGACGGCGTGGGTGAGCGCCCATCGGCCGCAGCAAGTTCGCCATGCACCGAGGCTTGCGTCGACGCGTCGACGCCCAGCGCGGCGAGCACGCCGACGACGGCTGCCCGATCAACCTGCACGGGCCGCCGCAGCTGATCGGCGTAGGAGGTGGCGACTCCGTGATGTGCAGCGAGGCGCGCGAGATCCTCGTCGACGTCGGTCACCCTGCCGGTCTTACCAGCAGGCCGGCTTCCGATGCGCCCACGGCTCGGCCGCTTCGATCTGCGCCGCGAGCCGCAGCAAGGTGACCTCGTCACCGGGCCGGCCGATCAGCTGTATGCCGATCGGCAAGTCGTCCCCGCCCTCTTCGACGGAGCTCCAGTGCAACGGGATCGACACCGCCGGTTGCCCGCTCATGTTGTAGGGCGCCGTGAACGGCGTGAACCGCTTCTGGTTGTCGAAGTCCAGCGCCGGATCGGCGTCGTTGCGGAGCCCACCGACGAGCGCCGGTGGCTGCGCGATCGTCGGCGTGAGGACGGCGTCGTACGCCGCGGTGCGCTCGAGCTCGGTCCGGGCGTGGCCGCGCAGCCCGCTCAGAGCGGAGTAGAACTCGACCGAGGACGCGGCGCGGCCGCGCTCGCGCAGCCAGCGCGTCAGCGGCCGCATCCCGGGCTCGGCTTCCTGCGGGAACGGCAGGGCTGCGAACTCGACCGCCCACACCGTCTCGAACAGCGGGATCAGGTCGGCGCTGAAGGTCGGCTCGTGGTCCTCGACGCTGTGCCCGAGCTGCTCGAGCAGCGCCGACGCGTGGTCATATGCCGCTCGTGCCTCCGGCGAGATCTCGGCACCGTCCACCGCAGGTGTGATGTAGCGGCCGATGCGCAAACCGCGGGGCTCGTCATCGCATGCGGCGAGGAACGACGTCGCCGGGGGCGCCTGCCAGATCCAGTCCTGGCTGGTCGGACCCGCCATGGCGTCGAGCAACGCTGCAGCGTCGCGCACCGTGCGGGCAAGCGGGCCATGGACGGACAAGCCGGAGATCTCGCTCGACGTCGGC
>DATBDO010000135.1:0-1540 GCA_036269855.1 Mycobacteriales bacterium
TGACCGCTTGTCCGTGTCGGCCACGAACGGCGTGGCGTACGACGACTTGTCGGCCCAGGTGTAGAGCCGGCCACTCGACTCCGCCGTACGGCCGACGGCCCAGTCGAGCCCGCCCTGCGCGTTCATCCAGTCGACCTGCTCGGCGAGCATGAACAGCGTCCCGAGTGCCGGAGTGTTGTAGGTCTGGTCGAGTCGGGACTGCTCGATCGCGGTTGCGAGGTCGAGGAAGGCCGGCACCCACCGACCGGATGCCTTGATCCGGTCCACCCGCGCGACCGCGGCGGGGGAAAGGATCGCGAGCCAGAGTCCGCCGTCGCTGGCGAACGCCTTCTGCGGTGCGAAGTAGTAGGCGTCGCTCTGCCTGATGTCGACGGGCAGACCACCGGCACCACTCGTCGCGTCGATCAGCACCAGTGCCCCACCGTCAGAAGCAGAGCCGATGTTCTCGGGCCGCACCACGCGCGTCATCACGCCGGTCGAGGTCTCGTTGTGCGGCCAGCAGTAGGCGTCGATGCCGTCCTCGGCGCGCGCGACGGCGGCATCACCCGGCTCCGCCTTGATGACGGACGGGTCGCCCAGATGCGGGGCCGCCTTCACGGCGGCAGCGAATTTCGCCGAGAACTCGCCGAAGGACAAGTGCTGCGAGCGCTGCTCGATGAGACAGAACGTCGCGATGTCCCAGAACGCGGTCGCACCGCCGTTACCGATCACGACCTCGTAGCTGTCCGGCGCCGCGAACAACGTGGCCAGGCCCTCACGCACCCGTCGTACGACGCTCTTGACACCGCTTTGGCGATGCGACGTGCCGAGGTACGACGACCCAGTGGACGCGAGCGCGGCAAGTTGCTCGGGCCGCACCTTTGACGGGCCGGAGCCGAACCGGCCGTCGCGGGGACGAAGGTCGGCAGGGATCACAAGATCGGGGGAGGTCACGACCGAATTCTAGGCGGTGACAGGCGGATCAGACCTTGGGTATTTGCGCGAAGCCCTGCACGTCCTCGGGCTTGCGCGTCGCCGGACCGACGTATTTGGCCGACGGACGGATCAACCGGCCGGTGCGCTTCTGCTCGAGGATGTGGGCGCTCCAGCCGGCCACCCGCGCACAGGTGAACATCGATGTGAACATGTGCGCCGGCACCTCGGCGAAGTCGAGGACGACCGCCGACCAGAACTCGACGTTGGTCGCGAGGACGCGGTCCGGGTAGCGCTCCTTCAGCTCTTCCAGCGCGGCGTTCTCCAAGGCCTCGGCGACTTCGACGCGGCGGGAGCCGAGCTCCTGCGCCGTACGACGAAGGACGCGGGCGCGCGGATCCTCGGCGCGGTAGACGCGGTGGCCGAAACCCATGAGCCGCTGCTTCGAGTCGAGCAGGCGCTTCACATAAGTCTTGGCGTCGCCCTCCTGCTCGACCTCGTCGAGCATCTTGAGCACGCGCGAGGGTGCCCCGCCGTGCAGCGGCCCGGACAGCGCACCGACCGCTCCCGACAAGCACGCAGCAGCGTCGGCACCGGTCGAGGCGATGACGCGCGCGGTGAACGTCGA
>DATBDO010000136.1:0-18903 GCA_036269855.1 Mycobacteriales bacterium
GGGCAGGATGGCAGCGGCCGCGACGCACGCGGCGCCAACGACTCGAAGGATGCGAACACGCGATCGCACGGCGACTCCCTTTCCAGACTGGGCGGATCGGCGTCGCCACGATTGCGGCAAATGGTGATCAATCAGACGATCGGATTCGTCTGTCTCGTGAACACCGGATGAAGGAAGGACGCCATGGCGAAGGTCAAGCCCATCCCGGACAACTACCCGCAGGTGATCCCGTATCTGTCGATCGACGGGGCAGCAAAGGCGATCGATTTCTACAAGAACGTGCTCGGCGCCACCGAGCGAATGCGCATGGACGCGCCCGGGGGCAAGATCGGCCACGCCGAGCTCGAGCTCGGCAGCTCGGTCATCATGCTGGCCGACGTCTTCCCCGAGTCCGGCGCGACACCGGGCAAACCCGGTGCCGGCTCACCGGTGACGATCATGGTCTACGTCGAGGACGTCGACGCGGTCTGGCAGAAGGCGGTCGACGCCGGCGCGACCCCGACCCGCAAGGTCGAGGACCAGTTCTACGGCGACCGCTCCGGTGGCTTCGAGGACCCGTTCGGCCACCACTGGCACATCTCGTCGCACGTCGAGGACGTGCCACCGGAGGAGATGGAACGCCGCGCCGCCGCAGCAATGGGCGGCCCCAGCTAACCCGCGATCTCTTCACTGTTGAGTGCGACGAAATCCGGCAATCCGCACCGTTCAAATGCCGGATTTCGTCGCACTCAACGCTGCCAGCGGGAGGGGAGTGTCAGGTAGGACTGGCCTTGGGTGTAATCGATGGTCACGCTGTTGCTGGCGGGTGTGTCCGGCAGCTTTGACTTGGCCCACTCCAGCGTCTCCGTCGACATGAGCAGCACGACGCGGTGCCCCGCCAGGACGGTGTAGTCGGTCGGCTTGAGCGCCAGGTTCTGCGTGAACGGCTTGTCCGGGATGACCATCTCGTCGTCGCCCAGCCCGTGCCGGTAGCGGGAGTCGAGCCAACCCCGAGTGAGAGCGACAACGGCGCTCGGCTTGATCGCCGTCGTTGCCGGACCGGTCCCGGCGAAGTTGGCCGGGTCGAAGTCCAGCAGCGAGACCGCCGTGGTCACCCACTGACCGGAGACCGTCGACCGGAAATGCAGCACGGGCTCGCCATAGATGCGCAGTGACTTGCCCTTGGGGATCGGGGGCGACACGAACCCGACGTAACCCGGGCCGGGCGCGAACGGGTGCATCACCATGCCCGACTCGGTGTTGCTCTGCGTCCACGCGTACGACGCCGCCGGCGAGCCGGCGGAAGACGCACCACCGTCGGGAGTAAGCGCGAAGCCGCCGGCGTCATGGCTGAGTGTCAGTCGCAGTCCATGTGTGCGTGGCGCCGCGGTGTAGCCCAGCTCGACGTTGTCGTCGGCGGAGCGCGTCGTGATGCGCGGTAGGGACTGTGGGATGCCGTTGTCGATGCCGCGCAGCCAGTGATTCATCCACTGGTCGACGGCACCGCCGGGGTCGTCGTAGGAGAAGTCCTTGGTGTTCTGCGGAACGCCGTGCCCGTGCCAGCGACCGCCGAAGATCGCGCGCGAGTTCGGTGAACTCGTCAGACCGTTGATGATCTGCCAACCGTCGACCTGCTTGACGTTCCAGTCGCCCCAGTTGGATGCGACGAGGACAGGGATCGTCACCGAGTGAATGTCGTCGGTCGGATCGCCCGGATTACCGTCGAGATAGTCGCGCTCCTGCCAGAACCCGCCGTAGTTCGGAGTGTCGCTGTAAGCCTCGGTCGTGTGCTTGAGCTCGTCGCACGGCTGGATGGTCGATGAGACGCGCTGCGCCCAGTCGGGATCGGTGCCATCGATCGGCGGCGGGATCGCGAAGCCGTAGTCGAAGCCCAGGGGCGTGTCGACGCCCTCGTCGCCGGCCGCTCCCGGACCTTCGTGGCCGACGTCTTCGTTGGTGTCCGTGTAGCGGATGCCACCCGAATAGGCGTAGTCGTACCAACGGTCGATCGCCGCTTCAGGGACGATCGTCACGAGCCCCTTCGGATGTGTCACGGCGGTCGCGTACTGCGTCGTACCGTCATAAGAACCACCGAGCATGCCAACCTTGCGGTCGGACCAGCCCTGGCGAGCAATCCACTGGACGAGGTCGTGCCCGGTGCGCTTCTCCCGGTTGCCGCCGTAGTCGTAGCAACCGCCTGAGTTGCCCGTCCCGATGACGTCCGCGGTTGCGCGCGTGTAGCCCAAGTCGCCGACCCAGTGGCCGGCGTCACCGTTGCGTCCGAGGACCGCGTACGGCGTGTAGGTGAGGATCACCGGCGCGTCGACGATGTGGCCCTTGAGGGTCGGGTGCACGACTTCGAGGAACAGCTCGCCGAGCGGCGTCGGCACGATGTAGTCCTTGGTGACCTCCCCGAAGTGCGGGGTGGACGACGGCGTCGCGGCGGTCACCGCCGGACCGACGACGAGCGTCGACAAGACCGCCGTGACGGCGAGGGAGAGAACCGCTCTGGGTGCGCGCACGTACGGGGTTTCGACGTGCAACGTCCGGTTTCCTGCCCTCCGAGGCTCAGGGCAGGAATGTCCGAATCTGCGGCGAAGCCCGTTGGCACCCAGGGGAGGCCCAGTCATGCGCAAGCCCAGAATCGCCTTCGTCAGCGTGCTCGCCCTCGCTGCCGCCACGGCAGCGGTCGGTGCCCCGGCGGTCGCCGGCGCCGACACCGGATCGACCGGCTTCCGCGAGCCGATCTACGTCGACGACCAGCTCGCCGGCAGCGAAGGATTCGTCATCGACGCGGTCGATCCGCAGAACCCGGACGCGCCGAGCCGGCTCGTCTACGCGACGCATGAGGGCACCACGCTCTTCTATCGGACAGGTGCGTCCCAGTCGCCGGTCGGCGATGGCGACTTTGCGTCGACCTACCGCAACCAGGTCAACCTCTGGACGTCCACGGACGACGGCAAGTCCTGGCAGCGCGCCAACTTCAACGGCACCGGATTCTTCACCAACCCGGCGCAGAACTCCGGCTTCTCCGACCCGGACATCACGCAGGACGGCGACGGCAACGTCTACATCACCGGCATCGACCTCGTGAACGATGCTCTGGTCAGCAGCCCGGACCGCGGCGCGACCTGGCCGACGGGCACCGCGCAGTGCCACGAGGGCGACCGGCCGTGGCTCGCCGGCGGGCCCGGCGAGTCGGTGTTCATGGCCGACAACCCGTCCGCGACCGCGTCCGGTCACATCGTCGTTCGCAGCACCGACGGCGGCGCCACCTGCTCGTCGTCCTATCTCGACCGGGAAGCCGACGGAACCGGTTACGGCAAGATCGTCTACGACCCGGACACCGACACGCTCTGGGAGGCCGCGACAAAGGGCGGCCAGGTCGGCGCGATCTCGTTCACCGGCGCCATGAAGGCGTTCGATGACGCTGCTGCGGCCGGGACGACCGGCGCGATCGGCAACTTCACGTTCCACCCGATCGACGCCGCAACCTTCAACACCTTCTGGAAGGCGCAGATCGCGCAGTCCGCAGACGTCGATCCGACAACAGGGAAGCACGACCTCTACGTCGTCTGGACAACACAGGAAACGGCGCCGAACCGCGTCATGCTGGCGACGTCACGCGACGGCGGCGACACCTGGACGAGGCAGGCCGTCAGGACGCCTGACACCGGCACTGCATATGCGCCGTGGGTTGCCGCCGGGACCAACGGACGGGTCGCGGTCTCCTGGTACGAGTTCGCCAACCCGGCGACGACCATCAGCAGCACCGACGCCAACAACCCGATGTTCGTCAAGTTCGCGATGGTCGACGGCGCCAACACCGACTCGCCGACGATCGGCCCGGTCATCGACCCGATGGGCACCCACGGACCGGTCCACCAAGGCCCGATCTGCACGAGCGGCACGACGTGTGTCGCAAGTCCCACCGGCGACCGCCGGCTCGGTGAGTTCTTCACGATCGCGCCGGACAAGAACGGCTGCGTGATGATCGCCACCGGCGACACGATGATGACCGACTCGGCAACCGGCGGCGCGCTGCCGACCGCGCGCGGGCTCTACACCGTGCAGGACTCGGGCACCTCGCTCACCGGCGAGGACTGCGCGGTCGCCCACCCGGATGCCGTCGGCCCCGAGCTGCCGGAGACATCCGCACCTGCGCTGGCGGCGATAGGCGCCGTACTCGCGCTGTGCGCGGTGGTGCTCGTACGACGCCGGCGGGCAGCGTAAGGGCGTAACATCCCGCCGCGAGGGCAGGAGACACCCGTGGCTTCGGATCGTCATCTCATCGGACTGTTGCTCGGGACCGAGGAAGACTGGCCGACCGCGTTCGAGGCGATCGTGCGTCGCATGGGCGAGGTCACCGACGGTGAGGGCCGTTCGCACGGCTACGACGTCGAACGGCTCACGATCGAGCCGTTCAACCTGCGCGCGGCGCCGCGGCACGAGCTGGTCATCGACCGGCTTGCCTACTGGTACTACCACCCGCGCGAGTGGCTCAAGAAGGTCGCGCTGACACATGACGTCTACCTGCTCAACAGCCCATTCACGTTCCAGAGCATGGAGAAGCACGCGGCCTACTGCGCAATGATGCGGCTCGGTCTGCAAGTGCCCGACACGGTGCTGATCCCCTACAAGAACCCGCCGGAGCACGCGAAGTATGCCTTCACGGCGGCGAAGTACAACCAGGCCTTCGACCTCGACGCGATCGCCGAGGAGCTCGGGTATCCGCTGTTCATGAAGCCGTACGACGGCGGGGCGTGGGTCGGCGTCAGCCAGATCCGCAACGCGACCGAGCTGCACAAGGCTTACGACGAGTCCGGACAGCGGCTGATGCACCTGCAGAAAGCCGTTGACGGCTATGAGGTCTTCGCGCGGTCATTGTCGATCGGCGCCGAGACGATGGTCATGCACTTCGACCCCGAGCAGCCGATGCACGCCCGTTACTCCGTCGACCACAACTTCCTCGATGCCAAGACCGGCGACGACGCCGTCACGATCGGACGGCTTGTCAACGCGTTCTTCCGGTGGGAGTTCAACTCCTGCGAAACTTTGGTCAAGGACAACCAGCTCTATCCGATCGACTACGCCAACGCGTGCCCGGACGTCGCGATGACGAGCCTGCACTATTACTTCCCGTGGGCGATGAAGGCACTGGTGAAGTGGTCGGTGTTCTGTACGGCGACCGGTCGTAAGCCTCGCTACGACCTCGACACCAGGCGCTACTTCGACATCGCGGATCGCAGCGACTTGAGCTACGACGAGAAGCTTGCGGCCTATCGCACGCTGGCCGACGACTACTTCGAGGTCGACCGCTATTCGGATTTCTGCGCGAGTCGGCTCGCGCATCTCGACGAGGTCGTCCTCGAGTGGGTACGCAGCAGCGACTTCGACCGGTTACTGGTCGACACGGTCCACTCGACGTTCCCGGCGCACGAGCACGACCACTTCATCGCGCACTACCGCGGCTTGCTGGAAGCCTGGGCCAAGGACGAAGAAAACTGACTTGTCAGCAGCTGGCGTTGCTATAGCCACGCTACGTGCTGACAAGTCGTCAGATGATGGGCCAGGTGTCGACGGGCTCGTTGCTGTGCATGTGCTCGACGTAGCGCCGCAGCATCTCCCGGAGGGAGTCCTGTCGGTCCGGCGCTCCGTTGCCGGCTTCGATTCGATGGAACGTGTCTGCCTGCCACTCGGCACCGTTGCGGTGCGTAAGACAGCGACGCTCGATGATGCCGAGCAACCTGTCCGCGACCGAGCGGTCGACCCCCCACTCCGCCAGACCCTGGTGGGCCAGCGGCAACAGGTGCCGGAGCACGAGCTCAGTCGCCGGAACGGTGCCGACACCGGGCCAATAGAGCTGGGCATGGATCCCGCGACGCGCGCCTTCGTTGAAGTTGTCCTCGGCCGTCGCGAAGGACATCTGCGACCAGACCGGCCGGTCCTGGTAGGCAAGGACGCGCAGCAGGCCGTAGTAGAGCGCACCGTTGGCCATCACATCGACGATCGTTGGCCCGGCGGGGAGTACGCGGTTTTCCACGCGGAGATGCGGTTGGCCGCGCTGGACGTCGTACACAGGTCTGTTCCATCGCCAGATGGTGCCGTTGTGCATGCGCAGCTCGCCGAGCGTCGGGACGTCGCCGCGGTCCAGCACCGTCGCGGGGTCCTCGTCCTCGCAGACCGGCAGCAGAGCCGGGAAGTAACGCACGTTTTCCTCGAAGTGGTCGAACACCGACGTGATCCACCGTTCGCCGAACCACACGCGCGGCCGCACGCCCTGTGCTTTGAGCTCCTGCGGCCGAGTGTCGGTCGCCTGCTCGAAAAGGGCGATCCGCGTCTCCCGCCACAACTCCTTGCCGAACAGGAACGGCGAGTTGGCACCGAGCGCGACCTGGATGCCCGCCACACATTGCGCTGCGTTCCAGTTCGCCGCGTAGTCCTGCGGACTCACCTGAAGATGGAACTGCACGCTCGTGCAAGCGGCCTCCGGTGCGATCGTGTCGGCGTAAATCGCCAACCGTTCCGGCCCGTCGATCTCGATGTGCAGGTCTTCACCTCGCGCCGCGAAGATCTGCTCGTTCATGAGCGCGTAGCGCGGGTTCGCGGACAGCGAGTCGGCGTTGAGGTGCTCCGGCAGCAGGGTCGGGAGGATGCCGATCATGACGATGTGCGTGCCGATGTCGCGCGCGCGCGCGTCCGCCTCGTTGAGACTCGCCCGCAACCGGGTCTCCAGGTTGTCGACGGCGGAGCCGGCTAGAGCGCCGGGGCGGGCGTTGAGCTCGATGTTGAACTGACCGACCTCGGCCTGAAAGACCTCGCTGGCAATCGCGTCGAGCACCTCGGCGTTGCGCATCGCGGGGTCGTGCGCGTCGTCGACCAGGTTGAACTCGATCTCCATCCCGGTGAGCGGCCGCTCGAAGTCGAACCGGGACTCCCCGAGCATCCGACCGAAGACGTCCAGGCAGGCATGGAGCTTCTCCCGGTAGCGTTGGCGGTCGTCCCGAGAGAACGTCCGCGCCGCGACCTTCTCGCCCACGATGGCTCCTCCCGCCGCGAGTCAGACGATACGTACGCAAGGGGTACGACGTGAAGGCGACCGAGAGCTGGTACTCCCAGCGCCTGCAGCACCCCATCGGTCTTGCCCGCTGGGGCCACTTCGGCACCCCGGTGCTGGTATTTCCGACTGCCGGGGGCGACGCGGAAGAGATCGAGCGACAAGACCTCGTGGGGGCGTGCTGGCCGCTGATCGAGGCGGGCCGGATCAAGCTCTACTCCTGCGACAGCGTCGCGGGGTTCGCGATGGTGACCAAGGCGGGTTCGCCGGAGTACCGGATGTGGCTGCTCAACCAGTTCCACGACTGCGTCGTCAACGAGGTGGTGCCGGCGATCCGCGCCGACCTCGGCGGCGAGGAGGTGCCGATCGTCACCGCCGGTGCGTCGATCGGGGCTTTCAACGCGGTGGCGGTGCTGTGCCGCTATCCGCAGGTGTTCCGCGCGGCGGTAGGGATGAGCGGCACCTATCGCTTGCAGCGGTTCTTCGACGACCAGTTCAGCCAGGACCTCTTCTTCGCGTCACCGACCGCGTTCGTGCCTGGGCTCGACGGCGAGCATCTGGAGGCGCTTCGGCAACGGTTCGTGATCCTGGCCTGCGGCCAGGGCGCGTGGGAGGACCCGGGCGAGTCGTGGGCGACCGGTGAGGTGCTCGGCAGCAAGGGCATCCCCAACCGCGTCGACGCATGGGGCCAGGAATGGCCGCACGACTGGCAGACCTGGCGCCGGATGCTCCCCCAATACCTCGACGAACTCTGCTGACCCCCAGACTTGTCAGACCGTGGCAGTGCTATAGCCCTGGCAGCGTCTGACAAGTCCGGAGGAGCAGTCAGCCGGCGTAGAGCTGGAAGTCTTCAGCGAACTCCTCGGTCATCTCGATGACCTTCTGCAGCTCGGGATGCCGTACGACGATCATGCCGTCACCGGTCACCGTCGACCGCCAGTCTCGTCTCGGCGCACCGACCGGCAGCAGGTCGAGCAGCGCGACATGTTCGCGGTACTTCGCCAGGAGCGAGTCGAGGCCCTCGCTGTGGGTGATGCGCCCGGTGCCGCGCGCGCGCTTGAAGATCGCGCCCGCGTTGTAGCGGCGTTCCAGCGGCTGCATCCCGCCATGTACGACGGCTTGCGCCCAGCCGGCGTAGGTGTCGCCGTCGGTGGCGACATTCATCAGGTCGACCACTCGCGCCCCCGGCGGTCGGGCTCCGATCTCACCGAAGACGACTTCACCGTCGGGCTTGCGATACCACTCCATGTGCGTGAAGCCGGATTGGAAGCCGAGAGCGGCAAGCACCGCGCGCCCCATCGCGCGACCGCCCTGGACGTGCGCGACGTCGATGTCTCGGAGCGAGATGGACACGGGCGAGACCCACTCGTGCATCCGCATCTGCAGCGGCCGCGGGCGATACCAGAGCACGTGCTCGAAGAGGATCTCGCCGCCGGCGCAGATCGTGTCGAACGTGAACTCCTCACCGTCGACGAACTCCTCCACGCTCACCTCGGGCACGTGCCTTAGCAGTGGCAGCACATCGCTCAGCTGCTCGGCCGAGTCGACGCGATAGGTGTCTGCCGAACCGGCACCGGCGATCGGCTTGACGATGATCGGGTAGCCGATCTTCTCGGCTGCCTCCCACACGCCGGCGACGGACGTCGTACTGAAGTGCCACGGCGTCCGGATGCCGGCGGCGTCGAGCACCTGCTTCATCTTTTCCTTGTCCCGGAACGGCACCGTCTGCTCCACCGTCATGCCGGGCAGGCCGAACGTCTCGCGGATGCGGGCCGCGAGAATCATGTAGGGCTCCCACAAACACTCGACCTGGTCGATCGATGCGTGCTGGGACAGCCCACGAAGTGCACGGAGTACGGCGTCGGTGTCCGCGAGGTTGACGTGCTCGTAGTGCGCCAGGGACTGCCGGGCTGCGTCAGGCAGCGACTGCGTCGGCTGGTCACCCAACCCGATCACCCGAGCACCGACACTCGCCAGTGCGCGCGTGAAGTAAGCCATCTCGGCCGGATAACCCGGCGACAGCATCACGATGTTCATCGCGCCTCCGCGATCTCGACGCGGATGCCGGTCACGATCGCCTGCAAGGCCTCACGAACAACCGACGTCTCCGGATCACGCACGATCACGTAACCCTCACCCAGGTAGTCGGACGCGGCCGATTGCCCGGGTCGGGGCAGACGTGCTTCCACGACAAGGTTCCCGATCCGACGCTGCACCTCGTCGACGCCGTGCACCGTTCGGACTTGCCCGTGCCCCATCCCCCGCAGATATGCGGTGCCGGTCGCGAACCGCCGTTCCGGTGGCGCGAACCGGTCGAGGATCACCAGCTCGGTCCACGCACGGTAAAGGTCGAAGTCGTGCGCGTAACCGTGCATCGACGTCAGCTGCGCACCCGGCGGTCGCGCCGCGACTTCCGAGATCGCCACCGACCCGTCCGGGCGACGGAACCACTCCATGTGCGTGAGCGCGTCGCGCACGCCTAGGACCTGTAGCGCCGCCGGACCCCATTTATGGATTCCCTCGTACTGTGGCCCGTGGATCTCGCGCGGCAGCAGCACCATCCACTGGATCCATGGGTTGCGCAGCACATCGAGCGGTGGTGGGTGGTAGTCCGAGATCGATGACCACGCCGTCTCGCCACCGATCGACACACTGTCGAACGAGTGCTCCTCGCCGGTCAGAAACTCCTCGAGCAACGCAGGGGCATCGGCACCCAACGGCACCGCGCCGAGCCAGCCGCGCATCATGTCGCCGTCGTCGAGCCGGTACGTCGCCTGAGCCCCCGCGCCAGCAGGCGGTTTGGCAACGAGCGGAAACCCGACCTGGTCGGCAAAGGCAACCGCTTCTGCCGCGCTTCGTACCAAGGCATGCCGAGCGCACGGCACTCCCGCTGCCTGCAGCGTCTCCTTCATGCGCGACTTGTCCCGCACATTGAGCGCCGTGCCGACGTCCATGCCCGCGATGCCGATGCCCTCGCGCACCTGCGCGAGCGGCACCTGCAACTGCTCCAGCGCGCCGACCAGCCGCTCCACCCGTCCCATCTGCCCGGACAGGCCCGCGACTGCCGCGGCAAGCTGACCTGGGTCGAGCGCATCGTCGACCCGCCAATGGCCGGCGAGCCGCCCGCGCAGGTCCGGATGGATCGCCTCCAGCGGCTCACACGTGATCAGCCCGAGGCGAACGTCGGGCAGGGTCGCCGCGTTGACCACGAAGCGAGCCGTCGCCTCGAGGAGGTACGGCGCCACAAATGCTGCGACGACCACGAGGCGGAACCTACCCCGCTGGGTAGCCTCCCTCTCATGAACGTCGTCTTTGTCGAGCCGTTCTTCCCGCCTACGCAGCGTCACTTCGTGCGTGCGCTTGCCGAAGTCGGAGCAACGGTCATCGGCGTCGGCGAGAAGCCGAGCGAGTGGCTCGACGACGAGCTCAGATCGTGGATGTCGCACTACCACGTCGTCCCGAGCGTGGTGGACGTCGGCGTGATGACCGATACGGTCCGCTGGCTTCAGGACAAGGTCTGGGTCGACCGCATCGAGACCACCATCGAGGCGCACACGCTGCCGACCGCTCAAGTCCGCGAAAACTGCACGATCCCCGGCACGTCGGTCCGCACGGCCTGGCTCTGCCGGGACAAGCCGTCGATGAAGGAGGCGTTGCGCAGCGCAGGCGTACCGACCGCCGCCTCGGCAGGTGTGTCAACCGCTGACCAGGTATGGGACTTCGCGCGCACGGTCGGCTATCCGCTGATCCTCAAGCCCCGGACCGGTGCCGGTGCGCTCGACACGACCCGCGTCGACAACGACGCCGAGCTCGAGGCGGCGCTCGGCATGTTCGGTGGCCAGCACGTCGAGTCCATTGCGGTCGAGGAGTTCATCGAAGGCCACGAGGGCTTCTACGACACGCTGTCCGTCAATGGTTATGCGGCCATCGACTTCGTCTCGCACTACTTCCCCAACGTGCTGGAGGCGATGCGGACCCGTTGGATCTCACCGCAGTTCATCGCCACCAACCGCATCGATTCAGTCGGCGACTACCAGCAACTGCGCGAGATGGGCCATCGGGTCAACGAAGCACTCGGCATCGGCACGACTGCGACCCACATGGAGTGGTTCTTCGGGGACAAAGGCTTGAAGTTCAGCGAGATCGGATGTCGCCCGCCGGGTGTCGGTGCATGGGACCTCTACTCCGCCGCGAACGACATCGACATCTACCGGCAATGGGCCGACTCGGTCGTCCACGGCCAGGTCTGGGGCAAACCGTCCCGTCAGTACTCGGCCGGCATCGTCGCGCTCCGTCCTGACAACGACGGCAGCATCTCCGGCTACTCAGGGGTCGACGACATCCAAGCCCGGCACGGCATGTGGGTCATCGACGCCCACCTCCCGCCGCCAGGCACCGGAACGCAGCCGGTGGCCGCCGGCTACATGGCCAACGCCTATGTCCGCATGCGCCATCCGGACTACGACACGTTGCACGGGATGCTCGACGACGTCGGCCGCACCGTGCAGGTCTACGCACACTGACGCCGTTGCCGCCTTCCGTCACCCTGCTCGGCCCCCAGCGCCGGCCGACCCTCGACCGGGTCCTCGCCGCGCTCGACGTGCGCGGGCCGATTGCCGCCGTCACCGCCGGCTGGCAGGAGCGCGAGACGGACGACGCCGAACTGATGTCGCTGCTCGGCGAAAGGGGACTCAACCTCCGCCTCCACGCGCGCTGGATGGATGTTCTGCAGGCAGATCCCGACTACGCGCGGGCCGAGCGCGAGCACCGGGTGGTCCTCGATGAACTGCAGCAGCTCTACCTCCTCAGGCTCGATCACGCTCTTCGTGCCACCTATGCCGTCGCGCACCGGACCGATGGGCATCCGCGCATCCAGGCCATCGCCCTGGACGACGCGCTCGCCGTCGTCCAGCAGATCGACGAGATGCACCTCGGCCGGATTGCCGAGCTCCGGGCCGCATTCCGCGATGCTTGGCAGCCCTACGACCGCGAGATGGTCGTCAAGCATCGAGAGGAGGTGGCCGGCGCGCTCTTGCACGCCGACTGCCTCGTCGTCGCGGGTGGTCACGTCGGGGACCTGCTCGCGGTGCTCGACCTGTTCCGGGTGGCCGACGGGCTCCCACACCGCATCGTGGCGTGGTCAGCCGGGGCGATGGCACTGACCGATCGCGTGGTCCTCTTCCACGACCGGGCCGCCCATGCTCCTGCTCAAGCGGAGCTGCTGGACACCGGCCTCGGCGTCGCGCCGGGGTTTGTGGCACTGCCCCACGCGCGGCGGCGACTGCGGACGGACGACTTGTTGCGGATGTCCGTGCTGGCACGCAGGTTTGCACCGGCCAGATGTCTCGTCCTCGACGACGGCGTCACGGTGGATCTCGACGCCGGTGCGCCACCCGCACAGGCGCGGGTCATCGACCCGGACGGCCGCATCGTCGAGGTGGACGTATGAGCGCGCCGACCGACGTCAGTCCCGGCCGGCTGGCGATCAACCGGCTCAAGACGTCGAAGCCGATCGACAGCGACGCGGTCGACCGCTTCCTCGACGGCCGCGAGGTGCCGATCGTCGAGGGGCCGCACTGCACGTTCGTGTGGCGGGGTGAAGCCGACGAGGCATGGATCTGCCAACGGATAGTCGGGCTCCCCGACCGCATTCCGATGCGCCACTTGCGCGGCACCGATCTCTGGTACCTGGTGCTCGAACTCCCGGAAGGCTCGCGGATCGAATACCAGATCGAGATCCGCCGCGGCGAGCACTATGAACGCTTCAACGACCCGCTCAACCAGCGCGTGTCGCACAGCCCGGTCGGCTCCTCGTCGGTGTGCTTCGGCATCGGCTACGAGACGCCCGACTGGGTGGAGCCGGACCCCGAGGCCCGCCCCGGCGAGCTGCGAGACCTCGTCGTACGAAGCCGCGCCCTCGGCCGCGACGCGCGAGTGACGCTCTATCTCCCGGCGCGGTTTCGTCCGACCGCGTCGTACCCGCTGCTGGTCGTGCACGACGGCGGCGACTTCCTGCAGTACGCCGCTATGCAAACCGTGCTCGACAACCTCATTCACCGGATGGACGTCGCCGCAACGGTCGTCGCCTTCACTTATCCCGAGGATCGCCTGGTCGAATACGCCAACTCGGCCGCGCACTCCCGCTTCCTCGGCGACGAGCTGCTGCCGGAGCTCGAAGTCTCCCTACCCCTTGTCGGTCAGCGCGCCGGTCGAGGCCTGTTGGGGTCATCCTTCGGCGCCGTCGCGTCGCTGGCCGCGGCGTACCGGTCACCGGATGTCTACGGCAACCTCATCCTGATGTCCGGATCGTTCGTCTTCACTGACATCGGAACCGACCACGGCGGCGGTCCGGTCTTCGATCCGGTGGTCAAGTTCGTCAACCGCTACCGCGCGAGGCCGCGCCGAGTGGCGGACAAGATCTTCATGACCTGCGGTGTCTACGAACCGCTGATCGTGCCGAACCGGTCGATGGTGCACGTCTTCGAGAGCACCGGTGCGGACGTCCGCTACACCGAAGCGCGCGACGGGCACTCCTGGGAGAACTGGCGAGACCAACTCCGAGACGCCCTCGCGTGGACCTTCCCGGGCCCGCAGAAGCTCTACTACGAATGACGCTGGCCGCCCGCACCGTGTCTGAGCGCCTGCCGCCAGGTGTAAGTGAAGGTCGGGTGTTGTCCCTTACCTGCGACGAAGAGTTGTGCGATCGAGACGAGACCGTTCTGGTTGTCGCTACCGACTCCGCTGACCAATGACGGCTTGTCTTTGTACGACGCCAGGATGATGTCGCGGTGCGCCCAGCAGCCGGGGGACGACGGTGACGAACAGTCGATGTTGTAGCTGCCATATCCGTCGTCGTACATCCAGCCGTAGTCACCGGCCAGTGGACCGAAGTTGCTCGTCCAGTTGCTCTGGTAGTTCAGCAACACGAACTCGCCGATGGCTGCGTAGGCCGGTGCGGGATCCGCGTCGGCGACCGCAGCCTGCCGGGCGGTCCGGTTGAGCTTTGCGGTGATCCCGCGGAACGGCCGCAACCCGCGGTCGACCCGCTCGAGGTCGGTGACGACGAAGGTCTGCTCCGAGTAGGTCAACCTGGCGAAGTTGTCGGGCAAGATCATCGGTCGCACGTGCTCCAGCGACCGCGCATGGTTGATCGCGGCGACCGCCTTCGAGATGCAGTCGGCCGAGTTGGATCGGTAGTTCGCGCAAGCGGCGTCGTACGACGGCTTCGCCGGGATGTTGTGGTCCGGGTGGCGGCGCGCCGATGCCCAGGCGGCATTTGCGGACACTCCGGCAGCGATGAGAGCCACAACCGCGGCAGCACGCCTCATGCAGAGGTAATCGGCCGATCAGCCCCCGTCACAAAAGGGGCCAAATGGGCCATTTCGTGGCCAGGTCGGGTAGGAAGGGAGTAACCGAGAGGAGCGCAGCCATGAGCGTCGACCTGCTGGATCTCTACCGACGCACCGGAGCCTGGACGAGCCAGATCGTTGCCGGCGCAACCGATCTCACCGCCGCGACGCCGTGCGAGGAATGGACGGTTCGCGACCTCCTCAACCACATGCTGGACACCCAGCGCTACTTCGCCGGATCCGCTCGCGGCGAGGACGTGTCCCCGCCCGGGCCGAACCCGCCCGATCTGCTCGGCAACGACCCGGCCGCCGACGTCGAGCGCACGCAGACCGATGTGATCAGCGCGTTCAGCAAAGAAGGCGCGATCGACAAGACCGGCCCTGCCCTCGGCATCGCCTTCAGCGACCTGCTGCTGCATAGCTGGGACCTGGCCCGCGCGACCGGGCACGACGACACGATGCCGGCCGGCCTTGCCGAGGCGTCGTACGACGTCATCCACGGCAAGTTCACCGACGAGCAGCGCAAACAAATATTCAAGCCGGAAGTGGACGTCGGCGCGGACGCGTCGGCACAGGACCGGCTGCTCGGCTACACGGGACGGACGCCCGCGTGAGACGGTGACGCCCTATGGCGATCGACCCGGCGGGCATCAGCGGCCGGCGGATCGCCCTCGTTCTCGGGACGAGCACCGGCGGCGTCGGTCGGCACGTGCGTGCACTCGCGGTGGGCTTACAAAACCGCGGTGCACAGGTCACCGTCTGCGCGCCGGCGAGTGTCGATGAAGCATTCGGGTTCAGCGGGCTGGGCGCTGGATTCGTACCGGTGGCTATCGGCAAGGGATGGCGATTCTTCGATCCACGGACAGTTGCTCGACTGCGGGCTGCTGTCGGCGACGTCGAGTTGGTCCACGCGCATGGGCTGCGACCAAGCATCGCGGCAACTGCCGCTCGCCGGGGCGGGCAGCCGCTCGTCATCACCTGGCACAACGCAGTGCTGGGTTCGGCTGTGCACCGGCAAGTGCTTCGTCGGGGCGAACGCGCGGTTGCACGTGGTTCCGATCTGGTCCTCGGAGCGTCGCAGGACCTGGTCGACCGAGCCCGGGCGCTCGGCGCCCGCGACGCCCGGCTGACGATGCTCCCGGCCCCCGACCTACCGCCGCCGAGCGGCGCGCGCGCGGAGATCCGGGATCGGCTCGGCATCGGTTCTCAAGTGGTAGTCCTGACGGTGGCTCGGTTGGTGCCGCAGAAGCGTCTGGACGTGCTGGTCGACGCTGCGTCACTGCTTGCGCGCGCGGGCGTTGACGTCGAGGTGCTGATCGTCGGCGGGGGACGGCTTCAGCTCGAGCTGTCCGAGCAGATCCAGCGCACCGGCGCACCGGTGCGGTTGCTCGGGGAACGCTTCGACGTCGGCGACCTGCTTGTCGCCGCCGACGTCTTCGCCCTGTCGAGTGCATGGGAAGCCCGATCGTTCGCGGTCCAGGAGGCGATGCTGCGCGACTGCGCCGTCGTCGTACCGAGGGTCGGTGGCTTGCCGGAGCTCGTCGGCGACTCCGGCGTCATCGTCGAACCCGCCGACGCGCAGGCGCTGGCCGACGGGATCCGCCGGCTCGTCGACGACCCGGGGCAACGCGCAGCGCTAGCCACCGCCGCAAAGACACGAGCCGCCGGCTGGCCGGCCGAGTCGACCGTGATCGACGAGACGATCGCCGCCTATCTCGGGTGGATCGCGCCGGTCAGGTGACTTCGGATGTCGGGCCGACCTCGCCGTGTCTCGAGCAACGCGCCCACCACGTGGTCGGCAGCACTTGCACGGTCATCCGGCGACCGCACTCGCGACAGAACCGGGGCGGTTCGAGCTCGAGCTTCTGCGTGCACAGGGCATGGTCGCCGGCGTCCGCGGCGGTGCCGCAACGCGGGCAATAGCTCACAACGTCGCCGACAGCGCCTTGACCGGCATCCGCAGTTCGTCGAGAAGCGCGAGGTCGTCGACCGCGGGGCGGCCAAGTGTGGTCAGGTAGTTGCCCACGATCACGGCGTTGATGCCGCCGAGGAGCCCGTCCCGGGTGCCCAGGTCGCCAAGGGTGATCTCTCGGCCGCCGGCGAATCGCAGCACAGTGCGCGGGAGGGCGAGGCGGAATGCGCCGATCGCGCGCAAAGCGTCCGCCGTCGACAGCACCGGTAGGTGGGCGAACGGCGTCCCGGGGCGCGGGTCGAGGAAGTTCATCGGCACCTCGTCCGGCTCGATCGACGCCAGTTGTGCGGCGAACTCGGCTCGTTGCTCGACGGACTCACCCATGCCGAGGATGCCGCCGCAACACACCTCCATCCCGGCGGTGCGGACCAGACGCAAGGTCTCGTCGCGCTCCTCCCAGGAGTGCGTCGTCACAACAGCTGGGAAGTGGGAGCGTGCAGTTTCGAGATTGTGGTTGTAGCGGTGCACACCCATCGTGGCGAGCTCGTCGACCTGTGCCTGGGTGAGAATGCCGAGGGAACAGGCAACGTTGACGTCGTTGCCGTCAGCCCGGATCGCCTCGATAGCGGCTCCGACCTGTTCGAGGAGATGGGCGTCGGGCCCGCGAACCGCCGCAACGATGCAGAACTCGGTGGCGCCGGTCTCGCGCGTTTCCCGGGCGGCCCGCACCAGCTGGGCAATGTCCAACCACGCAGCACGCACCGGCGAAGTGAAAAGGCCGGACTGAGAACAAAAGTGGCAATCTTCCGGGCAGCCGCCGGTCTTCACCGAAACGATGCCCTCGACTTCGACCTCGTCACCGCACCACCGGCGTCGTACGTCATGAGCGAGGGCGAGCAGGTCCGGCAGGAGGTCGTCCGGAAGGCGCAGGCAGGCGAGCACGTCGGCCTCGTCGAGGCCGACCCCGGTCGCCAGCACGGTTGCGCGGGCCCGGTCCAGTACGTCGGTGGTCGTCATCGCGCGACATCCTCGCATTCCGGAAGACCGAATCGAGACTCGGCGACGGCGGGTCGCCGTCGATCCGCACGAGCCTGCGCTTCTCGGCGGTCGGCTGGGCGATCTCTACGGTCACCGCGCGGGCTCAATGTTCCGCGGCTACCTCGGCTCGAGCAGCTTCGCGCGCCTTGTAGGCCGGGCCGATGAACAGCCAGGACATGGCGAACGCCCAGACAGACACCCACTCCACGACCAGCAGCTCCTGGTCGAAGATCGGGCTGGTGAGCACCATCACCAGGCCAAACATCACCGCGACCAGGATCACGGCCGCGGACGCGATGTGCAGCCAGCGGTAACGCTCGCTGCCGACCCCCGTATGCCGTTCGAGGATTGCCCACAGGAGGCAGGTCGCCGCTAGCAAGCCGATCATCGTGAATGCCGAGGCGTAGTGGATGTCGCGGACGATGTCCGCGCCGATCGCGGACTGCAGTGGAGTAGACGCGCCGCAACCGTCGCATGACGTCGTCGGGAAGAAGGCGACAAAGACGGCGAGCACGCCGGCTGCGAACGTCAGCCAGAACTCCAACCGCCGGTCCAACGCCTTGAAGGCGACGAGCAGCGCGCCGGTCGCGGCAAGACCGCCGGTGAACAGTTCCCGGCTGCCGCCGTAGTAATAGGCGCTCAGCGAGCCGCGTACGTGCCAGGTCACCGTAGGCAGGAACAGGTCGACGACCGTGATCAACAGCGGGAGGGCCAGCGCGAGGGCGCCGATGGAGCGCCGGAGGCTGAGCACCGCGCTCCCCCCGTTACCGGCGGCTGAAGCCGGATCGGCGCCGGGAGGGAGAACGGGCACCGTGGTGTCGTCGTGCCAGGCCTGTCTGACCGTGTCTACGAGCCGCATGGCCTTCCCTTATGTCACCGTCCGGGGTCGCTCGACATCATCGTCCGTTTCTGCTGACACCGCGATCTGCGGCTGCGGTAGGTAACGCTTTTCGCGGGTCGAACGTAGAGATATAGGCGGTTGAACGGCAGCCAGTGCCGGCTCCGAGCAACTGTCGCCTATATCCCCAGCATCATGAGGTGACCCCATGCTTCGTCTGTTCTTTGCTGGCGCCATCGCGCTCGGCTCCGCCGGCATGGTCGTGCTGACGGCCACGCCCGCCTCGGCCCTGCCAGTGTGTACGGCGGAAGGTGTTACCGGTGTAGCCGGCAACTACGCGGTAGGACCGATATGCGTGCCCTACCCGTTGGCGACGGAATGCAACTCCACATCCACCGGGCTCGGCACTCTCATCCACGTAACTGAAGACACGTGCGTGCCTGCGCTGTAACAGCTAGTTGCAGCTAACGACGGAGTCGCGGTCACAGACAACGCCAAGACCGGGGCTCCGCGAGAACGTGGTCTCGAACGACGCATCCCCGGCCGGGGTGGTCGCCGCCACTCGAACGGTGACTTGGGTTCCCGGACCCAACGGGTGACGAGAAACATAGGTCGACGTAGCTGGACGGTCTATCGACGTCCGGAGCTGGCTCGTGCTCATCGAATGCCGAACCGTCGCGGTGGCAGCGGGCTGCACCGTCGAGGCAGGCGTCTTGTGCGCTGGGGTGCT
>DATBDO010000137.1:0-14249 GCA_036269855.1 Mycobacteriales bacterium
ATCCGTCTCGCCGACGACGTCGACGTCAGCCGCGGCGACATGATCTGCCGAGCGCACAACCAACCGAGGGTCTCGCAGGATGTCGAGGCGATGATCTGCTGGTTGTCGCAGGACTCGCAGCTTCAGGTGCGCGGGATGTACTCCATCAAGCACACGACCCGCAGCGCGCGGGCGCAGGTGCGCGACTTGGACTACCGCATCGACGTCAACACGCTGCACCGCGACGAGACCGCGACCGAGCTGTCGCTCAACGAGATCGGGCGCGTCACGTTGCGCACGACGCAGCCGCTGTTCACCGACGAATACCGACGCAATCGCATCACCGGCTCGTTTCTGCTCATCGACGAGTCAACCGGCGCCACCGTCGGCTCCGGCATGATGCTGTGACCGCGGCCGACGACGCGCAATTAGCGGGTGAGCTGGCTTCGGCAGCGGGGGAGTTGCTTCTCGCGCTGCGCAACGACATGGGATTTGCCGAGCCGGACGCGTTGCGCAAGGAAGGCGACCGCCGGTCGCACGAGTTCCTCGCAGCGGCCCTGGAGGCGGCACTGCCGGACGACGCGGTGCTCTCCGAGGAGGGCAGCGACGACCGGTCCCGACTCAGGGCTGACCGGGTGTGGATCGTCGACCCTCTCGACGGCACGCTGGAGTTCGGCGAGGAGGGTCGCACCGACTGGGCGGTGCACGTTGCGCTCTGGGAGCGGGCCGCCGCCAACGAGATCGGGGGCCTGACCGCGGGCGCGGTGGCATTGCCGGGCCTGGGGCGGACGCTCACGACCGCCGGTGGGCTGCCGAGCCGGAACGCGCCGTCCGGACCGCTGCGGCTGGCGGTCAGCCGGACCCGCCGACCGACCTGGTTCGACGCGTTCGCCGAGCAGGTCGACGGCGTGCCCGTGCCTATCGGCAGCGCAGGGATGAAGGCGATGTCGGTCGTGCTCGGCGATGTCGACGCTTACGTGCACAGCGGCCGGATGAAGGAATGGGACTCGGCCGCGCCCGTCGCGGTCGCTCGCGCTGCAGGCTTGCACGTCAGCCGGCTCGACGGTTCGCCGTTGGACTACAACACCGCTGAGCGGCTGACCCTCGACCTGGTCATCTGCGACCCGTCGATCGCCGACCGACTCCTCACGGCGGCCCACGGCCTCGCCGGCACCGACGCCACCGAGCGTTGAACGCGCACGAGCCGGCTCCGCCGGTACTCGCCTACGTCACGCTGAGCAGCTCGAATCCCGACCGACTGCGCGAGTTCTATACGACGTTGATGTCGCTCGCGGTGAGCTTCGAAGGTGGCGCTTACGCCGTCATCGGCGACGGCCCGGCACCGCCGGTGCGCCTCGCCTTCCAGCGGGTGCACGGCACGCCGGCGGCCGCCGTGCACATCGACCTGCACGTGCCCGACATCGATGCCGCGGCGCAGACGGTTGTCGCGCTCGGCGGCACGCTTGGTCAGCGCTACCAGGAGGTCGGCTCGGTCTGGCGCCAAGCGTTCGACCCGGACGGCAACGTCTTCTGCCTGATGTCGCCGGCGACCGGCGACTAACGCTCCCGCCCGCAGGTTCAGGTGAGGCGGCTGATCACCTGGTCGACCGCGTCGCTGAGGTCCGTCACCGAAGTGTCGATGACGAGGTCGGCGTCGGCCGGCGTTTCGTAGGGGTCGTCGATGCCGGTGAAGCCGGTGATCTCACCGCGTCGGGCCTTCGCATAGAGGCCCTTCACGTCGCGGTCTTCGCAGACCTCGAGCGGCGTCGAGATCCAGACAAGCAGGAACGAACCCGGACCGCCGGCCGCCTCGACCGTGCCGCGGACCCACTTGCGGGTGGCGTCGTACGGCGCAATCGGCGCGCACACTGCAAGCCCGCCGTGCTTGGTCACCTCGGCAGCGACCCAGCCGATCCGACGGATGTTGGTGTCGCGGTCCTCGGCGGAGAAGCCGAGTCCTTTGGACAAATGTGTCCGCACGACGTCACCGTCGAGCAGGGTGATCGTGCGGGTGCCGGCCAGCCGTTCGACCAACGCGCGAGCGACCGTCGACTTGCCGGAGCCGGACAGGCCGGTGAAGAAGACCGTGCGGCCGACGCCGGCCGGTTGCGGAGTCGTGTCCACCTCCACGACCGGCCCGCCGGTGTAAGCCGCGGCCAGCTCCGTGGCGCGCGTGGCCGCATCGCCCGGATCGATCGGGACCGGTACGACGAGGGCGCCCGCGCGACTCGCTGCCGCAGACCACGCCTGTCCCCACATCGGCCGACGGGCGTCGTCCGGTCGTCCCCCGCCGACCGGCATCAGGACCACCGCATCGGTCGGCACATCACCGACCGGGAGACGCTCCACCGCCGGGATGACCACCGGGCGAGGCCCGACGGCGCGCACGTCCTCGGGTCGTTCCCACGGCATCGGACGCGTCGCGACAATGCGTCCGTCGTCCCGGATCGCGACAGGTGTGCCCTCTTCGTCGACATAGGTCGATGCGGGCGGGAGTGCGTCGTCTGTCAGCAATCCGAGCAGCACGAGATCGAGTCGGGAAAGTCCGGCGTTGTCGAGGGTTACGACATCAGGCACGGCGACAACTTAGTCCGATCGCCTTGCCACTACTCCATTTGGCTGTTGATCAAGATAGTCATTACTAGTCATCGATCGCGCTGTCCGGCTTCCCGATCTAGTCCTTCGTAAGCAGTCGCCATGGCCCTGTTGGCGACGTAACTGCCCGGAGGAACAATGCGCAAGCCCCTGATCTTCACGATGGCCGCGGCGATGTCCGTCGGCCTCGCGGCGTTCGTGCCGGTTGCCGCCAATGCCGGCGCCGGTGACACGCCAAGCACGTTCAGTTTGACGGCGAGCGGCGGCCTGTCGATCGCCGTGCCGGACGGCTCGGTCACCCCGGTCAACCTCGGGACGGCCAGCACCGGCGCCGGAACGCTGTCACACGCACTCGGCAACGTCACGGTCACCGACGGCCGCGGTGCGTTGACGGCGACGTGGACCGCTGCCGCGTCGAGCACCAACTTCACCACCGGTGGTGCGTCCGCCGACGAGACGGTCGCCAAGGCGAGCGTCGGCTACTGGGCCGGTGTCGGCACTGCCCAGCTCGGCCAGGTCGGTGCGTTCGTTCCTGCGGGCACCATCGGTACCCCGGTCAGCCTGGCCGGTACCGGCGCCAACGTCGGCCAGTGGGCCGGCACCGGCAACGACACCGTGACGTGGACCCCCACGGTCACGTTCACGCTGTTGCCGTCACAGGTTGCCGGCACCTACAGCGGTACGATCACTCACTCGGTTTCCTGACGCAGGGAGCCAGCTGACCACATGCGACGCCTACTCGCATCGCTCGCAGTGGCCGGGGCCTTCGTGGCCCCGGTCACTCCGGCGTACTCAGCACCGGATCGCACCGGGTCCCCCCGGACCGGCCCGGGCCTCGGCATCGAACTGCTCGAGGCACCAACGGCGCTCGCGAACGATCCGCGTGCGCACATCTACGTCATCGACCACCTGTCGCCCGGCGTCACCATCACGCGCAAGATGCAGGTGACGGACGGTACGACGAGCCCGCTCGACGTCTCGCTCTATGCAGCGGGATCGGAGATCAAAGGCGGTCTGTGGTCTCCGTACGCCGGACAGCGACCGGACGAGTTGTCGCAGTGGATCAGCGTCGAGCCGTCGACGCTGCACCTCAGCCCCGGACAGTCCGCGGTGGTCCGGGCGACGATCGCCGTCCCGGCTGACGCGTCGGCAGCGGAGCGTTATGCCGTCGTCTGGGCGCAGGCCGGCATCCCTGGCCAGGGGCCGATCCATGAGGTCGCGCGCACCGGCATCCGCGTCTACCTGTCCGTCGGCAACGGTGGTGCGCCGCCGACCAACTTCAGCATCGACAGTCTGAGCGGCGCGCGCACGAACGATGGTCGCCCCGAGGTCCTGGCTCAGGTGCACAACATCGGTGGGCGTGCGATCGACCTCAGTGGCTCGCTCAAACTGCTCACCGGCCCGGGCGGGCTGACTGCCGGTCCGTTCCCGGCGAAACTCGGTACGACGCTCGCGCCGGGCCAGTCCGAGCCGGTGACGGTGATCCTCGACAAGTCGTTGCCGGCAGGCCCCTGGACGGCACGCATCACACTGCAGAGCGACCTCGTCAAACGCGCCGCCAAGGCCACGATCACGTTCCCGGCGGCCGACGGAGCGGTGGGCCCACCGGTGCAGGCCGTGCCCGTGCCACTCAGCAAGAACCGACACGTGCTCGTGCCGTTGGCAATCCTGCTGATCATCCTTGCCGCGATCGGCCTGCTGTTGTGGCTGTGGCGTCGTCGTCGGCGTGACGATGACGACGACGAGCGACGCCCCGACCCGGTGCCGGCCATACCGTCGCAGCGTGCGGCAGTCGAGCGGCTCCGCAGGTAGGCGCTAGTAGACGAGTGCCTGGACGTCGTCAGCCAGCACTTCTTCGACAAATGTCTGTGCGCCTGCGATGCGGACGCCTGACAAGACGTCGTCCGCAGTGATGCCGCGTCGCGCGGCGCATTGCGTGCACAGCGTGATGGTGCCGGTCCCGAGGATCGCATCGCGCAGCTCGGCCAGCGGCGCCGAGTGCGGTAGCTCGAACTCTTCGGCTCGACCCGGCAGCGCGAACAACGACGCCTCGCCGGTCAACCAGAGCGAGACGTCAGTGCCGCTTGCTGCTGCCACGGCGGCCACGGTGAATGCCTGAGCGCATCGCTCGGGCGCATCCGACCCGGCGGTTGCTTTGACAACGAGGCGGCGGCTCACTGCCACAGCAGCGTGCGGAAGCGCGCGACGACGTCATCGATGGCCGCGCGCGCACCTGCTGACAACGGCCCCATGTCGAAGAAGCCGTGGATCATTCCGGGGTAGCACTGCGCGTCGACCTCGACTCCGGCAGCCCGCAACGCATCAGCGTAGGCATTGCCCTCGTCGCGCAGTGGGTCGAACTCCGCGGTGGCCAGGACCGTGGGCGCAAGACCGGAAAGGTCCGTCGCCTTGATCGGTGACATGACGGGGTCGGTGAAGTCGTTGGCGGTGCCGAGGTAGTGGTCGCGGAACCAGACCATGTCGTCGGCGGTGAGGAAGTAGCCCTCGGCGTTGTCGATCCGCGACTGGTACGGCGCGTCCGGGTCCATGTCGACGCCGGGGTAGATGAGCAGCTGCGCCGCGAGCGAGGGTCCATGGTCGCGACAGCGGAGCGCGACGATCGCGCTGAGGTTGCCCCCGGCGCTGTCCCCGGCGACCGCGAGTCGGTCCGGGTCGCCGCCGAGCACGTCGATGGAGTCCGCCGCCCAGCACACCGCTGCGTAGGAGTCGTCGACGGCAGCCGGCCACGGCTCCTCCGGCGCGAGCCGGTAGTCGATGCTCACGACGACGGTGTCGGCGCCGGCGCAGATCGCCCGGGCCTGGTTGTCGTGGGTCTCGATGTCGCCGATGACGAAGCCACCGCCGTGCACGAACACCACGGTCGGTGTCGGGCCGACGACATCCGGCCGATAGATGCGGGCCGCCATGTCGCCGTGCTCGGCCGGGATCGTGACGTCCTCGGTTTCCTTCACCGGTATGACGTTTTCCGGTCGTCTCATGTCGACCGTCATGAACCGGAAGGCGGTGCGGGCCGCCTCGGGGGTGCCTTGACTCATGGCCGGTGCGTTCATGGCGGCCAGGGCACTGAGGACGGCGTGGATCTCCGGATCGAGAGGCATGCGCGAACTGTACCGATTCGTCATCGGCCGAATGGCTTCAAGCGCCTGGCCATGTCGCCGATGGCATCCAAGAAATGACTAGACACATCCGCGTCATCACGACTTTGGCCGTGATGGCGATCGGCTTCGCTGCCGTCGGCCCGGCGAGCGGCGTGAACCCGCCGACCCCGGGTACTGGCGAAGCTGTCAGCAGCATTCGACTGCCGCGCATCACGATCACCGATGCTGCCGGCACCACTCACACCGTCGACCTCGGCGCGCTGACCGCCCAGGCGCTCACGGACACTGACGTTGCTGCTTCCCTCGGTCTCGTCGGTGGCCACGTGCTCGGGGTCGCGCTGGCCGGCTGGTCGCTCGACACCTCCGGTGGACCGCAGGCCGGCGATCACGACATCACGCTGACCAGTGGGTCGGCGGCAGCGGACGTCAACATCGTCGGGTACGACGTCAATGCTGCCAACCAGACCGCCCACTCATCGCTCGACACACTCACGGGCACTGCCACCACCGCACCGCTCGCCGTTCACGTCGACCTGGGCCAGCACGGCATCGATGCGACCGTGCAGCCGAACGCGGCGTCCAGTTCCGTCAGCCTCACCGTCACCGGGCTGCAGGTCGGCATGGGCGACCTGCTGCCCACGGACGTCCTCGACGCGTTGCCACTGAGCGGCCTCGTCGACCTGGTGTCCGGGCTCGGGCTGCCGCTACCCGCGGGTGCAGGCCCGGTCGCCGGCCAGCTCGGCGCACTCACGACCGAGCTGTCGACGATTCAGGACACCGCTACACAGCTCGCGACCGCACAGTCAGCATTGGCCGGACTGCTGGCGTCGATCCCCTCGACGAGTGCGGCGCAGCAGACCCTCACCGATGCACAGACCCAGCTCGCGAACGATCTTCTTGCCCTGCAAGCAGCACAGCAACAGCTCGGCGTCGACACGACAAGCGCCCAGAACCTGACCGCGCAGCTCGCTGCCGCCAACACGGATGTCGCCGCCGCGCAACAACAGCTCGACGACGCCAGCACCGCGGTCACCTACTGGACCGGTCAGGTCAGCACGCTCAGTGCATTGCTGTCGACGCTGCTCGGCGACCCTCTCCAGGTGGTGCTCGCCAACCAGGTCGCTGCGCAGCTCGCCGATGCGCAGAACCAGCTTGCTGCTGCGCAAGCCGACGTGACCGCCGCGCAGACAACTCTCACCGCCGCGCAGGCGAGCGCCACCAACGTTCAGCTGCAACTGGATCAGGCCAACACCGACGTCACCGCCGATCAGCAACTCGTCACGACGCTGCTGCAGCAAGTGTCAGCCGACCAGGCAGCCGTCACGGCGGCCCAGGCCGCGCTCGACGTCCTCGCCGACCAAGTCGCGCTCGTCAACCAGGCAGTAGCCGACGCCCAGACGACTGTCGACAACCTGACGACCACGCTCACCAACGAGATCACGGGCTTCCAGAACGACCTCGCAGCGCTGCCCGATCTGAGTGCGTTGCGGGCCCAACTCGTGTCCGCGCTCACCGCTGCGCCCTTGCTCGACGTAGGCACTCTCGGTGCCACGCTCACGTCGGCCGCCGACGACAACTCCGGCACCGGAAGTGTCACCTGCACCGTGACCGGCGCGACCGTGCTGGGGCAGCCGGTGCCCGCCGGCCCGTGCACCGACTTGGTGAGCCGCTTCGCGGACATCACCACGGCCCTGTCCGGGGTGCTGGCGCAGCTTCCGGTGGTGCAGTCGGTCGTGCCCGTGCTCGACGGCCTGACCGAGTCGACGACACTCACCTCGCCGTTGCCCGCCGACACCGACACGACAGGTTCGTCCGGGCTGACGCCGCTGCACCTGGCCCTGCCGGCCGCGGCCCTGGCCGCTCTCACGGACCCTGCTGTATCCGGACTCGTGGCCGCCTTGACGCCGACCCAACAGGCGTTGACCGGGCTCGGCCTGCCCGCGGTCACCGCGGCACTGACGGGGTCGCTCGGGTCGCTCGGATCCACGCTCGCGGGTCTGCCGTCCGGGTCCGGTCTCGCCGGCCTGCACACGGTGGGCGTCGACGTCAGCCTGGTCGGGCTCTCCACCGCCGCCCTGCACCACCGGTCGCCGCCCGCGCCGCCGACAGGGGGCACCGGCGGCGGGTCAGGTGGGCCGGCCGGAACCGGCGGAACAGGCGGGACCGGCGGGACCGGCGGCATCACGACCGGTGGGGGCACCGGCACCGGTGGCACCGTCTCGACCCCCGCCGACCCACCCGGGAAGCGCCCGCCGAAGGAGTCGGGCGACCCGCCGTCCGGCGGCACGCCGCCGCATCGCACGACGGCGCACTCGCCGCTGCCGTCGCTGCCATTCACCGGCGACGACGTCGCGATCGACCTGGCCGCCGCACTCGTGCTTTCCCTCCTCGGCAGTCACCTTCTCGTCGTCGGACGTCGCCGGCCGCGGCGAGCCGAGGCCTGACCCACAGGTCCATTAGCCTCCGTGCATGGCCGACTTGCCCGAGCTCGTCGAGCCCTTCGCGTTCCTGCTCGGGACGTGGCGCGGCGAGGGAGTCGGTGGGTATCCGACGCTCGAGGCTGATTTCCGGTACCGCGAGGAGATCACCTTCTCCTGTTACGGCAAGCCCGTCATCGAGTTCCATAGTTCGTCGTGGTCACTCGAGGACGAGCGGCCGTTGGCCCGGCAGAGCGGCTTCTGGCGTCCGCTCGCCGACGGACGGGTGGAGGTCGTTCTGGCCATCGCCGCGGGACTCGTGGAGGTCTTCTACGGTGGACTTGTCAACGGACCGGCCGGTTCGCACGTCGAGATCACCAGTGACGTCATCGGGCATTCCGAAACGGCCAAACAGGTCCAGGCCGACAAGAGGCTCTACGCCGTACGCGGGGGGAAGCTGATGTACGCGATGGAGATGGCGGCCGCCGGTCAGGCGCTGCAGCCGCACCTGTCCGCTGCGTTGGATGCCGTCGCCTGATGCGCCGTCTCGTCGTCTTCACCCTTGGCTTGTCGCTGCTCGTTCCGTCGGCTGCCTTCGCCGCCAGTCGGTCGTCGGCACAGCCCTCCTTCACCGGCGGTCAGTTCACCGGCGAAGGCTTCGACAAGTGCGTGGCGCCGTCCTCGAGCGCGCTTCGGTCCTGGCTTACGTCGCCGTACCGCGTCGTCAACATCTACTTCGCCGGCATCAACCGCGCCTGCGCCAACCAACCGGAGCTTTCCACCCAGTGGCTCACCACGGTGACCTCAAACGGCTGGTCGGTCATCCCTACCTACGTCGGCTTGCAAGCGCCCTGCAACGGCCACAATGTGCGCAAGCTCTCGGCGTCGACTGCCGCCAGCCAAGGCACCGCCCAGGCTGACGATGCCGCCACTCAGATGTCCGCACTCGGACTGGAGCCCGACGCCGGCAATCCCGTCTACTTCGACATGGAGCCTTATTCACGGAGCAACACGACGTGTGACAAGGCCGTCATGACCTTTCTTGACGCCTGGTCGCGTGAGTTGCAGCTCAAGGGCTACGTCTCGGGCGTCTACGGCACGATTGGCACGTCGAGCTCGCCGGGCTTGATCCGCGGCCTGGCCAAGAAGCGGAGCGATCCGACCTTCCAAGAGCCGGACGCCATCTGGTACGCGCTCTACAACAGCATCGACAGCACGGCTGACCAGTCCGAGTTCACCGGCTCCTGGGACGGTCACGTCATCCACCAATACAGCAACAGTCATGTCGAGACGTACAACACAAACGCCTTCACCATCGACAACGACGCAGTCGCGGGTGACGTCGTCGCGGCAGTGACCCCCGCGGCGCCGTCCGGACCGCCTTACAACTACGCGGCGGCACCGCCCGCGGGCAGTGTCCTGCGCGAGCACTCGACGCCGACCGAGGGCACTGACAGCCGGACGGGCGTCACCTATGCGAGCGGCACCGTTCTCCCGATCGCTTGCCAGACCGACGGTGACGACGTCGACGGGAGCCCGGTCTGGGACCAGCTCTCCAACGGCGCTTATGTCAGCGACATCTTCACCACCACGACCGGCGGGTTGTCGTTCACCACCGGCGTCCCGAACTGCGACACGGCGACGCCGATTGCCACGATGGGGTCGCTGCCGGTGGCCACGCTGCGCGCGAACAAGACGGTCAGCTGGTCCGGCACGGACGACGGCTCCGGCGTTGCGTCGTACGACGTCAGGTACCGCACGTCGGCGTGGAACGCCGATCTCGGCGGGTTCCGTCGCGCCCTCACCGCCACGGCGTCCACCTCGACCACGGTCGCCCTGTCGCCAGGGACCAGATATTGCTTCGACGTGCGCGCCACGGACGGATCCGGCAACACGGGTGCCTGGTCCGAGGACGCCTGCATCACCCGCGCCCTGGACGACCGCGCACTGTCCGGTGGGAGCGCGTGGAAGCGGCTGACCGGCCGGCGTTACTTCCTTCGCACCGCAACGGGGACGCACGCACCAAGCGTCACGTTGCGGCTACCCGACGCGCATGTGTCGCTGATCGGCCTCGTCGCGACCACCGGTCCCGGCGCCGGGTCTGTCGACGTGTTCGTCAACCGGCGCAAGGTCGGCACGGTGTCGCTGACATCCAGCGCGCATGCCGAACGCACGATGTTCATGCTGCCTGCGTTCTCCGCCCGAGTCGGCAACATCCGGGTGAAGACGACGACGGAGAACGCGCTGGTCCGCATCGACGGGCTGATCGTCAGCGGCTGAGCAGCCGCTGTCAGCCCTGCTTCCATGCGGTGGCGAACAGGTGTAGATCCACTTGCCGAGATCAGTCACTACGGGCTAGCGGGCCCACCGCCCGCTGCGCGGGCAGGACGTCCGGTTCGTCATAGGCGAACATCGGCGTGATCCGGTCACTCTCCAGCAGCCGGGAGATGTGCGCGGCCGGCTGTGGCGTCGTGAAGAAGAACCCCTGGGCGAGGTCGCAGCCCAGCCGGCGCAAGGCGCGCAGCTGATCGAGGTTCTCGACGCCTTCGGCAATCGTCGTGAGATGCAGGGCTCGGGCCATGCCGGTCACCGCGGCCACGATTGCCGAGTCGTCGCCGTCGACGGCCAGCCCGTCGACGAACGATCGGTCGATCTTCACCGCGTCGACGGGCAGCCGCTTGAGGTAGGACAGCGACGAGTACCCCGTGCCGAAGTCGTCGACCGCGAGCCGCACGCCGAGCTCGCGCAGTGACGACAGAGCGGTCACGGCCCCCTCGGCGTCCTCGAGCAGCGCCGACTCGGTGATCTCCAGGCCGAGCTGAGCCGGGTCGATCCCGTGTCGCTGCAGGCCGCCCGCGACCAGGCCCACGAGAGCGGGGTCGCCCAGCTGGCGGGCGGAGATGTTGACCCAGACCGCGAGCGGCGCTTCGTCGTGCCGCGCGGAGGTCCAGTGCGCCGCCTGGCTCAGCGCGGTGTCGAGCACCCATTCGCCGATGCCCGCGATGAGGCCGGTCTGCTCGGCCAGCGGGATGAACTCCGCCGGCGGCACGAGCCCCCGCTCCGGGTGGTGCCAGCGCACGAGCGCCTCGACGGCCGTGATCTGGCCGGTGCCGAGATCGACCTCCGGTTGGTAGACGAGGCGGAACTCTTCTTCGTCGAGGGCGCGGTGCAGGTCATTCGCCGTACGAAGCCGGTTGACGGCGTGTGCTCGGTAGTCCTCGCTGAACAGCTCGCTGCGGGCCCGGCCTTTGTCCTTCGCGCGATGCTGCGCGACGTCGGCGTCGCGCAGCACCGTTTCGGGTGTCGCCACTGCCTCGTCGGTGCCGGACAGCGCCACCCCGATGGACAACGACAAGAACACCTCGTCGCCGTCGAGCTGGAACGACGTCGTCATCGACTCGGTGATGCGGTTGGCGAACGTGAGCGCATCGGCACTGCTGCTGATGTCGGTGGCGAGGATGCCGAAAACATCACCGGCGAGCCGCGCAACGAGGTCATGTGGCCCGACGAGGGTTTGCAACCGCTGGGTGACCAGCCGCAGCACGAGGTCGCCAGCGTCGTGCCCGAAGGAGTCGTTGACCAGCTTGAAGTGGTCGAGGTCGAGGAGCAGTACGGCGACCTGCCCCTCGCGCGACAGCGCCGCGTCCATTGCCTCGCCGAGGGCCTCGACGAGCACGGTGCGGTTGGGCAGACCCGTGAGCGGGTCGTAGAGAACAGCCTGCGCGAGCTGCTCCTCGAGCACGCGCGTTGCGGAGAGGTCTCGGGTGATCGAGGAGTAATAGTTGACCGACCCGTCCGGTCGACGATGCGCGACGACGACCTGCGAGACCGGCAACTCGGTGCCGTCGGGCAGGACGAGGTCGATCTCGCCGCTCCAGACGCCGTACTCGTTGGCAGCCGGCAGCGCTTCGCTGAGGAACTTCGTACGCGCCGAGGGCGCGTAGACGTCGATGGCGCGCAGCTTGCGCATCTGGTCGTCGGTCGTGATGCCCCACCGCGACCGCGCGGCCGCGTTGGCGTAGGTGAACCCGCCGCGAACGTCGACCATGGCCACCAGGTCGGACGTCGCCTCGAGGATCTCCGAGAACCGTCGTAGGTCACCGACGTACCTGGTCTCGTCGGTCACGTCGACCGTCGATCCGATCCAGCCCGTCAGCTCTCCCGCGGAGTCGAGCACCGGCTTTGCCTCGACCGTGACCCAGCGCAGCTCCCCGTCCGTCCTGCGCTTGATGCGGAAGGTCACGTGGACGTCGCGCTTGGCCGCGGCACCCGCCGTCCAGGCCGCCTTCACGACAGGCATGTCGTCGTCGTAGACGAGCCAGGTGCGCGGTTCACCGCCGGGATCGGTGCTCGTGTCTCCGGTGATCTCGACGAGTCGCGGGTTCGCGTACAACCGCTCGAAGTCGACGCCCATGTGGAAGATGCCCGCGGGCACGGTCTCGGCCAGGTGGCGCAACCGGGACTCGCTCTCCGCCAGCCGGGCCGTCGTGTCGGCCAGGCGCCGGCGGGAGCGCTGGTTGAGCACGAGCACCACGACGAGGACGACCACCGCGACGAGCAGCGCCGCATCGACAGGGGCGGCAGGCACAGACATCGCGACGAGCGTACGGCGAGCGGTCGCCCTGGCTGTTGATCATCGGCTCAGTTGGCTCGTTCTGACTAATCCACTGCCCGATTAGCCCGAATGCCGCTTAGGGAGGGCCGTTCGGCCGCCGAAAACAACACCTGTCACTGCTTTCACTGATCGGGCAAAAGGGGCGAATACCGTGCGTCGGGCAGCTGGGTTGGCGACGAGTCTCGTCGTCATGCTCGGCTTCTCGTCGTTCGCGGCGGTGGAGGCCGGTGCCGCCACCGCGCCGGTATTGACCTGCGCCACGGTCGGCCAGGGCGCCCACGGCCCGGCTGTCGTCACGATCCAGACACTGGTCGCTGCCGAAGCAGACGGCGATTTCGGCCCGCTGACCGAGGCGGCCGTCGCGAAGTGGCAGACGAGCCACGGAGTGAAGCCGACGGGCGCGGTCGACGCGGCCACCTGGGACGCGATGCCGGCTCGGGTTGCGCGCACCGCGTGTGCCCAGCAGGTGCACGGCAGCGGTGTGGTGCAGACCTGCGCGCATCTCAAGCTCGGCGAGACAGGCCTCACCGTTGCGGTGCTGCAGAAGGCGGTCGGCACCGACGTCGACGGCCAGTTCGGGGCGCAGACCGTGACCGCTGTACAGGCGGCGCAGACAACGGCAAAGCTGCGGCCGAGTGGAATCGTCGGCCCGGCCACGTGGGCCGCGCTGGGGTTGACCGGCACGCCCGCCTGCCAGCTGAGCGCGGCCGGGACAGCTCCAACCTCCGGCAGCACCCCGACGGCGGCCGCCGCACCGGCGCCGACTGCGTCGCCGAGCCCGTCGCCGGCACCCACGACCTCCCCCGCTCCCGCGCCGTCTCCCTCACCGTCACCGTCACCGTCGCCTTCGCCGACGCATCTCACCCGCAAGCAGCGCGCGCATCTGAAGGCGGTGCAGGCGATCACAGACCAGGTCACGAAGCTCGCCGCCGCGTTGCTCGACACGCCTGGCACGTCGACCGATCCCGTTGCGCGGAAGGCTCTGCACTTCGCCATGAAGCAGAAGGGCAAGCCCTACAAGTGGGGCGGCGACGGACCGAAGTCCTACGACTGCTCGGGGCTCGTGATGGCGTCGTACCTGCACAGCGGCATCACCATGCCGCGGGTGGCTGCGGACCAGTACGCCGCGGGGCCGACAGTCCCGCTCGACCAGGCCCAGCAGGGCGACCTGCTGTTCTATGCGAGCGATCTCACCGATCCATCGACCGTCTACCACGTGGTGATGTACGCCGGGGACGGCAACATCATCGACGCGCCCTACACCGGCGCCTTCGTCGGCACCCGGCCGTTGTGGACCTCGCACCTGCTGCCGGTCGCGGTCCGCCCGTTGGCGCAATTGACGCTGCCGCTGCGTCCCGGTGCGTCGGGTTGGGCCGTCGGTCAACTCCAGCAAGAGCTCAACCGGCACGGCGCCGCCCTCACCGTCGACGGCGGCTACGGCCCGGCGACCGTGGTTGCGGTCAAGACGTGGAAGGCGGCACACGAGCTGCACGCCACTGGCTTCGTCAACCGCGCGACCTGGCT
>DATBDO010000138.1:0-5269 GCA_036269855.1 Mycobacteriales bacterium
CGCCGGCGTCGTCGCCGGCCCGCCCGTCACCTGGCCGCGGTCGTCGATCGACTGGTCCAGCAGTCCGTGCTTGTCCTTGATCTTGCTGCCCGACTGCGAGCTGCCGCCCTTGCCATTCGCCCCGCCGCCGTTGCCGTTGGCCCCGTTACCACCGGTGGCGGTGTCGACGGTGTACGACGGCGCCTGCGCCTGACCGTCCGCGCGCGGAGTGGGCTCGAAGGGCAACCAGCCGAAGCCGCTGAACTCCAGCTCGGGCCAGGCGTGCGCGTCGTGCGTGGTGATGCTGTAGGTGTGGTCGGGGCCGGCTTCGCCGCGGGTGAAGCCGACGGCGACCCGGGACGGAATGCCGGCGATGCGCGCCATGACGGCCATCGCGGCGGCGTACTGCTGGCAGAACCCGCGATGGGTCTTGAGCAGGAAGTCGGCCAGTGCGTTCGTGCTGTCACTGCCGGCGACGTTGAGGTCGTACTGGAACGGCGGGCTGGTCAGGAAGCGCTGGATGGCCAACGCCCGGTCGAACGGGGTGCGCGCGGCCGCGACGACGCGGGCAGTCAGCTCGCGCACCGACTGCGGGATGGTAGGCAGGTCGAGGTAGGGCCGCATCGCCGGGTCGGGGGCGATCGCCTGTTGCAGTTCGGCTGCGGTGGGGTGCGGGCGCACGAACTGCGCTGTGTATGACAGGCCGTCGGTGCCGGTGCGCGCGGAGAACACCGTGTTGGAGCCGGCGTCGTAGCGCCAGTCGCCCGGCACGTCGACGCTCGTGACCTGGGTCGGCAATGGCAGCCACGGCACGTCGAGGTTGCCGACCGCGACCTGCACGGTGCGCAAGGGTCCGTTGACGATGGGCGCGGAGATGCCGCGGCTGACCTGCGACTCGGGCGGCTGTTGCAGTGTCGACGGCGCGAACGACGTTCCGTCGAACTGGTCGAGTGCGGTCAAGCGCAGATAGCCAGGACTCGGGTCGGTGGTGCGAACGGTCAGCACCTGTCGCGACACCGTGCTTGTCAGCTGCCCGCGGATCGTCACGATCGGGTTGACGGTGAACTTCTCGCTCGAGCCGTGACCGCCGATACCGAGGCCGTTGCCGCCGCGCGGGATACCGCCACGCAGTCCTGGAATGAGCAACGGCACGATCACGCCGATGGCGATGGCGGACAACCCGATCCGGCGCCCCATGACCGACAGCGGCGACGGCATGACGTCCTGGTCGGACCACGTGAAATGGGGCCGGCCCTCGGTCTGGAATCCGAGTGGCCGTCCCCAGCGCGACAACCGGTCGCGCGAGTCGGCGAGCAACAGCCACAGATAACCCAGCGTGCCAAGAACGAACGGCACCCAGCCGGCGCCGTGCTTCGCCACTGACGTGCACAACGCAAACGTCGCCAGTAGGGGCAGCCCGGCCGCGGCGGCCCGACGCATCGTCACCGCAAGCAGGTCGACGACCAAGGCGACGGCCGCGATGCCGACAACCGCCAACAGCACCAGGCCTCGATGCGTCGGCACTGGCGTGCTCAGTTTGTGCACGTCGTGGAAGCCCTGTCGCGCGGTTGTGGCCAACAGGTGCAGTGAGTCGCCACTCGGGATGACATGTCCGTAGGCAGTGGCGCCGGCGTAGGCAGCCGTGACGTAGCAGGTCACCGCTCCGGCAGCGAGGAGCGGACCGAACGCCGCCGGCACCGGCGACGAGCGGACAAGCTCGCTGACCGCGACGACGACGGCGATACCGCCGAGCACCGGGAAGATCCAGCCGTAACCGTCGAACACGCTCCCCAGCGCGGCGGCAGCGGCGAACGTCGCGATCCCGCCATGGATCGCGATGCGCAGCCGGCCGGTCACCACTGAGTCCCACCACTATCCGCGTGCTCCGCCGGCGCAGCCACACCCGCCGCGACCAGTGCGCTGTCTCGACCCGCTGCCGCGGACGCCCCGGAGCCGGCGGCCGGCCACAGCTCGGCAATCGATGTGCCGGCCCGCGCCGGAAGCACCCGCCACCCGGCCGCGGCGAGCACCTCGCAGGTCTGCCGATGGGCAACGTGCGCGGCCTCGGCGGCCCGCGGAGCCAGTGCTGTCCAGCTCGCGGTGTCGAGCACGATGGCCACGCCGACGGACGGTCCACCGTGCGCGGCCCGCGCCAAGGTCTGCGCGTCGTCGGAGTTGAGCGGCCCGATGATCGCGACGAGCATCTCCTCGCCGCCACCGCGGCGGATTGAGGTGATGCCAGGACGGACACTCGTGCCGGCCGACGCGGTGCGGACAGCCAAGTCGTCGAGCAGCAGTCCGTCGAACGCATCGCTGCCCACGGACGCGCTCGCGACCTCGTCGCCGGCGTCACCGACGACGCGCATCGTGAACCCGGCCTTTGCGAGATGCAGGCCGATCGACGCGGCGGCGGAGATCGCCCACTCCAGCGACGACAACGGGCCGTCCCCATGGTGTGCATCGCCACGGCAGTCGAGCAGCAACGCGGCGCGGCTCTGCCACGGCTGCTCCTCGCGCCTGACCATGAGCTCGCCGACGCGCGCGGTCGACCGCCAATGGATTCGGCGCAGGTCGTCACCACGCCGGTATTCGCGGGTCGCGGCGTCATCCTCGCCGGCCGTCGCCACCGACCGGGCCCGGCTCTCCCCGGCACCGGCCCAGTCGCCGCCGAGTCGCACCTCTGGCAAGTTCACGACCTGGGGCGTGACGACCAGCAGGTCGGATGCGCTGAACGCGCGGGTGAGCTCGCACATACCGAAGGGATCGGTCAGTCGGACGGTCAGTGGCCCGATCCGGAAGCGCCCGCGCAACTGTGAACGCACGCTGTAGTCGACGTCGACCGCCCGTTGTGGCAACACCCGGTCGAGGACGAACCGCGGCCGGCCGCCGAGCATGTAAGGCACGGTGTCCTCGGCGAGCATCAAGCCGGTCGGAAGTCGGGACACGTTCTGCAAACGCAGCAGCACCTGCGCGGCGCTGCCGGCGTTGACGCGTACCGGGTCGAGACGTCGCGTGCACGTCAGCCGGTAGCGCGTGCGCGACACCATCGCGTAGGCGATCATGGGCAGCGCCAGCAGGAAGATGCCGATGCGCAGCAGGTTGACCTCGTGCAGCGCCGCGGCGCAGATGACCGCCGCGAAGCCGGCCGCGAGCAGGCAACGGCCCCGGATGGTGAGCCCGGCGAGGGTCTGGTCGACGCGCGGCACGAAACTAGCCGCTACGTCGCTGCCGAACTGATCGGGGCTTCTCGGTGCTCGGCACGGGCACGGCTGCGAGCACGTCGGCAACCACCGCTTGCGTCGTACGACGGGACACCTGCGCCTCGGCGGACAACAGCAACCGATGCGCGAGCACCGGCACCGCCAACGTCTGAACGTCGTCCGGAAGGACGAAGTCCCGACCGTCGAGGGCGGCCGCGGCGCGGCTGGTCCGGAGGAGATGCAGCGTGGCGCGGGGAGATGCGCCGAGCCGCAGGTCGCGGTTGTCGCGGGTCGCCGTCACCAGGTCGATGGCGTAGCGGCGCACCGGTTCGGCGATGTGCACCGACCGCACCGCCTGGGTCAGCTTGGCGACCTCGAGGGCGTCCGACACGGACTCCAGGTCGTCGAGCGGCGAACCGGCACCGTGCTGGTCGACCATCTCGAGCTCGGCGTCGGGCGAGGGGTAGCCGATGGCCAGCCGGGCGGTGAACCGGTCGCGCTGGGCCTCCGGCAGCGGGTAGGTGCCTTCCATCTCGACCGGGTTCTGGGTCGCGAGCACCAGGAACGGCGGGTCGAGCGGGTAGGTGATGCCGTCGACCGTGACGTGGCGCTCCTCCATGCACTCGAGCAGCGCGGACTGGGTCTTGGGCGAGGCGCGGTTGATCTCGTCGCCGACCACGATGTTGGCGAAGATCGCCCCGGCCTTGAACTCGAACTCGCGGGTGTCCTGGTTCCACACCGACACGCCCGTGACGTCGCTGGGGAGCAGGTCCGGCGTGAACTGGATCCGCCGTACCGAACAGTCGATCGCCCGGGCGAGCGCCTTGGCGAGCATGGTCTTGCCGACGCCCGGAACGTCCTCGATCAGGAGATGACCCTCGGCCAGCATGACGGTCACGGCCAGCCGGACGGCGTCGGTCTTGCCCTGGATGACCTGCTCGACCGCATCGACGATCCGGGCCGCGCGCTCCGCGACGTCCTCGAACTCGAGCGGCGCACTGGACCTACGGCTCGGCACCCTTGCCCCTCCTTCAGCGTCGTCTCCCCAGTACAGACGCACGGCAAGTGTGTCAGGTTCGACGGCCGCCGCCAGACCGTTCGAGGTCACGACTGGAAAACAAACGGCGGCACGGCCAAGCAGCCGCGGCGGGGAGCGGAGATCACGCATTTTGGTTGACGGGGGAGTGAAGTGGAGTACAGTGGGGCGCCGTGGGGGAGCTGTGGCAGCGGAGTAGGGGAGGCGGGGCGTGTTCCTCGGCACCTACTCGCCTCGGCTCGACGACAAGGGCCGGCTGTTCCTTCCCGCGAAGTTCCGCGACGAGCTGGCGGCCGGGCTCGTGATCACCAAGGGGCAAGAGCGATGCCTCTATGTCTTTGCCGGCGAGGAGTTCGCGGGCATCACGACGCGGCTGCGTGAGGCACCACTGACCGCACGCGCCGCCCGCGACTACAGCCGGGTGTTCTTCGCGTCCGCGCACGACGAGGTGCCGGACAAACAGGGGAGGATCACCGTGCCGCCCGCGCTGCGTGAGTACGCCGGGCTGGATCGGGACTGCGTCGTCATCGGCGCCAACACCCGGGTCGAGATCTGGGACTCGACCGCCTGGACCGACTACCTGAACGCCTCCGAAGAGCAGTTCTCCTCGATGTCGGAGGAGGTGCTGCCCGGGGTCTTCTGACCGCAACTTGTTCTGGACGTGGCGGCTGGCTCCCGCCCGCGGCACCTGGCGCACCTTCCCCGGCGCCAGGCGCGGGGGGCGGGGACCAGGCTCCACGTCCCACCCGCCGACTCGCACCGACGAAAGGGACGTCATGGCCGCAGCGGGACATCTGCCGGTCATGCAGGCCCGGGTGCACGAGCTCCTCGAACCCGCGTTGACCGGTGACAGTGCCGTCCTGGTCGACGCGACGCTAGGCCTCGCCGGCCACGCCGCGTCGCTCCTCGCCGACCACCCGCAGCTGCGGCTCATCGGCATCGACCGCGACCCCCGCGCTTTGGCCGTCTCCACCGATCGGCTGGCGGCGTTTCGCTCACGCATCACCCTCGTCCACGCGGTGTACGACGCCCTCCCGGAGGTGCTGCGCGCGCA
>DATBDO010000139.1:0-2564 GCA_036269855.1 Mycobacteriales bacterium
TGTACGTCCAGGTCGGCGTCGGCTCGGTCGAGGTGCCGTCGTAGGTCTTGGACTGGTTGTCGGCGTTGACCAGCAACTGCTTCTTATTCACCGTCTGCGCGAGCGCCGAGCTCGTGCTGGCGCCGAAGCCAGTCGCGCCGCTGTAGGCGCCGGTGATCGAGTGCGAGCCTGCATTCAATGTCGACGTCGTGCAGGTCGCGGTCGCGCCGGCGACGGTAGCGCCGCTGCAGACCGTGGTGGCGCCGTCCTTGAAGTCGACGGTGCCAGCGCCGCTCGGGCTGGGCGAGATCGTCGCCGTGAACGTGACCGAGTCGCCATAGGTGCTCGTATTCGACGGCGACGAGCTTGTCACCGTGGTCGTGGTTGCGGTCGTGCCCGACGTGACCGTGACCGTCGGCTGCGTCGCGATAGACGTCAGCGTTCCGCCCGCAGACGCCTTTGTCTGCGTCGCGAATGTGTAGATGCCGGCTGTGCTCGGCGCGGTCACCTTCGTGCCGCCGCCCGCGTACGTGAAGGTGAACTGCTGAGTCGTCGAGCAGCCGCTGCCGCCGGTTCCGATGGTGAACGTGACAACCCACGGACCTGAGCCGGAAACAGTCCTGCCTGTGGTGCCGCACGTCCCGGTCGCAAGCGAGACAAACCCGGGATTAGAGGAGCTGCTTGTCTGCGGAGCAGTCCAGCCGGCCGGGATCGTCATCGCTACCGCGCCCCCGTTCATGTTCCCGCCGTTCGCGCCGGCCGTGAACGTGAAGGTGAAGGTGTTACCGGTGCTTGCAGCGGTTGCTGTCGTCGGACTGACGGCCATCGAACCGTCTCCGTCGGCTAGTGCCGCTGCGACGTACGGCCCGACGAAGGGGCCACCGCCCGGCGCCCCGAGCGGCGTCACGGGATCGGTGCTCGCGTCCGCGACCGCGCGCGCCAGGTCGAGCCGGCCGTTGCCGGTCTGATCGGGAGTCCCGACCGGGTTGGCGGTCCGCGCGAGGCGGCCGTCGACGATCGCATTTGTGGCGAGCGGGTCGTTCGCATGCAACAGCGCGGCGGCGCCCGCGACCATCGCCGCCGAGGCCGAGGTGCCGGTGATCGAGGTCGCGCTCCCGTCGGTCGCGTCGGCGGGGATGTTCGTGGCCGGGGCGGCGAGGAACGTGTCCGCGCCCGTGTTGCTGTTCGCCCATGGCTGGTCCGTCTGGTCGGATCCCGCGATGCCCATCACGCCGGCGTCGCCGGCCGGGTAGGTCGGACTGTTGGAGCCGTCGTTGCCGGTCGCGGCCACGACGACCGCGCCCTTGCTCCACGCGTAGCTGACGGCATCCTGCAGCGCCTGGCTGAAGCCCGGGTTCGAGAACGACATTAGGATCACGTTCGCGCCGTGATCCGCGGCCCAGACGACGCCCTGGATGATGTCCGAGTCCTGTCCTTGCCCGGCCGAGTCGAGCACCTGCACCGGCAGGATCATCACGTTGCTCAGGTTGATGCCTGCGATGCCGATCCCGTTGTTGGCCGTCGCAGCGGCGATCGAGGCCACTGCGGTGCCGTGGCCGTTCGCGTCGTCGGTCGGGTCAGTGCCGAACGCCGACCAGCCGGAGCTGACGTTCAAGTCACCTGTAGTGCTCGAAACGCCGGTGTCGAGCACGGCGATTGTCGACGAGCCCAGCGGGTTGAGCGAACCGAAGATCTGATTCCAGCCGACCATCGGCAGGTTCCACTGGTCCGCGTAGCCGGGGTCGTTCGGACCGTCCGCTGTGTCGCGGCTGTGGTCACGCTCGACGTCTGCGACGTCGGCGTCGGACTGGAGGGCGGAGACGACGGTCTGCTCGGAGTCGGAGGGCACGTCGATCGCGTGCATCGAGAGGGGCGCGATCGCGCCGGTGTCCGTGGCGCCCGCTGCCGCGATCTCGGAGGTCTGCTGGTCGGAGCTCGTCCCGGAAGCGAAGGTGACTATGTAGGGGACGGTCGAGGCGGTCTGAGAACTCGTGCCTGTGTCCGTGGCGCCACTCGACGTCGAACCCAGCGGATCGACGCCGCCGAATGCGCCGGCGACGAACAGTCCTGCCGCAAACACCACGGCGATCCCGAGTGCTCCCTTCAAGTGCCATGTCTGTGCCTTCCGCTTCATCCGTGCCATCTCAACCCGCCTCCCGTAGGTTCAGGACCGCTCGCGGAGCGCAGACGCGCGAAGACCGAGCTGCTCGCCCGATGACCCCGCTCCTCGATCGGCCGCAGTAGTTCCGTAGAAACACGCCTCCTTAAGCTCGTACATGCGCGTACCGGCAAGGCGGTTACGCCGGACCCGGGTCCCGTTCATGCCAGACCATCTGGGCGTTCAACGTGTTCACCCGGCCGGGGGATTGTCTTCGCGGATGGCGACCAGCATTGTTCGATCTGCGGTTGTCGGAGCTCCTCACCTCGAGTAGCGCGACACCGCCCTGCGGCAAGCGGCAATTTGGACTCTCGCGCCACATCCCACGGGATCGCCCGTGACCCGGTTCCGACCGCGTCCGAGCAGCAGGCACGCACTGTCGTGCTCGCCGGTGGACAGCTGCTCGTCCGGGCCGCGCGCCACAGCG
>DATBDO010000140.1:0-1951 GCA_036269855.1 Mycobacteriales bacterium
CTGGTCACGTCGTACTACGACTGGTCCACGGTGGAACAGAGTTGGAAGGCCGGCGGCATCTTCCCTGTAATTCCCGAGGGTGCCCTGCGGGCGACTCTCGGCATCCTCGCCCGGACCGTGGCGCCGGGCCTCCCGCGGCCCGCTGCCTAACGCGACCGTTAGCCGCCGTCTGCGAACGAGTCAGCGAACAACGTTGCCGACCACTGGGCAGTCCTGCGCGCTGACACCGCGAGCCGCTGACCCAACGCGGCCGACCCCCCCTACGACGGAAGGAAGTAGTGCCGTGTCAGGCAACGGTTGCCCTGCCCCCTAACGGCACGTTGAGGCGATGCCCCACGTCGACATGCACGCGCAATCGGGGACAGCCCGGGCATCGTCGTCCGCGCCAGGAGCCGTCGTTATGCATCGTGCCTGGCGGGTCGGCGCAATATCTCGCGGGCGCGCGTCCAACGCTAGGTCGGCTTGATGCCGACGACCATGGAGTCGGGTCCGGCCAACGGCTGGACGTAGGTGCTCTCGAAGCCGATGTCCCTCAGCCAGGATTGGCAGTCGGCACCGGTGTAGTCGAAGCCGTCCTGGGTCTCGATCAGCATGTTCAGGCTCATGAGCAGACCGAACGCATTCGCGCGGCGATCATCGTCGATGATGCTTTCGTACACGATGAGAGCCCCACCGGCCGGCAGCGCTTCGTAGGCCTTGCGGAGGAGCATGAGCTTCTCGTCGAGGCTCCAGTCGTGGAGAATGTGGCCCATCACCAAGACGTCTGCTGGCGGGAGCGCGTCGGTGAAGAAGTCGCCTGGGTAGAACTGGAGGCGGTTGGTGAGGCCGGCGGACGCGACGTGCTTGTTAAAGATGGGGGCGACTTCGGGGAGGTCGAAGCCGCCTCCGGTGAGGTGCGGGTGGCGCAGTGCGACTTGGACCGGGAGGCAGCCTTCGGACGTTCCGATGTCGATGACGGTCGTGTAGCGATCCCAGGGGAACTGGTCAGCGATCGCATGGGCGTCGCCCATGCTGATGCCCGTCATGGCGTGAAGGAACTGCTCGAGCCTGTCGGCGTCCTCGTAGAGCGCGGTGAAGAAGTTCTCGCCGACCTTCGCTTCGTTCTGCGGATGGCCGGTGCGCAGGGCTTCGGTGAGCGATCCCCAGAAGGGGTACAGGCGGGCGTTGGCCATCTCCAGCAGCCCACCGACGTAGGACGGTTTGTTGCGGTCGAGGAAGAGATCGGCGGCGGGCGCGTTGCGATAGTCGCCATCGACATGCTCGAGCATGTCGAGCGCGACGAGCGCGTCTAGGAAGTCGTGAACGCCGCGGGGGTGGAGCTCGAGGTCAGCTGCGAGGGCCTTGGCGCTGCGCGGTCCCGCAGCGAGGTTGGTGAAGAGCCCCAGCTCGACCGCGCTCAGGAGCGTCTTTGAGCCCCAGAAGGCCAATCCGAGCTGCAGGATGGGTTCAGGTGTGATGTGTTCGTCCATGCCGACACCATGCGCGACGACTCTTCCGATTCTCTTTCGAGCGCGTGGTCAGCTCGTGGGTTCGATGAGAGCAGCGAACGCAGTGCAAGGCACGTCGAGCTCGTGCATGCGGGCGGCGTAGGCGTCGTAGGCATGTCGAGCTTCGCCCAGGTGTCCCTCGGCGGCGAGTGCGGCGATGAGTCGATGATGAGCGGTCTCGTCGAAGGGGTCGGCTATGACGATCCTGCCGGCGCAGTCGGCAACGCGCTCGTGATCGCCGTTCGCTGCCGCCGTCTCGGCGAGTCCGTGCACGGCTCGGACGTACACGCGCCGGGCCTGGTCTCTCGCAGGAGCTGCCCAGTCCTCGTACGGGTCCTCCGGCAGGAACTCTCCGCAATACACGTCCATCGCTGAGGCGAGGTCGCCAGCCTCGACGGCCCGGTGCAGATCGTCGAGGTCGAGGCGGATCTCGTCAAGGTTCAGGCGGATCGAGTCCCGATCGG
>DATBDO010000141.1:0-6963 GCA_036269855.1 Mycobacteriales bacterium
CGACGACGTCCTCATCGTCGTTGCCGCTTGAAGCACGGCGTCGACAATGTTCTGGTAGCCGGTGCACCGGCAGAGATTGCCTTCGAGTCCTTCGCGTACCTGCTCCTCGGTCGGATCGGGCACATCCCGCAACAGGTCGACCGCGGCCATGATCATTCCCGGCGTGCAGTAACCGCACTGCAGCGCATGCTTCTCGTGGAAGGCCTGCTGCACCGGATGCCACTCGCCGTTCGCGAGGCCTTGGATGGTCGTCACCTCGCCGCCATCGGCCTGAACGGCGAGCACGCTGCAGCTCTTCACGGCCTTGCCGTCAAGGTGCACGGTGCACGCGCCACAGTTCGACGTGTCGCAGCCGATGGGCGTCCCGGTCCGGCCGAGCCGGTCCCGGAGGTAGTGGACGAGTAGCAGACGGGGCTCGACGTCGTCCTCGTAGACCACACCATCGACAGTCGTCCTGATCCGCGTCATGGAGTGCCTCCCACCGGACAGTAGGCATACGGTCAACGGCGTGTCTGCGGGATCCGGAAACACCGCACCCGACGACGTCCGGTTCTGTCTGGACTGCGGCGGTTCGATGGTCACCAAGGCGGTCCAAGGGGTCGACCGCCGGATCTGCGTCACCTGCCGGCGCATCCACTATGCCGATCCCAAGATCGCCGTCGGAGTCGCCGTCTTCCGCGATGACGCCCTCCTGCTCGTACGACGGGTGATGGAGCCGGGCCGGGGCCGGTGGGCGCTGCCGGGCGGCTGGGTCGACGCCGGCCAGGACCCGCGGGAGGCCGCCGCACGCGAGGCGCTGGAAGAGGCCGGTGTCGTGGTGGAGGTCGGCGACGTCGTCGACGCCTTCCTGAACCCACCCGCTGACGGCGGCGCGCTGTTCCTGCTCTTCAACGCCCGCTGGGTGAGCGGCGAGCCCACTGCCGACGACGACGCGGACGAAGCGGGCTTTTTCCGCCGGGATGCCCTACCGCCGCTGGCGTTCGCCAGCACCAGCGCTGCCGTTGCCCGTTGGCCTGCTGCGGACGGCGGGTGAAAGACTCCCCAGCCGTGACGCAGCCCCGGATCGCCGATGCCCTCGCCGGCAAGAAGGTGCTGCTGACCGGCGTGACCGGTTTCGTCGGCGAAGCCCTTCTCGAACGCATCCTGCACGACCTGCTCGACACATCAGTTGTCGTCGTCGTCCGGGCCCGTGGCGGCGCATCCGCGGTGCAGCGAGTGGAGCACCTTCTCACCAAGCCGGCGTTCCAGCGGCTGCGCACTCGCGACGGCGACGCTGCGGTCGACGGCCTGATCGGCACACGCATCACCGTGCTGGAGGGCGACCTTCCCCACGTGCCCGAGCTGCCGAGCGATCTCGACCTCGTTGTGCACTGCGCCGGCGAGGTCTCGTTCGACCCGCCGATCGACGACGGCTTCGCCACCAACCTGCACGGTTCGTTGGCGTTGCTCGAGGCCATCCGTTCGAGCGGGAGCCGACCTCACTACGTGCACGTCTCCACGGCGTACGTCGCCGGCCGGCGCGAAGGACATGTCGGAGAGGGTCGCCTCGACCACCACGTCGACTGGCGCGCGGAGGCGACCGCCGCGGAACGGCTGCGCGCCCAGGCCGAGGACGCGAGCCGCACGCCGGACCGTCTCCAGGGTTTCCTCCGCGAAGCCGAACGCGAGCACGGTCGCAGCGGCAACCTCGCCGTCGCCGAGGACGCCGACCGCCGTCGCCGTGAGTGGGTGACCAAACATCTCGTCGACGCCGGGCGGGAACGCGCCCGCACGCTGGGCTGGACCGACTGCTACACGTTCACCAAGGCGATGGCCGAGCGCGCCGTCGAGGAAGCGGCAACCGATCTGCCGTTGACCGTCCTGCGGCCGAGCATCATCGAGAGCGCGCTCGAGCAGCCTTACGCCGGCTGGATCGAAGGCTTCAAGATGGCCGAGCCGATCATCCTGGCTTATGGCCGGGGCGATCTGCCCGATTTCCCCGGCGTACCCGACAGCACCATCGACATCATCCCGATCGACTACGTCGTCAACGCGACGCTCGCCGCTGCGGCGCAGACTCCCGAGCCGGGCTCGCCGGCGTACTTCACGATCTGCTCCGGCGCACGCAACCCGCTGAGCTTCCACCGCCTTCATGCGCTCGTGAAGCAGTACTTCACCGAGCATCCGCTCGAACAACGCGACCGGGGCGCGGTGCGGGTGCCGCAATGGGAATGGCCGGGCGCCGACCGGGTCGAGCAGCTGCTGCGGCTCGGCGAGCGCGCGCACAAGACCGCCGACCGGCTCGTCACGCATCTTCCCCGCTCGACACGGACGCGCGCGTGGGCGCAGTCGCTCGACCGGCAGAAGCGCCGGCTCGAGTTCCTACGCCGATATTTCGATCTCTACCGCCCGTACGCCGAGGCCGAGCTGCACTTCAGCGACGCCCGGACGCTCGCGCTGCACGACTCGCTGCACGCGGACGACGTCGCGACGTTCGGCTTCGACAGCGCCGACATCGACTGGGCGCACTACATCGCCGGTGTGCACACACCGGCGGTGACATCGACGCTCCGCGTCCTGACCGGCGGCGCCACTCGGCGCCCGCCGACCCGCGCGGCGTTGAACGGCGCACGCACCGATGCGGGCCAGATCATCGCCGTCTTCGACATGGACGGCACCATGCTTCCATCCAACGTGGTCGAGTCATATCTGTGGTTGCGACTGCCGGAGTTGTCCGGTGCAGCCCGCTCCCGTGAGGTCGTCGACGTCGCGCGCGCACTGCCCCGCTGGCTCTTGACCGAACGACGCGACCGCGGCGCCTTCCTGCGTTCGGTCTACCGGCGGTACGAAGACGCGGACTACGAGCAGCTGCTCCGAATCGTCGACGAACACGTGACCGATATCGTTCTCGGCCGACTGTCGGCAGCAGCCGCACGCACCGTGCGTGAGCACCGAGCTGCAGGCCACCACACCGTGCTCGTCACCGGAGCCATCACGCCTCTGACCCGGCCGATTGCGCCGTTGTTCGACGAGGTCGTCGCGGCGGACCTCGTCGTCGGTGCCGATGGGCGGTGCACCGGCTTCATCGTCGCTCCGCCTCTTGTCGGTGAGTCGCGCGCTTCCTGGCTGCGGCATCGAGCGGCCGCCGAGGGTTGGGACCTGTCGGCGTCGTACGCCTATGCCGACTCGGCCAGCGATCTGCCGATGCTGCGCGCGGTCGGGCACCCGGTCGTCGTCGACCCGGACATCTCGCTGTCGCGGTTGGCGCGCAGACACCGCTGGCCGGTCGAGGATTGGCACGCCGCGTGATAAGCGCTCTCGAGGTCTACCGGTCGTTGTCCCGGTACGTCGCGGCACGGGCCGTTGGCGACCGCTTTCCCGGGCTCCTCGCGGGCCCGCTGACGCCATTGCGGCTGGTACACCGGGATCCACCGCAGGTCCGCCACGACGGCTGGGTGCGGGTGCGGCCGCGGCTGTCCGGGATCTGCGGCAGTGACCTCGCCACCCTGTCCGGTCACGCGTCCTTGTACCTGAGCGCGGTCGTGTCCATGCCGTTCGTCCCCGGGCATGAGGTGGTCGGCGAGACACTTGATGACGCTCCCGGCTTGCCGGCCGGCTCCCGCGTCGTCCTCGACTCCGTGCTCGCATGCGCGGCCCGCGGACTCGAGCCCTGCGACGCGTGCAAGAGCGAGCAGCGCAACCGATGCGACCGGGTCACGGTCGGGCACGTGTCGCCCGGGCTTCAAACCGGCTTCTGCGCCGACACCGGCGGTGGCTGGAGTGGTCAGCTCGTCGCGCACGTCTCCCAATTGCATGCCGTGCCTGACGCACTCGCCGACGAACGGGCAGTGCTGGTCGAGCCGCTGGCTTGTGCCGTGCACGCCGCCCGACGCGCCGCGGTCGGCGACGCCGACACGGTCCTGGTGGTGGGTGCCGGCGCCGTGGGCTTGTTCATCACACTCGCGTTGCGAGAGCTCACGCCGGCCACCGCCATCACCGTCGTCGCCAAGCACCGCAGGCAGGCGGAGCTCGCCCGGTTGTTCGGCGCGACCGACGTGGTCAGCCCCAGCGAAGTCGTGGGAGGGGTACGACGAGCCACCCGCGCACTGCGCCTCGAACCCGAGCGCGGACCGGCGTTCCTCCTCGGTGGGGTCGACGTCGCCATCGACGCGGTCGGCTCGCGGGCATCGATCGACACGGCGCTGCGGACCACGAGAGCCGGCGGACGGGTGCTGTTGGCCGGCGTGCCTGGTGAGGGCATCGACCTGACCCCGGCGTGGTTCCGGGAGCTCGAAGTGACCGGTGCCTACGCAACGGCCGGTGACGCGTTCGACGTCGCGATGTCGCTGGCCGCCGACGCGCCGCTCGACGGTCTGCTCGGTGTGACCTATCCGCTCGCCCGTTGGCGGGAGGCGCTCGACCACGCCGGCGATGCCGGTCGGCTGGGTACGGTCAAGGTGGCGTTCGACCTGAGGAGTGCAGCGTGAGTCGCCCGGGGTTCGTGCTCGACGTCGATGAGCGGACACCGCCGCTGCTCGTGCACTCTGGCGAGTCGTTCCGGCTGCAGGAGTTCCCGCTCGGGACGCGCGTCGTCTATTCGCCCGAGTCGCTGCCCGGCGTGCCCGACGTCGACGAAGCGATCGAAAACGCGTTGCTGCACCCGATCGACAGCGAGCCGCTGCCGTCGCTGCTGCACGCGGGCATGCGACTGACCATCGCCTTCGACGACTTGTCGTTGCCGCTGCCGCCGATGCGCAAGCCCGACATCCGCCAGCGCATCATCGAGCACGTCCTCGAATACGCCGCCGCGGCCGGTGTCGATGATGTGCAGCTCATCGCCGCCAACGCACTGCACCGGCGAATGACGCCGGACGAGCTGAAGGCCATTGTCGGAGAGCGCGTCTTCCGGTCGTTCTACCCGGACAACCTCGTCAACTTCGATGCCGAGGACCAAGCCAATCTCGTGCATCTGGGAATGACCGACAAAGAGGAGGACGTCGAGATCTCCCGCCGAGCCGCCGAGTCGGATCTCCTCGTCTACGTCAACGTCAACCTCGTCGCGATGGACGGTGGGTGGAAGTCGACCGCTATCGGGTTGGCGTCGTACAAGTCTCTGCGGCACCACCACAACAGCCAGACGATGGTGCACTCGCGGTCGTTCATGGACCACAAGCAGTCGCAGCTGCACTCGTCGGCCTGGCGGATGGGCCGAGTGCTCGGTGAGCACGTCAAGGTCTTCCAGATCGAGACGACGCTCAACAACGACGCGTTCCCCTCGCAATACGGCTTCCTCACCAAGCGCGAATGGGAGTGGTCGCTGCGCGACCAGACACTGTTCCTCGGGGCCAAGCGCGGTCTCGACCTGCTGCCCGGCAAGCAGCGCCGCAAGATGTTCCAGGCGATGGAAGCGCCCTACCAGGTGACCGGCATCAGTGCCGGTTCGGTCGAGCCGGTGCATGACCAAACGCTGGCGCGCGTGCATCGTCAGCAGCTGGTCGAGGTCGACGGGCAGAGCGACATCGTCGTCTTCGGGCTGCCATATCTCTGCCCTTACAACGTGAACAGCGTCATGAACCCGATCCTCGCCGCCTGTCTGGGACTCGGCTACTTCTTCAACATGTACGTCGGGCAGCCGTTGGTGCGTAAGGGCGGCGCGGTGATCCTGCATCACCCGGTGCCGTGGGAATTCTCGACGCTGCACCATCCGTCCTACGTCGACTTCTTCGAAGAAGTGCTGTCGGTGTCGACCGACCCGAAGGTGATCGAGCAGAAGTTCGAGGAGCAGTACGCGACGGACCCGTGGTACGTCCACCTCTACCGGACGTCCTACGCATATCACGGCGTGCACCCGTTCTACATGTGGTACTGGTGCGCCCACGCGCTCGACCATGTCGGCGACGTGATCTGGGTCGGCGGTGACCGGCGCGCAGTCGCGCGGATGGGAATGCGGTCGGCGTCAACATTCGCCGACGCGTTGGAGATGGCCAGCGACACCGTCGGCCGGAGCCCGTCGATCACCTACCTGCACTCGCCCCCGCACGCACTGGCGCATGTGAAGTGACGTCGCTCGTCAAGGACGTCAAGCAGCTGTCGCGCGGCTGGCGCTGGTCACACCGGCCATTGCCACCGCGATCGGCCGAGGCACATCACACGTTCGCGCCGCCAAGCGAGTTCCCCACGGACTGGGCGCGAAGCCGGCCGGCGCGACTTGCGCGCGAAGTCATCCTGCGCGCAGGTCTGGGGCCGGTCGTCCGGCACGAGACGACGCTGCGGATCGAGGGCCTCGACGTCTTCGACGCCCTCGACGGCCCGGTCATCTTCGTCGCCAACCACTCCTCCCACCTCGACACCGCGCTGCTGTTGACGACGTTGCCGGTCGAGTGGCAGCGCAAGGTTGCCGTCGGTGCCGCCGCGGACTACTTCTTCGACGCGTGGTGGCGTGCGGTCGGCTCCGCGCTGGCCTTCTCGACCTTCCCTATCGAGCGCGGCGGCGAGGGCCTGTCGGACACGCCGTCCCGGCTGCTCGCCGATGGCTGGTCCCTGGTGATGTTCCCCGAGGGCACCCGCTCCCCCGACGGCTGGACCCGACGCTTCCGGTTGGGGGCGGCCTATCTCGCCGCAACCGCCGGAGTGCCGGTCGTGCCGGTCGGTCTCGTGGGGTCCTACGCCGCGATGCCCCGCGGCCGCGGCTGGCCGAAGCCGGGCCGACCCGAGGTGCACGTCCGTTACGGCCCGGCCCTCACCCTGCGACCCGACGAGGACTCCCGCAGGTTCGGGGCCCGCATCAGCGCCGCGACCGCCACGCTCCTCGACGAGGACCGCACCGACTGGTACGGAGCCCAGCGGCGGGCCGCCGCTGGGGAGACGCCCTCGCCGAGCGGCCCGCAGGTGGCCAACTGGCGTCGGGTCTGGGAGTCGTCGGCGTCGCCACGGTCCGGCGCGAGCCGGGCCAAGGCCTGGCGATGACGGAAGCCGGCGCCGACG
>DATBDO010000142.1:0-5406 GCA_036269855.1 Mycobacteriales bacterium
GTCGGGTGCGGCCAGGGCAAGCAGCGGTGTCTGCGTGCGGTAGGTGTCCCACAGAGACAGATCGGTGTAGTGGTGGGTGTGGGTCGGGACTTGCCGTACGACGCCATCGAAGCCGAGGTATCGGCCGTCGGCGTCGTCGAACGTCGTCGGCATGAGCAGCGCGTGGTAGAGGTTCGTGTAGAACGTCGCGCGCTGGTCGCCGAAGCCACCTTGCACGTCGATGGCATGCAAGCGCGCGCTCCACGCATCCTGGGCGCGTCGCCGCACTTGGTCGAACGTCGTACCGTCCGGCGCCTCGGCCTGGAGGTTGGCGAGTGCGCCGGCGGCGTCGACGTAGGACAGGCCGACGCGCACGCCCACGGTCTGGTCGGACGTCGCATCGAAGCCGACCCAGCCGCCGGCTCCGGCACCGTGGTCGGCCCAGACACCGGATGACGCGAACGGTCGGTCGAAGCGGGCGGTGAACCACATCGTGATGCCGCCGTCGTCGGGCACATCGACCGAGCCGGCGACGGTCCGGTCGTCGACAAGGTGGAACGTTCCCGACTTGATGCCGTCGTTGTCGCGGCTGACGTCGAACAGGACGTTGGCCTGACCGGTCGAGGGGAAGGTGTAGCGCTCCACCGCGTCCCGAGTGGTCGCGGTCAGCTCCGCCCGGACCTGGTAGCTGTCGAGCGTCACCGCGTAGTAGCCGGGCTGGGCAACCTCTTGCGCGTGGTCGTACGCCGACGCGTACTGGGCCGGGTCACTGCCGGTCGCGGTTCCCGTTGTCGGCATCATCGGCAGCTCGCCACCGATGTGGATGCCGGCGCCGCTGAAGTGGGTGAGCGCAAAGCCGCGGATCTCGGGGTCCTGGTAGGCGTAGCCGACGTAGTTGACCGGGTCGTCGCCCGCAGGGGTGGTCGTGATGGGACCGGGCGTCACCATCCCGAACGGCATGCCGGCACCCACCGTGACGAAGCCCGGCCCGAGCGAGCCGGCGAGCGGGTTGACCAGCGCCGTCAGATCCTCTTCCGCACCGCCGGCGGCGAGCGTCGGCAGCCCCCCGGCGACGACGGCCGCCGCGGCGACAGCGACCAGCATCCGGCGCGACCCCACCCCTGACGGTTCGCCAAGACCCCCGGCTGGTCCTGCTCAGAGCTCGGCGAGGCGGCCGGATAAGAAGTCCCTCTCCACCTCGTTCTCGGTCAGCAGCAGCGCTTCTTCGTACGACGTCCGCGCCTCGTCGTAGCGGCCGAGCCGGCGCAGGAAGTCGGCCCGGACCGCGGCCGTGTAGGAGTAGCCGGCGAGCTGCGGCTCGTCGCGCAACGCGTCCACCGCGGCGAGGCCCGCTGCGGGACCGTCCGCCATGCCGATCGCTGCGGCGCGGTTGAGGGCGACTACTGGCGACGGCCAGACCTGGGCGAGGACGTCGTACAGGGCAACCACCTCGCGCCAGTCGGTGTCCTCCCAGCGCGCCGCCTCCGCATGCACGGCCGCGATGGCCGACTGGAGCGCGAACCGGCCCGGTGGTCGGCGCCGGAGCGCCTCGCGGACGAGCGCGGCGCCCTCGGCGATTGCCGTCCGGTCCCACTGCCCCCGGTCCTGCTCCTCGAGCAGCAGCAATCGTCCGTCCACGCCGACCCGGGTCGCTCTGCGCGCGTCGGTCAGGAGGATGAGCGCGAGCAGGCCCGCGACGTCCGGGTCCCCGGGCAGCAGCGACCGCAGCATTCGCGCGAGGTCCAGCGCCCGCTCGACGAGGTCACGCCGGACCAGGTCGGCGCCGGCCGGCGCCGCGTGCCCGGTGGTGAAAAGGAGATGGACGACGGTGAGTACGGCGTCGATCCGCTCCGGCAGCTCGGCGGCGGGCGGCACCCGATAAGGGATCCGCGCGGTTGCGATCTTCTTCTTGGCACGGGTGATCCGCGCCGCCATCGTGGGTTCGCTGACCAGGAAGGCGCGGGCCACTTCCGCGGTCGTGAGTCCGCACAGCAAGCGCAGTGTCAGGGCGACTTGCGCCTCAGGAGCGAGCGCCGGGTGACAGCACGTGCAGATCAGCCGTAGCCGGTCGTCGGGGATGTCGTCGTCGAACACGTCATGCGAAGGTTCGACGGCGTCCTCGACGAGCAGCGGCAGCGACCGACGCAACACGGTTTCCCGGCGCAAGAGATCCAGCGCCCGTCGCCGCGCGACCGTGGTCAGCCAGCCGGCAGGTCGGGTCGGGACCCCGTCGGTCGACCACGACGTGAGTGCGCGCGCGTAGGCGTCCTGCACGCACTCCTCGGCGAGATCCAGGTCACGCGTGACGCGCACCGTCGCAGCCAGGACGAAGGCCCATTCGCGACGGTGCGCGTCGGCGACTGCGGCCGCAACCGCCGCCGAGGTCGTCGTGCTCAGTCGAAGACCCGCACCGGACGAACCTCGAGCCCGCCATGCGGCGCCGGCACCTGCTTGGCCATCGCGATCGCCTCGTCGAGGTCCTTGGCCTCGACCAAGTAGTAGCCACCCAGGGCTTCCTTGGTCTCGGCGAACGGGCCGTCGGTGACGACCCCGTCGCGGATGGTCGTTGCGGTCGTGGTCTCCTGCAACGCGTTGCCGCCCTTGAGCGCCGGGCCGTTGTTCTCGGCAAACTTGGTGTGGCCCTGCATCAGCTGGTCCCACAGCTCCTGGCCGCCGGCCGCGTGCGCCTGCTCGTTGCCATAGATGAGGATCAGGTATTCCGCCATCTCTCGTCCTTCCACTGAAGGCCCGCGTCTCGAGCCCCTCACCATGACGACGAGCGGCTCACGGCCCGATCGACAGATCGTCTCAGGAATTTCCGCGGCATGATGCCCGGATGCGATTGACGACCGACCAGGTCCACTACGCCTGGGACAACTCGCTGCCACCCGAGGTCTCGGTGGCGCCCGGTGACCGGGTCGAGCTGGACACGCTCGACGCGTCGGCGGGTCAACTGACCCCGGCGTCCGTGGCCGCTGACATCGGCAGGCTCGAGTTCAGCCGGGTCAACCCGGTGACCGGCCCGATCGCGGTTGATGGCGTCCGGCCGGGTGACGCGCTGATCGTGCGGATCGTGTCGATCGACGTCGAGGAGTGGGGATGGGCTGCCGTCATCCCCGGCTTCGGTCTGCTCGCCGACCACTTCACCGAAGCCGAGATCGTGCATGCGACAACATCCGGCGGCGTCGTACAGCTGCCGTTCGGGCCGCGGTTGCCCTCGGTGCCAATGCTCGGGACGTTGGGCGTCGCATTGCCCGAGCCGGGTGCACATCCGCTGTTGCCGCCGAGCCGCTACGGCGGCAACCTCGACATCCGCCATCTGACTGCCGGCGCGACGATCCGATTGCCGGTCGGGGTGCCCGACGCGCTCCTGTCGATCGGCGACGCACACGCGACGATGGCCGACGGTGAGGTGTGCGGGACCGGCGTCGAGACGCGCGCGCACGTCGTCGTCGAGCTTGATGTCGAGGCCGGGGCGGCACCGCCGGCGCCGATTCTCGAGACGTCGCCGGCCACCCAGCGGGTCGGGCCGGCACTCGTGACGACCGGCGTCGGGCCAGATCTGATGACCGGTGCGCGCGATGCCGCGCGGACGATGATCGACGAAGTTGTACGACGCACCGGACTAGCACCGGCCCAGGCCTATGTCCTGGCGAGTCTGACTGCGGACCTGGTGATCAGCGAGATCGTGGACGTGCCGAACTTCGTGGTGAGCGTGCACCTGCCGCTCTCCGTGTTGGAGTGACAGCTCGGTGCGCGGTCATCGCTGCGCCGACGATGCCCGCCAGGTTGCCGAGGGTCGCGACCTTGACCGGCGAACGCGTTTTCATCAGCGGTAGCCATTTGTCCGGTGCCTTCGCGATGCCGCCGCCGACGACGAACAGGTCCGGGGAGAACAGCGCCTCGAGCATCGCGAAGTAGTCGTTGACCGGCCCGGCCCACTTCTTCCACGACAAGTTCTTCTTCTCCCGAACGCTTTCCGCGACCCGCTTCTCCGCGTCCTTGCCCTTCATGGAGAGATGACCGAGTTCGGTGTTGGGTACCAGTTTGCCGTCCACGAGCAGACCACTGCCGACGCCGGTGCCGAACGTCAGCATGAGCACGACGCCCCTGGCTCCCTTGGCCGCGCCGTGCGCGGCTTCTGCCACCGCAGCCGCATCCGCGTCGTTGAGGACGACCGGCTCGACGCCCAGCCGCTCTTTCACCAGCGCCGGCAGGTTCTGGCCAATCCACGCCGGGTCCAGGTTGGCGGCCGTCCGGATCGTGCCCCCGGTCACGACACCGGGAAACGTGAGGCCGACGGCAGGCGTGCGGTTGAAGTGCGACACCACCTCGTCGATGCGCTCCAGGATCCCGGCAACATCACCACTTTCCGGCGTCTCGACCCGGAAGCGTTCGCCGACGAGAGTCCCGCGCCGTACGTCGACGAGCCCGCCTTTCACACCGCTGCCACCGATGTCGATGCCGAGGACCGCCATGCGGCCAACGTACGCCGCGACGATCGCGGTCGGGATCTGGTCAGAAGCCGCACCCGCTGTTAAGGTCTTGCGCTCGTGTCTGCTGTCGATCCGCTCGAGTCGGAACGGCGGCAACTAGTCCATGCGAGACGGTGCCTGGAGCAGATGCGCGACGCCGTCCGCAGCCTGGATCCGCACGGCGGCGACCCGGTCTCGACCGAGTACCTGAAGGCCGAGCTCTACCGACGCGCACAAGCGCTGCTCGACGACCCGACCACGCCGTTGTTCTTCGGTCGGATCGACCGCGCCGACGGCTCGGAGCGGTTCTACATCGGCCGCAGGCACGTCCGCGACGATGCCGGCGACCCGGTCGTCGTCGACTGGCGGGCCGACATCTCGCGCGCCTTCTACCGGGCGAGTGCCGGCGAATCGATGGGCATCGGGCTGCGCCGGCGATTCGGGTTCTCGGCCGGCATGATGACCGGGCTCGAGGACGAGCACCTCGAGCGCGGGGATGCGCACGACCCGCTGAGCAGCCGGATCCTCACCGCCGAGATCGAGCGGCCCCGGGTCGGCCCGATGCGCGACATCGTGGCCACGATCCAACCCGACCAGGACGAGCTCGTCCGGACCGATCTCGGCCGCACCGTCTGCATCCAAGGAGCGCCCGGCACCGGCAAGACAGCGGTCGGTCTGCACCGGGCCGCATATCTCCTCTATGCCTTCCGCGACCAGCTCAAGCGCACCGGCGTCCTCGTCGTGGGACCCAACCGCTCGTTCCTCGGCTACATCGGGGCGCTGCTGCCGGCCCTGGGCGAGCTCGATGTCGAGCAGGTCGCGGTGCAGGACCTGGTGCACGACGTCAGAGTGCGGGGCGAGGACGGACCGGACGTCGTCCGGCTCAAGGGCGACGAGCGGATGGCGACGGTCCTTGCGCGAGCCGTGTTCGACGCTGTCTCGTTCCCGCGCG
>DATBDO010000143.1:0-20319 GCA_036269855.1 Mycobacteriales bacterium
ATCACCAGCAATAGTGCTAGTGCTTCGATGCCGGCTGCTACCAGGAAGGCGGCGTGATAGGCCGTCGCGTTCGGGACGTGGTGGCCGTGTTGGGTCTTCACGACGCCGACCGCGGAGATGACCGTGCTGAGTACGGCGACACCGACGGCGCCACCCAGCTGACGACCCGCGTTGAACAGCGTCGACGCCGGCGCGGTTGCCGCATGCGAGATGGTCGCGAACGAGGCAGCCTGTCCCGGCACGAACACATGCGCCATCGCAAACCCGATCGCGAGCATGAGCGCTCGCATCACCCAGAGGTTGGCACTGAACGGCACTTGCGCGATGAGCACCAGCGTCACGATCACGCCGAGCAACCCGGCGGCCATGAGCCGGCGCGGCCCGATGTACGGATAGAGACGCGAGGCCACCTGCGCCCCGGCCAGCACCCCGAGCGCCTCCGGGAACGTGCTGAGGCCGGACTGCAGCGGCGACACCCCGAATCCGTCTTGGTAGAACAGCGCGACCAGGAAGAGGCTGCCGAGAAAGGCCGTCGTACCAATCACGATGACCGACCCCGCAGAGGCAAACAACCGGTTGGACAGCACCGAGAGGTCGATCATTGGCTGCCGGCGACGAAGCTCGACCTGCACGAGCACGATCAGAAGCACCACACCGATGCCCGCGCACGCGTCGATAACCGGTGACGTCCAACCGCGGGCCGGCCCGTCGCTCAACGCGAACATCAGGCTGCCCAAGCCCGCGCCCGCGAGCAGGAACCCGGGCACGTCGAAGCCGCCGGGGTTCTCCTGCCGCTGTTCGCGGACGAACAACAAACCGAAGACGAGACCGCAAAGACCGATCGGAACGTTGATGTAGAACGCCCATCGCCAGGACAGGTCGGTCGTCAGCAGCCCACCGAGCACCGGCCCCAATGCCGGCGCGAACGCCGTCGGGATGATGAGGATCCGAGACACTCGGACGCGTTCGTGCGGCGCAAACGTGCGGAACAGCATCGCCATGCCGACCGGCGTCAACATGCCGCCGCCGACACCTTGAATGACGCGGAAGATGACGAGCTGACCGATGCTCTGCGCCTGCCCGCACAGCGCCGAGGCGACCGTGAAGACGACGAGTGCGGCGAGGAACACGCGGCGGGTCCCGAACCGGTCGCCCAGCCACGCCGACGCAGGCATGAAGACGGCAAGACTGACGAGATAGCCGACGACGACCGTGTCGACGTGCGCCGGCTGTACGCCGAAGTCGCGGCCGAGCCGTGGCAACGCGACGTTGACGATCGTCGTGTCCATGATGGTCATGAACAGTGCAAGAACGTAGACGACGCTGACGCTGACTTTCGCGGGCAGGCGGTCAGCGAACAAGCGTCGGGTCCAGCCGAGCAACCGCTTCGACGATGACGCGAGCAACATCCTGGGCGGTCAGCCCAGCGGCTGCGAGAACGTCTTGCCGCTTGCCCGCGTCGAGATAGCGCTGCGGCAGCGCGAACGACCGCACCGGCACGCGGATCCCGCGCTGGCGCAGCTCGCGCGCGACCGCGTCACCGACGGCGCCCACCGCGCCGTTGTCCTCGACGACGGCGACCAACCCATGCGCCGCAGCGAGAGCGGGCATCGCATCGTCGACCGGCAGCACCCATCGTGGGTCAACGACCGTGACCCCGATGCCCTGCGCGTGCAGGCGTTCGGCGACATCGAGCACCATCGGCGCCAGCGCACCGACCGAGACAAGCAGCACGTCGGCGTCCTCGTCCCGGCGCAGAACGTCGAGACCGCCGATGCGGTCGACGGCGCCGAGATCGGTGTCGGCGACGCTGGCTTTCGGGAAGCGCACCGCAGTCGGTCCCGCGGACCAGCTCACGGCCTCGCGCAAGAGCTCGCGCAACCGGGCGGCGTCTCGCGGCGCCGCCACACGCATGCCGGGGACGATGCCGAGGATCGACAAGTCCCACATGCCGTTGTGCGACGGACCGTCGTCGCCGGTGACCCCGGCGCGGTCGAGCACGAACGTCACCGGACACCGGTGCAACCCGACATCGAGCAGCACTTGGTCAAACGCACGGTTGAGGAACGTCGAGTAGATGCACACGACCGGATGCAAGCCGGCCATCGCCATCCCCGCAGCCGATGTCACCGCGTGCTGCTCGGCGATCCCGACGTCGAACGCGCGATCCGGGAACGCGCTCGCGAACGAGTGCAGACCCACCGGGCGCAACATCGCAGCCGTGACCGCGACGACGTCGTCACGTTCGTGACCGAGCGCGACCAGTTCCTCCGCGAACACCTGCGTCCATGACTTCGCAGCGACACCGACGGGTGCGCCACTGACCGGATCGATGATCGGAACGCCGTGGAAGTTGTCGGCCTCGTCGCGCTCCGCCGGCAAGTAACCGTGGCCCTTGTCGGTCAAACAGTGCACGATCACGGGCGCACCGAACGCGCGCGCGCGGCGCAGAGCAGCCTCCACCGCACCGATGTCGTGCCCATCGATCGGCCCGACGTACTTCAGCCCGAGATCCTCGAACATCGCCTGCGGCTGAAGCAGATCCTTGAGGCCCTTCTTCAAGCCGTGCAAGGCGTCGTACAACGGCGCGCCCACCAGCGGCGTCCGCGCCAGCGAACCTTTGACCAGGTCGAGCACCTGCTCGTACGACGGATTGAGCCGCAACGCTGCCAGATGCTGCGCGAGTCCACCGACCGTCGGTGCATAAGAGCGACCGTTGTCGTTCACGACAATCACGATCGGGCGATCCGGTGCGGCGGCGATGTTGTTGATGGCCTCCCAGCACATGCCGCCGGTCAGCGCACCGTCGCCGACGATCGCAACAACGGACCGGTCGGTCTGGCCCGTCAGGGCGAACGCCTTGGCGATGCCGTCGGCGTAGGACAGCGAGGTCGACGCGTGCGAATTCTCGACCAGGTCGTGCTCGCTCTCGGCCTGCGACGGGTAGCCGGACAGCCCCCCGGCCTGGCGCAGCGTGCCGAAACGGTCGGCCCGTCCGGTGAGCAGCTTGTGCACGTAAGCCTGATGGCCGGTGTCCCAGACCAGCTGGTCCTTGGGCGAGTCGAAGACCCGGTGCAAGGCGATCGTGAGCTCGACAACGCCGAGGTTCGGGCCAAGGTGCCCGCCGGTGCGGGCAACGGCATCAACGAGGAACGACCGGATCTCGGCGGCGAGGCGAGGGAGGTCTGCCGGTTGGAGCGCTTTGAGGTCGTCGGGTGAGGCGATCGACCTCAGCAGCTCCACACGTCGAGTCTACGTCTCACAATCTGGGCACCCAGCGCTCGCCGCGGAGGGCCCGCTCGACCAGGTCGACGGCGTGCCGACAGCTGCGCAACCGGTGCCTCTCCTGCTCGTACGTCGCGGCCGCCGCCTCGACAACCTCCGGTGGGACCCGGTCGCGCAGCTCCACCCGGATCGTTCGAAGGCCGGAGTCGGTGGCGGCGACGGCCGCGTCCAGCGCGGTGGCAGCGAACCTCGCCAGCACGAGTGGCTGGCGGCGCAGGACGTCGTAGCCGCGGTAGTCGGCCGGGCACTGGTCGAACAGCCACGCCATCGCCGAGCGCTCCCACTCCGGCGACCCCGGCGGGCGCACGTCGGCCGGCCACCCCGGCGGCAGCGGCGTACTCACCGAACGAGCCGCGCCACGCACTCGACGTGCGCGGTCATCGGAAACAGATCGAAGGCGCGTACGTCGTCCAGCTCGTAGCCATGCTTCGCGAAGGAGGCGACATCGCGGGCCAGCGCAGCCGGATCGCACGCGACGTAGACGACGGCGCGCGGCTCTCGCTCGGCGATGCCGTCGACGACCGCACGGCCGGCTCCCTTGCGCGGCGGGTCCAGGACGACGACATCGGCACCCTCGGAGTCGCGGCGCAGCCACCGGTCGACGCGGTCGCGCACGACCGTGACGTTGTGGTCGTCCGCGAGGTTGAGCTCCGCGGCCGCCACGGCCCGCGCGTCGGACTCGACGGCGACGACCGACGCCGTGCGCGGTGCGAGGACGCCTGCGAACAAACCGACGCCGCTGTAGAGGTCGAGGCACCGGTCCGCGCTGCCGGGCCGGGCATAGTCGCCGACCACCTCGGCCAGCACATCAGCAGCGGCGGGATGCACTTGCCAGAAGCCACCGACGGGCACCCGCCAATCCCGCCCTGCTGCGCGCTCGGTCAGCAGCTCCTTCGGCGTCCCCATGGCGATCGCATGCTCCCCCGAGCTCGACACGTCGACGCTGACCTCGCTGTCCGCCGGCCATGACCGCGCGACCAGGTCCGGCACGCGCGCGGCCGGCACCGCGATCAGGCAGTCGTCGATCGCGACCACGTCGTGCGACCGGTGTCGACGCAGCCCGGCCCGCCCGTCGTCGTCCACGGCGAAGCGCATCCGGGTGCGCCAGTGCAGCCCGTCGACGTCACCCGGCACCGGTTCGACCTCGACCTCGCGGTCGAGACCGGCGAGTCGCTGTAGCTGCTCGGACACAACGACGGCCTTGAGCCGTCGCTGCTCGGCGACACCGACGTGCTGCCAGTCGCAGCCGCCACACCGGCCGGGGCCGGCCCAGCGACACGGCGGGCGCACCCGGGCCGATGCCGGCGTCATCACCTCGACCGCGTCGGCTCGGAGGTAAGACCGCCGTTCCTCGGTGACGGTCACCCGCACGCGCTCTCCCGGCAACGTGTGCCGGACGAACACGACCCGACCGTCCGGTGCATGTGCCACGCACACTCCGCCGTGGGCGACGCGTTCGATGTCGAGGATCACCTGACCGGCGTGATCTCGTCGCGCCCCTCGCTCGACTGCAGCTGGAAGGGCACGCTCGTCACCATGATGCCGGGCATGAACAGCAACCTGCCCTTGAGCCGCAGCGCGCTCTGGTTGTGCAGCAGCTGCTCCCACCAGTGACCGACGACGTACTCGGGAATGTAGACGGCAACGAGGTCACGCGGACTCTGCCGATGGATGCTGCGGACGTAGTCGAGGATGGTGCGCGTCACTTCCCGGTACGGCGACTCGAGGATCTTCAGCGGGACCGGGATCTGCCGGTTCTCCCACTCGGCCTTCAGCGCCTCGGTCTCGGACGGGTCGACGTCGACCGTCACCGCCTCCAGATAGGACGGCCGGGACGCGCGCGCATAGGCCACCGCACGCAAGGTCGCCTTGTGCACCTTGGAGACCAGGACGACGGCGTGTACCCGGGACGGGAGAAGTGCCTCTTCGTCCGTGGGCGCGAGCTCCAGACGCACGTTGTCGTAGTGCCGTCTGATCCCGCGCATCATCATGAAGAGAACGAACATCGCCACAACCGCGATCCACGCGCCCTCGGTGAACTTCGAGATGAGGATGATGATCAGCACCAGCGATGTCACGACGGCACCGATGCTGTTGATGACGCGGGAGCGCTGCATCTGACGGCGTTTCGACGGATCGGTCTCGGTGCGCAGGTGTCGGTTCCAGTGCCGGATCATGCCGGTCTGGCTGTTCACGAAAGCCACGAAGACGCCAACGATGTAGAGCTGGATGAGCCGGGTCGGCGACGCCTGGAAAGCGATGATCAGGAGAATCGCGAAGCCGGCGAGCAACAGAATGCCGTTGCTGAACGCCAACCGGTCGCCACGGGTGTGCAGCTGCCGGGGCAGGTAACCGTCGCGCGCGAGGATCGATGCGAGAACCGGAAAGCCGTTGAACGCGGTGTTGGCCGCGAGCACGAGGATCAACGCGGTGACGGTCTGCAGGTAGTAGAAGCCGAGAGAGTGGTTGCCGCCGAAGATCGATGCCCCGACCTGTGCGATGACGGTGGGCGGGTGGCTGTCGCTCGCCAGGCCTAGCTGGGTGGGATCGTTCGCCGCGTGCACATGGCTGATGATCGCGAACGCCGTGATTGCCAGGAACATGCTGACCGCGATGCCGCCGAGCAGTGCGAGCGTCGTCGCGGCGTTCTTGCTCTTCGGCTTTTGGAACGCCGGCACACCGTTGCTGATCGCCTCGACTCCGGTCAGGGCCGTGCAGCCGGATGCAAACGAGCGCAGGAGAAGAAAGACCAGGACGAGCCCGCTGTAGTGCTTCGCCGAGACGTAGTGGAGGTGCTCCGACGAAGCATGCAGGTGATGACCGCTGCTGAGCTTGGCGAGACCGACGACGACGAGCGCACCGATGCCGAGCATGAACGCGTAGGTCGGGACGGCGAAGGCAGTGCCCGACTCGCGCAGGCCACGCAGGTTGAGCAGCATGATGATGAGGACGAGGACGACCGCGACCACCACCGGCCGGTTGTTCACCCACGGCACCGCGGAGCCGATGTTGGCAACGCCCGAGCTGACCGATACAGCGACCGTGAGCACGTAGTCGACGAGCAGCGCGGCGGCGACGGTGACGCCCGCCTGCCGGCCCAAGTTGTTCGTCGCGACCTCGTAGTCGCCGCCGCCGCTCGGATAGGCATGGACGTTCTGCCGGTACGACGCGACGACGACCAACATGAGGAAGGCGACCGCGGCCGCTGAGTACCAGGTGTAGTGAATGAGCGCCACGCCACCGGCGGACAGGACGATCAGAATCTCTTCGGTCGCGTAAGCAACCGAGGACAGTGCGTCGCTCGCAAAGACCGGCAGAGCGATCTTCTTCGGGAGCAACGTCTCGCCCAGCTGAGCGCTGCGCATGGGGCGCCCGACGAGGAGCCGTTTGAAGACGTCGCCGAGCGTGGACACGGCGAGAGCCTACGGCGTGGCTCTGCTTCCCGGCGCGTGCAACACGACGTTCACTGGCGCACGCAACACGACGTGCCGGTACAGTCCTCATCCGTGCATGTCGTGATCATGGGCTGCGGTCGGGTCGGCTCGACGATCGCGCACAGCCTGGAAGCCGCAGGTCATTCGGTGGCTGTCGTCGACCAGGATGCCAGCGCGTTCCGCCGGCTCGGGCCCGACTTCCGCGGCCGGCAGGTGACCGGCGTCGGTTTCGACCGGGACACCCTGGTCGAGGCCGGGATCGAGGAGGCCGCCGCCTTCGCCGCGGTCTCCAGCGGCGACAACTCCAACATCATCTCGGCGCGGGTCGCCCGCGAGACGTTCGGTGTCGAGAACGTCGTCGCCCGCATCTACGACCCGAGGCGAGCCGAGGTCTACGCCCGGCTGGGCATCCCGACGGTCGCCACCGTCCGCTGGACCGCAGACGAGATGCTGCGCCGGCTGGTCCCGGAGGGCGCGCACAGCGTCTGGAGCGAACCCAGCGGCCACGTGGTCCTCGCCGACGTGCACTTCGACCCGGCCTGGACCGGACATTCGGTCGCAAAGATCGAGGAGCTCACCGGGGCGCGAGTGGCATTCGTGACCCGCTACGGCGATGCCGTGCTCGTCACCGGCAGCACCGCGCTTCAGGACGGTGACGTCTTGCACGTGTTGGTCAACCGGGGCGACGTCGACAAGGTGGCCGAGACGTTCGCCGTACCCCCGAGCACCGAGGACCACAGATGAGAGTGGCCATCGCCGGTGCCGGCAACGTCGGCCGTTCGATCGCGAGCGAGCTGCTCGAGAACGGCCACGAAGTGCTTCTCATCGAGCGTGAGCCGAAGGCGTTGAAGAAGCAGACCGTCCCCAACGCCGACTGGTTGCTCGCCGATGCCTGCGAGCTCGACAGTCTCGAGGAAGCGCGACTGCAGGATTGTTCGGTCGTGGTCGCAGCGACTGGCGACGACAAAGTCAACCTGGTCGTCTCGTTGTTGGCGAAGACCGAGTTCGGCGTACCTCGGGTCGTGGCCCGCATCAACCACCCGAAGAACGAGTGGCTGTTCAGCGAGGCCTGGGGCGTCGACGTCGCCGTTTCGACCCCGCGTCTGCTGTCGGCTCTCGTCGAAGAAGCCGTCACGGTTGGCGACCTGGTCCGGCTGCTGTCCTTCCGCCGGGGTGAGGCCAACCTCGTCGAGGTGACCCTGCCACCCGATGCCCCGATCTCCGGTCACCGAGTCGGCGACATCACCTGGCCACGCGACGTGGCACTCGTGGCAATCCTCCGCGACAACCGCGTCATCACCCCGACCGATGACGATCCGCTCGAGTCCGGCGACGAGCTCATGTTCCTGGCCGCACCGGACATGGAAGACGAGCTCCACGACCTCATAGCAAGGGGGGGCTAGTTGTCGACGGCCGTTAGTTCGTAGCGGGGGTTGTAGATGAGCTTGCGGCCTTCGGCGTTTGTTATTCGGCCGGTGGCGCGGACTTGCCGACCCGGACCGAGACCGGCGATCGTTCGGCGGCCGAGCCACACCAGCGTGACGGTGCCCGAGCCGTCGTAGAGCTCCGCTTCCAAGGCAGGCACGCCGGCGCGCGGGCGGATGGTCATCGCTCGAATCGTGCCGAGCACCGTGACCGGCACGCGGTCCCCACAGGTGGCGACGGTGGTCGCACCGGCAGTGGTCGCTTCCTTCTGCAGGTTCTCGGCGTCGATCTCTTGGTCCTCCGCCGTGAACTTGCGGACGGCCTTGCTCAATCGGTTCACCGCGACCGTGCCTTTCTGGAGCCGGTCATCGCGTCTCGGTGATCTCCGGGCCGCGCTCGAGCATCTCCAGCCCGGGCCGAGCCGGCTCACCCTCAGGATGCTGCTGCATTGCCTCTTTGGGCAAGCGCAGCGGCAGCAGCTCCCGCGGTGCCATTGCTTCACCCCCGCGATGTACGACGGTGCCGCGGAAAAGGTCGATCAGCCGTCGCGCCTGGTTGGGGTCGGTCGCCGCAGGTCCGGACAGCAGCCCACGCAGGAACCATCGCGGCCCGTCGACACCGATGAACCGCAACGGCTGCACGCCACCGCCCGGCGGACCGCCCTGATCCGGCGGCGGGGCGGGCACCCGCGCGTGCAGCTCCGGACCCAGCGGTCCGTCGGCGAGCTCCACCGATCCGCCACCTTCGCGCACCGACTCCGCGATCTCGTCGCGGACGTCGAGCCAGATGCCGCCACGTTTCGGCGCGGCAAAGGCCTGGATCTGGATCGCGTTGGGCCCGTGCACCAGCGTGGCGTTGACGACCGTCTGGTCCTGGACGTCGACCCGCAGCTCAACCCCATCGGGCGCCGGCACGTGCAGCGACCCGAGGTCGATGCGCGGAGTGCCGTCGTCCGGAGCGTCGGCCTCGTCCCACGGCCCGCCCGGCCGGGACTGCTCGGCCGGCTCAGCCGGCACGTCGGGCACGTCGGCCACCTCGTCGACGACCTCATCGCTGACGTCGTCCACCGGCTCGTCCGCCTCATCCGCCCGGCGGCGTCGGAACACCATCCACGCCTCCTTGTCCAGCTCCACGGTAGCCACCCGTCGACCCGTGGCCACCGGCTCCGCGCTCGGAGGACGGCAGCTCGGTCGTCTCGACGAACGCGGCCCGCTCCACCCGCTGGATCACCAGCTGCGCGATCCGGTCCCCGCGCGACAAGGTGATCGGGTTGTCGCGGTCGTGATTGACCAGGATGACCTTGATCTCGCCGCGATAGCCCGCATCGACCGTCCCGGGAGCATTGACGATCCCCAGCCCCAACTGTGCCGCCAGGCCCGACCGGGGGTGCACGAAGGCGGCGTACCCGTCCGGCAGTGCGATCGCCACCCCGGTCGGGACCACGGTCCGCTCCCCCGGCGCCAGCGTCACGTCGACCGCGGTCACCAGGTCGGCGCCGGCGTCACCGGGGTGCGCGTAGCTCGGCAGCGGCACACCCTGATCGAGCCGCTGGACCAACACCTCCGGGGTACCCCCGGGCACCGCGTCCACCACGGCGAGGCACCCTATAGGTGTGAAGATAGGTGTGAAGACTGTGGTGGTGACCGGCGCCAACAGCGGTATCGGCCTCGCGACGACCCTCGAGCTCGCGGCCGCGGGCTACGACGTGGTCGGCACCGTCCGCTCCGAGGAGAAGGCCTACGGCTTGTACGACGCCGCGACCCAGCGCGGAGTCGCCGTACAGGCAGCCGTTGTCGACATCGGCGACGCCGAGTCCGCCGCCAAGGGCTTCGCGGAGATCGAGGGACGCAGCGACATCTGGGCGGTCGTCAACAACGCCGGCTTCGCCCAGGCCGGTGCGATCGAGGACGTCGACGACGACGCGGTGCGCTACCAGCTCGAGGTCAATGTCGTCGCTCCGGCCCGCGTTGCCCGGCTCGTGCTGCCCGGCATGAAGGCGCGCGGCGACGGCCGCATCGTCAACGTCTCGTCCGTCGCCGGGCGGATCTCGCTGCCGCTCATGGGCTGGTACTGCGCGTCGAAGCACGCGCTCGAGGCGATGACCGATGCGCTGCGCATGGAGGTCGCCGACGCCGGCATCGCGGTGTCGCTGGTCGAGCCCGGCTCGTTCGGCACGGGCATCTGGGAAGGCGCGCACTATCCGGATGCCAACGGCTCGTCCTACGCCGACGCCTATTCGCGTGCGCAACGAACAACGAGCGCCGGCGCCCGACTGCTGCCCGACCCCGTCTGGGTCGCTCGAACCGTCCGACTGGCGCTCGGTTCGCCGGTGCCGCTTGCTCGCTATCTGATCGGTGCCGACGCCGTCGGCGGCGTGCTGGCCGAGCGGCTCGTCCCCACCGCGGTGTCGGACCTCGTGAAAGGCCTGATTACCGGCGTACGGCGTCTGTCGATTCGGTGACCGGAGCTTCCTCGGCGGGGTAGGCGTCCTGCTGCTCCGCCTCGACAACGCGCTTGCGGCGGACGTTGGTGATGCCGAACGCGATGAGCGCCAGCAGGATCGCCATGAGACCCGGGCCGGGGCCCGACGTCCACGGGATGTTGGCTGCATTGTCGATCGACCACGGACCCGCGCCGGTGAACGCGAGACCGGCCGCCACCGCGCCATTGATCAGGGGCAGTTCGTAACCACCGTTCGTCGACCACAGCCCGTGCGGGGCGTGTACGGAGACCGCGGCCGCGATCATCGTGCCGATGATCATCGCCGCCCCGAGCGGAGTGAGCAGGCCGAGGATCAGCAACGCCCCGCCCCCTGCTTCGGACAGACCCGCCACCGCGGCGAAGCGCTTCCCGGGCCGGAAACCGAGCGAGTGAAAGAAGCCGGCGGTGCCGTCGAGCCCGTAACCGCCGTACCACCCGAAGAGCTTCTGCGTGCCGTGCGCGAACAGCAACCCACCCACGAGGGCGCGGATGATGAACAGACCTTCGGCCATGACTCCTCCGTCACGCTGCGTATGCAACGCTCGTGTCATGCCCGGGAACGGTGACGCGCACGCACCTTTGTTCCGGGAACGTCTTTATGTCCCGATGCGCTGGTGGGTCATCGCCTTCTTCGGCGTGGCGATCGGCGGTGCGGAGGTCTTCGCGGGCTTCGACTGGCACCTGGTCGTCATCGTCTACGCCGCGCTGGGGCTGCCGACCGCGGCCATCCTGCTCGCCACCGGCCACCTCACCGTCGTGGTCGATGTCGCCGGCGTTCATGAGCGCGGCAGGACGCTCCCGCCCGAGGCCATGCTGGAGATCCGGCGGCTCGACCCGGCGCAGACCCGGCGCCAGCTCGGTCCGGGCGGCGACCGCGCGGCTCATCTGGTTGCCCGCAGCTATGTCCCCCAGTCGATCGCGATCCGCACGTCCGAGGAGTCCGGCGTGCCCTATTGGCTCGTGTCGACCCGCCGTCCCGACGAGCTCATGGCAGCGCTCGCGCAAGTGCAGCGGCAAGGTCACCGCGTCGGCTGACGGTGACGCCGTCGAGTCCGAGCCAGGCCGCGAGCTCAGTGAGCTCGGCCGCCAACTCGTCAGCCGTCTCCGCCGGCGCGGCCGGCTCGGCGAAGGCGCCCTGCACTCGCAGCAGGCCGGCCTGCCGATCGCTCTTGAGATCCACCCGCGCGACCAGCGAGTCGCCGAGCAGGAACGGCAAGACGTAGTAACCATGCACTCGCTTGTGCGCCGGCACATAGATCTCGACCCGGTAGCGAAAGCCGAACAGCCGCTGGGTGCGGTCGCGTTCCCAGATCAGCGGGTCGAACGGCACGAGCAACGCGCGCGTCGCAGACCTGCGCGGTACGACGAAATCAGCGGGCGCGTAACCCGGATGTCGCCAGCCGTGCACTTCGACTTCGACGAGCCGACCATCCTCGACGAGCTCGGCGATCCGCGGCCGGGCTTGCGGGTTGCGGATGCGGAAGTAGTCGGCGATGTCACCGACGGTGCCGACGCCGCAGGCCCTCGCCGCGCGCAGCAACAGCTGTCGATGTGCCTCTTCCTCGGTGGGTGTCGGCAACGCCAGCACCGTGGCCGGGATCACCCGCTCGGTCAGGTCGTAGACCCGCTCGAAGTTGCGGCGCTCGCGCGTCGCGACCCGACCCGCCCAGAACAAGAACTCGATCGCGACTTTTGCGTCGGTCCAGTTCCACCCCCAGTGCTCGGTGCCGCGACGTTCCTCGGCCGCAAGCTCACCGGCGGTCACCGACCCGTGGTCGCGCACGGTCTCGTAGACGTGCTCGACGTAGTCGGGCCGCTCCTGCGCGAGCCTGGCCAGCCGACCCCACGTCTCGAACTTCTGCTCCGCGCGACGCATCCGCCACCGCATGAGCGGATGGAGCTCCATCGGCATGAGCGATGCCTCGTGGCCCCAGTACTCGAACAGCTCGCGTTTGCGATAGGCCATCGCGTCAAGCGTCGCTGTTGAATACGCACCGAGCCGCGACCAGCCCGGCAAGTAGTGCGCGCGTTGCAACACGTTGACGCTGTCGATCTGCAGCAGCTGAGTGTGTTGCAAGAGCCGACGCAGCGCACGCGCATCACCCGTGCCGGTGCCGCGTCGGCGCGTGAAGCCCTGCGCGGCGAGCGCGACCCGACGCGCCTGCCGTGGCGACAGCGACATTGACGACATTGCTCAGGTCCGTGGGGCGAGAACCGCCTGCACTTGCGTGGTCTGGGCGACCACCCGCTCGTCGCCGTCGTACAACGTTGTCTGCACGGTCACGGTCGTCCGCCCGCGGTGCAGCACGGCGGTGCGTCCGGTGACGTCACCGGACGCGGCCCGCATCAGTTGCGTCGCCGAGGTGATGGTCGCGGTGCCCGCACCCTCGGGAAGTCCGAGGAAGGTGACGGTCGCTCCGAGGGTGTCGGCGAACGAGATCAGTGCCCCACCGTGAAGGATGCCGCCGGTCGTGCAGAGGTCTTCACGCCACGGCAGCCGGCCGACGGCGTGGTCGGCGTCGGCGTCGTCGATGCGCAGGCCGAGCGTGCCGGCAAACGGCATCAGTTCCAGTAGCGCGTCGAAGTCCGGTGAGCTCATGCCGTGGAGTCTGCCGGGATGGTCCGACAGGGCTGCGACTCGCCTCGGGTGTACGACGAGCCGACCCGCGGTAGGAGACTGACGACATGGCGAAAGACGATGCGGCCGGCAAGACCGGCTCCAAGCTGCTGGCGATGGTGGCATCTCTCATAGCCGTCGTCTTTGCGCGGAAGCTGCTCACGCTCGTCTGGAAGCTCGCCAGCGGCAAGGAGCCACCGGAGAACCCGGCCCACCCCACCGTCACCTGGCCGGAAGCGGCCGGCTGGGCTGTCGCGTCCGGAGCAGTCGCCGGCCTCGCCAGGCTCGCCGCGCAGAAGAAGGTCGCGGATTCCTTCCATCGGTCGGCTCGCGACACGCCGTCCCGAACTGCGTTCACCCGCGGTTAACGGGGCGTACGTTTTGTCCATGGCTGAGCCCGCACCGGTCGCCAGCGCGCGTCGCCTGGCCGCCATCCCGAACCTCGACGCGCTGTTCAGCGCGCGGGTCCGGCAGGGTGTCGGTGCAGCCCTCGCCGACGTGCGCGGCCGGGTCGTCTTCTCCTCACCGCCGGTCGGCAGCTGGACCGTGCATCTCGACCAGGGCCGGGTTCGCCTGACTCGCGGCGGCGTGCCCGCTCCCGACGCGACAGTGACGGCCGACCCGGCGACGCTCGGGGCAGTGCTCGACGGCCGGATCAGCGGCGTCGAGGCGTTCCTCAACTACGGGCTGGTCGTGCGGGGCAACCTGGCGCTCGCCCTGCAGATGGACGGCGCCTTCGACGTCGGTGTTCGCCCGCCGACACATCCGGTGGCGCGGGTGCGCACGGTGCTGGGTGTCCGCACCGCTTATCTCGAAGCCGGTCCCGCGGACGCACCACCGGTGCTGCTGCTCCACGGGCTCGGTGCCACCAACGCCTCGATGCTTCCGCTGCTCGCCGACCTGTCCCGTGACCATCGAGTGATCGCTCCGGACTTCCCCGGGTTCGGTGCCTCGGACGCACCCCGCTGGCGCTATCGACCGAGTGACCTCGCCCGCTGGCTCATCGCGTTCCAGGACGACGTCGCCACCGGCCCGGCCGCGATCGTGGGCAACTCGCTCGGCGGACGTGTCGCGATCGAGGTCGGTCTGCTCGCGCCGGATGCGGTCAGCCGGATGGTGCTGCTCTGCCCGTCACCGGCGTTCCGCCGGATGCGGCAGTTCGTCCCGTTGGTCAAGATGCTGCCGCCGGACGCGGTGGTCACGAGGCTCCCGATCGGTCACCGCGCGATCGTCATGGGCACCCGTGCGATGTTCGCGCAGCCCGACCGGCTGTCCAGGCAGTGGTACGACGCCGCAGCCGACGAGCACCAACGCGTCATGCGCAGCTACCGGCATCGACGGGCGTTCTTCTCGAGCCTGCGGCAGATCTATCTCGAGGAAGCGTTCGGTGCGGACGGCTTCTGGGATCGATTGCCGCTGATGGAAACCCCGGCGCTGTTCGTGTGGGGCGACCGCGACCGGTTGGTGCCCGCGTCGTTCGAGCGACATGTGGTTGCGGCGGTTCCGCACGCTCAGTCCGTCGTCATGCACGACTGCGGCCACGTGCCGCAGTTCGAGCACCCCGAACGCACCGCGGAGATCACCCGGGCGTTCCTCGACAACGACGCCGTCACGTTTCTCTAGTCACCAGCCGGTCGTCCGGCGGAGGTCCTTGGTCACCTGCTCGCCGAGGCGGCGGGTCTCGCGCTGGTTGAGCGCGGCGCCGGCGACAGCTCCTGCGAGGAACGGAACGACCGTCGTGACGTTGCGGCCGGCGCGGCGCAGCAACCGCTGCCGCAGCTCTCGCCGGGCCGCGCCGCTGATGACGCCGGTCAGCCCCGGCCCGCCGGTCAGCGGGTCGATGCCGCGCCGGCGCGCCCAGGCGCCGAGATACGCGGCCGCCCGCACAGCGGGAGTTCCGACGGGGGCGCGTCCGTAGACCTCATGCAGTTCGGCCACCAGCTTCAGCTCCACGGCGACCACGGCGAGGGTCTCGGCCGCGACCTGCACCGGCGCGGACAACAACAGCGGCGGCGCGGCCATCTCGACCGTGGAGAGCAGGCCGCCGGCGGCCCCGATCGCGCCGGTCACCCGGGTGGCGCTGGCGATGAGTGTCTCGGCGAGCGCATCTCCGGAGAGGCCGCGATGGTGGGCACGCAGTGTCTGCAGGTCCCGGATCGGGATGTGCGGAGCCACCTCGATGACCACGTCGACGAGCCGACGGCTCTGGCCCGCCATGAGAACCGCGAGCCGCCCGACCAGGCCCGCACGGGTGCGGCGGTCGAGCGGCTCGTCGTCTGCCAGCCGGGCAACGACTCCGGGGAGGTCCTCCGGCTGCGTACTGGACACGGTCGTACTGGGCCCGGTCCTACTGGGCACAGTCCCGGCAGATCATCTTCTTCTCGTTGGCGAGCTGGCTGCGGTGACGGACGAGGAAGCAGCTGTTGCAGGTGAACTCGTCGGCCTGGCGCGGCACGACCCGGACCGTGAGCTCTTCGCCCGACAGGTCCGCGCCCGGCAGTTCCAGTGACTCGGCGAGCTCCGCCTCGTCGACGTCGACGGCGCCCGCTTGGGCGTCGCGGCGTGCTTTCAGCTCTTCAAGGCTGTCTTCACCCAGCTCGTCATCGGTGCGCGGCTGGTCGTAATCGGTAGCCATTTGCTCCTGCCTTCCCTTTCCCGGCGCGGATACAACGCAGCAGCCGGGTCAGTTGTGCCCGGCCGGGCGGAATTTCTCGCGCGCCGCGGCGCGCACGGTACCAGCGCAGACCTGAAAAGGACCTGATCTGCCAGGATCGCCACACACGGTACGGGGGGCGAGGAGGAAAAGGTGGCGATTTTCGCCCTCGGCGACCGCGAGCCGGTGATCGATCCGACCGCTTTCGTCCACCCGGACGCCACGGTCATCGGCAGCGTGACGATCGGTCCGGAGTCGACCGTGTGGCCCGGCGCCGTGCTCAGGGGCGACTACGGCGCGATCAGCGTCGGGGCCCGCACCTCGATCCAGGACGGCACCGTCGTCCACGCCACCGACGACCATCACACCCGGATCGGCGACGACTGTGTCATTGGTCACATCGCCCACCTCGAAGGCTGCACCGTCGAGAACGGCGCCCTCGTCGGGTCGGGATCGGTCATCCTGCACCGTGCGGTGATCCACTCCGGCGCCCTCGTCGGTGCCGGCGCCGTCGTCCCCAACGACATGGATGTGCCCTCCGGCGCGATGGCTCTGGGTGTCCCGGCGAAGATCCGCGAGGGCACCGTGCCCGCGGGCACCTTCGACATCAACGTCGCGTCCTACGTCGCCAACGGCAAGCGCTATCGCGAAGAGTTGCGGCGTATCGATTGAGGGTGCTGGGTACGCCGATCTGCATGGCGACCATCGGCTACTTCCTGTCCAGCGAGGAGCATCCCGGCAGCGAACTCGTCACCGCAGCGGCACAAGCGGAGCAAGCGGGCTTCGCGGCCGCCTGGATCTCCGACCACTTCCACCCGTGGCTCGACGAGCAGGGCCACAGCCCGTTCGTCTGGTCAGTGCTCGGCGCCATCGCGCAGGCGACGTCGACGCTGCGCGTGACAACCGCGGTGACTGCGCCGATCATGCGCATCCACCCGGCGATCCTCGCCCAGGCAACCGCGACGACAGCCGAGCTGTTCGGCACGGTGTCCGAGAGCGGGGGCTCCGGCAAGCCACGGTTCTCGTTCGGCGTCGGCACCGGCGAGGCGCTCAACGAGCACATCCTCGGCGACCACTGGCCGATCCCCGAGGTCCGCTTCTCGATGCTCGAAGAGGCGGTCGCGCTGATCCGCGAGCTGTGGAAGGGCGAGACCGTCGACCACGACGGTGAGCACTACGTCGTCGAGAACGCCCGCATCTACACGCTGCCGAGCGCGCCGCCGCCGATCTTGGTCTCGGGCTTCGGTGAGAAGTCCGTCCAGCTCGCGGCGAAGATCGGCGACGGGTTCATCACCACCTCGCCCAGCAAGGAACACATCGAGCTCTATCGGCGCACCGGCGGCAAGGGCCCGACCCAGGGCGGCGTCAAGGTGTGCTGGAACGAGGACAAGTCACAGGCGGTCAAGATCGCCCATCAGACCTGGCGCAACTCCTTCGTACCCGGCCAGCTGTCGCAGGACCTGCCGACACCGACCCACTTCGACCAGGCGAGCGAGTTGGTCACCGAGCAGATGGTCGCCGACAAGGTGCCGTGCGGCCCGGACCCCGAGGTGCACCTCAAGACGATCCGCGAATATCTGGACGCCGGCCTCGACGAGGTCTATGTCTCGCAGATGGGGCCGGACCAGGAAGGCATGATCCGGTTCTACGAGCGGGACATCCTGCCGAACCTCTGACGAGAGGCCGCGTCGTACCCTTCGCGAGTGGATTTCCGAGACACCCCGGAGGAAGCCGAGTTCCGCGCCGGGCTCCGCTCCTGGTACACCGCCAACCTGCCCGCCGACTGGTCCGAGCGGACGCCGCGCGTCGGCCGGTTCGACGTCGACGAGGCGCGCGCGTGGAGCAAGAAGCTGTACGACGCGGGCTATGTCGGGCTGACCTGGCCGAAGGAATACGGCGGGGGCGGCGCGCCGCACACGCACCAGGGGATCTATCTCGAGGAGTCCGCACGCATCGGCGCGCCCGACCACATCGGCGGCATCGGCCTCGGCATGGCCGGTCCGACGATCATCGCCTGGGGCAGCGACGAGCAGAAGCAGCGTTACCTCGCTCCGCTGCTTTCCGGTGAAGAGGTCTGGTGCCAGGGCTTCAGCGAACCCGGCAGCGGCTCCGACCTGGCCGGTGCACGCACTCGCGCCGAGCTCGACGGCGACGAGTGGGTCGTCAACGGCCAGAAGGTCTGGTCCTCGTGGGCGCACATCGCCGAGTGGTGCATCCTCGTCGTCCGTTCCGACCCCGACGCCGAGAAGCACCGCGGCCTGTCGTTCCTGCTCGTCGACATGCACACGCCGGGTGTCGAGGTGCGACCGCTCAAGCAGATCACCGGCGACCCGGAGTTCAACGAGATCTTCTTCACCGACGTCCGCGTGCCGCGCGAGTCGATGCTCGGCCAGCCCGGTGAGGGGTGGAACGTCGCGATGACGACGTTGCTGCACGAGCGGGGCACGCTCGGCTTCGCGTTGACCGCGGCGCTCGAGCGGCAGCTCAACAATCTGGTCCGGCTGGCGAAGCAACCGGCCAGGGCCGGGAGCGTTCCGGCCGACGATCCGGTCGTCCGCGACGAGATCGCCCGGTCATGGATCGATCTGCAGGCGCTGCGGTTCACCAACTACCGGTCGCTCACCACACTCGCGAAGACCGGGGTGCCGGGACCGGAAGGGTCTGTCGCAAAACTGCACTGGTCGGAGACCAACCAGCGCGTCACCAAACTCGCGCTGTCGCTGCAAGGACTGACGTCACAACTCGACGGCGATGGCGCCGTCTGGGACGGCTTCTGGCAGTACCAGCAGCTGCGCAGCCGCGGCAACACCATCGAAGCCGGTACGTCGGAGATCTTGCGCAACATCATCGCCGAGCGCGTCGTCGGGCTCCCCCGCTCACGATGAACGAATCCCGGGTTCGAGAGGGCTGAGGACGTGGACTTCGCATTCTCCGAGGAGCAGGAGCTGCTGCGCGCTGCTGCGCGGGACTACCTCTCCGATCGCTGGCCGCTGACTCGCGTCGTCGAGACCGCCGACGCGGACCCTCGCTTCGACCAAGCCGGCTGGAAGGAGCTGGCCGCACTGGGTTGGCTCGACGAATCGCTGGGGCTGCTCGAACACGCAGTACTCGCCGAGGAGACCGGCTACGGCCTGCTGCCCGCACCCTGGTTCTCTACTGTGGCGCTTACCTGGCCGATGCTCGACGCAGAACTGCGCGAAGGGGTCGGGGCCGGCGAGCGAGCGACAACGCTGGCGCGCACCGGTGACCTGTCCGTCGCGAGCGGCAAGCTGTCCGGCCGGAGCCCGCTCGTGCCCGATCTCGCCTCCGTGACGGATGTCGTCGTCAGCACCGGCGACGGGTTCTACGCCGTCGACGTGGTGGAGCATCCGGAGGTCGTCGTACCGCTGTCGACCACAGACCGGACTCGTCGCCTGGGTGAACTGCGGCTGGACAGCACACCCGCGCGACGGCTTGACGTGGATCCGGCCCGGCTGACGGATGCCCGCCGGCGGGCGCTCGCGATGGCGGCGTGCGAGGCCGTCGGCATCTCCCAACGTGCGCTTGACCTCGCCGCGGAGCACACCAAGACGCGGCAGCAGTTCGGCCGTGTCATCGGCACCTACCAAGGCGTGTCGCACAAGGTCGCCGACATCTACGTCGCCGTACAGCTGTCCCGGTCACTCGCCTATTGGTCGGCATGGGCAGTCAGCGAGGGCGACGAGCAGCAGGACATTGCCGCCGCGGCAGCGAAGTCGGCCGCGTCCGAGGCCGCGGTGTTCGCCTGCGAGAACGCCATCCAGGTGCACGGCGGGATCGGCTTCACGTGGGAGCACGTCCTGCACCGGTTCTACAAGCGGGCGCAGTGGCTCGAGGCATTTGAAGGCTTCGGCCGCGAGCACCGCGCCGACGTGGCGGCATCCGTCCTCGCGTCCTGACATCGACCTCGGAGGGTCGCCGAATGATCCAGTTGACGAAAGTTCTCTACACCGCACGCGCGACAGCCGAAGGCGGCCGCGACGGGCACACCGCAAGCGACGACGGCAAGCTCGACGTCAAGCTCTCGCCCCCACCGGAGATGGGCGGACCGGCCGACAGCGTCGGGACCAACCCGGAGCAGCTGTTCGCCGCCGGTTACTCGTCCTGCTTCCACTCCGCGCTCAAGCTGGTGGCCCGCCGGATGAAGCTCGACGCGGACGACTCGACCGTCACCGCCGCCGTCGGCATCGGGCCGGGCGAAGGGATGCCGGGCTACGGGCTGCAGGTCGAACTGACCGTCGCATTGCCTAAGGTGCCCGACCGCGAGCAGGCGCAGCAGCTGGTGGACGCCGCACACCAGGTGTGTCCCTACTCCAACGCCATCCGCGACAACGTCGACGTCACCCTGACCCTGTCATAGCCCGGTTGAGTGCGACGAAATCCGGCATCTGACCCGGGGTCGAACG
>DATBDO010000144.1:0-8632 GCA_036269855.1 Mycobacteriales bacterium
CTCGCGGCCGATGCCGCTTGACGCGCCGGTCACCAGGGCAGAGCGATAACTCGTCATCGCGGCACCGTATCCGGGCGTGGCGCCGCCGCGGCTGACGCCGCAGGCCGCATCATCGCGAGATGGCCTCCGAGTCGCTTCCCCGCGATGAGCTCACCCGGCAGCGGCTCGTCAGTGCCGCCGGGCACCTGCCCGGGCTCACCGTGCTCGACTTCGACCCGCAGTGGTGGGACGGGCAGGCGCACGTTCCATGCCTGGTGGTGCGCGGCGGTCGACGGATGCGGTTGCTCCGGGTCGTCGAGACATCCGGCGAGTGCGTCATCGTGCCGTTTTCTCGGCGTCAGGCCGAGCGGTGGTTAGCCGCTCGTCGCAAGCCGATCCGGCCAGAGCTCCTCGTGCCCGCTCAGCGCATCGCCGTCGATGTGATCCTCGACGCCTACGCCGACGTGCTGCGCTGCCGCGGGAACGCGTGCGGCGCACTCCTGCCGGTCGGATGGGACTGCGCCTGCCCGGTCTGCGGCGACGACGACGTCACGGGGCCGGCGTCCCACCCTGCTCAGGATCTCCTGCGGCGGGCTGCGGCGGGGCAGCGATAGCCGAGAAGTCGACGGCAACGGGAGCACGGACCTCAGGCTCCTCCACCTCGAAGTACTCCGCCTTGGTGAAGGTGAACAACGAGGCGATGATCGAGGACGGGAACGCCTCCACGCGTGTGTTGAGGGCTCGCACGTTGCCGTTGTAGAACCTGCGACCGGCCGCGATCCGATCTTCGGTCTCCGCCAGCTGCTGCTGCAGTGCGAGGAAGTTCTGCGAACTCTTCAGGTCGGGGTAGTTCTCGGCGACGGCGAACAGGCCACCGAGCGCGCGCCCCAGCGTCGACTCCGCCTGAGCCTGAGCGGCGACACCGGAGGCAGCAGCCTGCATCGTCTGCACGGCGGCGCCACGTGCTTCGGTCACCGCAGTGAGCACCGTCCGCTCCTGCGCCGCATATCCCGTCACCGTCTCGACGAGGTTGGGGATGAGGTCGTGTCTGCGCCGCAGCTCGACGTCGATCTGCCGCCACGACTCCTGCACCAGGTTGCGCTGCCGGACGAACCGGTTGTACGACGCGATGAACGCGATGACGAGAACCGCGACGATCGCGATCAGGATGTAGAAACCGATCACGAGTGGTCCTTCCAGACGAACGAAGGGATGCCGTCGACGACGAGCTCCAGGGTCGACAATGCCTTGGTCACCGCCAGCGGACTCATCCGGGCATCCGCCCACGTCAGGATGTCGGAGCCCGCGATGCGAAAGCTCAGCGCCGGACGGGCGAGCAGCGACTGCATCGTCCGTGGCGTCAGAACGTCCGACGCGAACTTCCGATCGCTGGCATGGACGCGGAAGCGCCGGTTGAAGTCCTCGCTCTCGAGGTCGATGTCGTCGAGCCCGAGCGAGTGCCCGATCCGGGTCAGCACGTTCTCGGGCGTGACCTGAAGCGTCGGCAGGTATGCCGCGAGCTGCAGTGACGTGACCGCGTAATGGTGCGTCGTCGTGGTCCGGCCACCACGACCGTCGCTGCTGTGCGTCTGATAGCTGTAGTCGAAGGCCGAGAACGGCGCCTTTGCAGTGCCGGTGATGACATTCTGCGCCCGGCGGTGGTCACCCTCGCCGAAGGGATCACCGGTCCACCGCTCGCACCAGCTGTCGTCCTCCGGTAGGTATGTGTACCCGTTCTTGCCGGCCCAGGTCAGAAGCTGCTGTCGACGCCGTTGGTCCTGGCGCCAGCTCTGATAGGCGACGAACGCGACCACCGGTATGCCGGCCAGGAGCACGAACGGCACCGGGCTCGCCATGAGGTCAGCCCAGTCCGAGGTCCGCCAGCGAGTAGGCGGCGCGGTAGTCCAGCCCGGCGTCGGCCACTGCCCCGGCCGCTCCCCGCTCAACGATGACGGCGACTCCCACCACGGTCGCACCGGCTTCCTCGAGCGCCTGGACCGCGGTGAGCACCGACCCACCGGTGGTTGACGTGTCCTCAACCGCGAGCACCCGGCGGCCAGCGACGTCCGGCCCTTCGATGCGGCGTTGCAGACCGTGGGCCTTGCCTTCCTTGCGCACAACGAACGCATCGAGCTTGCGTCCAGCCGCAGCGGCGGCGTGGAGCATTGCCGCGGCGACCGGATCGGCCCCCAGCGTCAGGCCGCCCACCGCGTCGTAGTCCCAGTCGTCCGTCAGCCCGAGCATTACCCGACCCACGAGGGGCGCGGCATTGCTCGCCAGCGTCACCCGGCGCAGGTCGACGTAATAGTCGGCTTCCTTACCCGAGGACAGCACCACGCGGCCGTGCACGACGGCGTCGTCCTTGATCCGTTGAAGAAGCTCTGTCCTGTCGCCCGCGGCCCGATCGGTCACACCCGCGACCCTACTGACAGGACCAGGCCGGACCGGTCGTCGGCGACATCGGCGACCACCGTGTCGCCATCTCGCACCTCTCCGGCAAGCAGCTTGCGGGCCAGTGAGTCGCCGATGGCGGTCTGGATCAGCCGTCGCAGCGGCCGGGCGCCATAGACAGGGTCGAAGCCGTTGAGCGCCAGCCACTCGCGTGCCGTGGGGGTGACATCGAGGACGAGCCGGCGATCGCGAAGACGCTCGGCCAGCCGGCCGACCTGAATGTCGACGATGGCGGTCAGCTGTTCGATCTCGAGCGAGCCGAACACGACGATGTCGTCGAGGCGGTTGATGAACTCCGGTTTGAAGTGCTCCCGCGCCGCCCGCAGCGCCGCCTCGCGCTTCTTGTCCTCCGACAGGGCCGGATCGTTGATGAACGTCGAGCCGACGTTGGACGTAAGGATCAGGATGACGTTGCGGAAGTCGACGGTCCGGCCTTGTCCGTCGGTCAACCGGCCGTCGTCGAGCACCTGCAACAGCACGTCGAACACGTCCGGGTGCGCCTTCTCGACCTCATCGAGGAGGATCACCGAATAGGGGCGTCGGCGCACCGCCTCGGTGAGCTGGCCACCTTCGTCGTAGCCGACATAGCCGGGCGGGGCTCCGACGAGACGCGACACGCTGTGCTTCTCGCCGTACTCACTCATGTCGATGCGCACCATCGCGCGCTCGTCGTCGAACAGGTACGACGCCAGCGCTTTCGCGAGCTCGGTCTTGCCCACGCCGGTCGGGCCGAGGAACAGGAACGAACCGGTCGGTCGGTCCGGGTCGCTGATGCCGGACCGTGCACGCCGCACCGCATCGGATACGGCCCGCACCGCTTCCTCCTGGCCGACGACGCGCTTGGCGAGCTCGTCCTCCATCCGCAGCAGCTTCGCGGTCTCGCCTTCGAGCAGCCGCCCGGCCGGGATGCCGGTCCACGATGCGACGACTTCAGCCACGTCGTCCGGGCCGACCTCCTCCTTGACCATGGGCGCGCCCGCCGAGACGTCCTGCTCGCGAGCCGCGGCTTCTGCCACCTCACGTTCGGCCGCGGGGATGTCGGCGTATTGCAGCCGGGACGCGGTCTCCAGGTCGCCATCGCGCTGGGCGCGTTCCATCTGGGTGCGCAGGTCGTCGAGCCGCGCCTTGAGCTCGCCGACCCGGTTGAGACCGGTCTTCTCCTGCTCCCAGCGGGCGTTGAGGGCGGACAGCTGCTCTTCTTTGTCCGCGAGTTCGCCACGCAGCTTCTCGAGCCGCTCTCGCGACGCAGCGTCGTCCTCCTTGGCGAGCGCGAGCTCCTCCATCTTGAGCCGATCAACGGCACGCTGCAGCTCGTCGATCTCGACCGGGCGCGAGTCGATCTCCATCCGCAGCCGGGAGGCCGCCTCGTCGATGAGGTCGATCGCCTTGTCCGGCAGGAACCGCGCCGTGATGTAGCGGTTGGAAAGCGTCGCCGCGGCGACGAGCGCGGCATCGGTGATCTCCACCTTGTGATGCGCTTCGTATCTACCTTTGAGCCCGCGCAGGATCGCGATGGTGTCTTCCACCGACGGCTCACCGACGAAGACCGGCTGGAACCGCCGCTCGAGCGCCGGATCCTTCTCGATGCGCTCGCGGAACTCGTCGAGCGTCGTGGCGCCGATCATCCGCAGCTCGCCGCGGGCGAGCATCGGCTTGAGCATGTTGCCGGCGTCCATCGCGCCCTCGGCCGCGCCGGCACCGACGATCGTGTGCATCTCGTCGATGAACGTGACGACCTGGCCGTCGCTGTCGCGGATCTCCTCGAGGACCGCCTTGAGCCGCTCTTCGAACTCTCCGCGAAACTTCGCACCGGCGACCATGGCTGCGAGATCGAGAGCCACCAGCCGCTTGTCCCGAAGCGACTCGGGCACGTCACCGGCGACGATGCGCTGCGCGAGCCCTTCGACGACCGCGGTCTTGCCCACACCGGGTTCTCCGATGAGCACCGGGTTGTTCTTCGTACGACGGGACAGCACCTGTACGACGCGGCGGATCTCGGTGTCGCGACCGATGACGGGGTCGAGCTTGCCGTCCCGGGCACGAGCGGTGAGATCGACGCCGTACTTTTCCAGGGCTTGGTAGGTCGACTCCGGTTCGGGTGACGTGACCGGCCGGCTGCTGCCGCGAACCTTGTCGAAGGCCGCGAGCAAGTCATCCGGGGTGGCGCCGGCTTTGTTGAGCAGATCGGTGACGCCGCTCATTCCGGTGCCACCGTCGCGGGCCAGACCGACGAGCAGGTGTTCGGTGGAGATGTACTCGTCGCCGCGTGCCTGTGCGGCCGCCGCGGCCGCATTGATGGCGGCGACCACCGGCCTGCTCTCACCAGGTTGCGACACCGTCGGGCCGGTTGCCCTCGGCAGTCGGTCGAGGGCGGCCTGCGCCTGCGTCTGCAGCCCGTCCGGCGATGCGCCGACGGCGGCGATCAGCGGACGGGCGGTGCCATCCGTCTGGGCCAACAGCGCGAGCAACAGGTGGACCGGCTCAACGTAGGGATGGCCCGCGGCGGCGGCGCGGTGCCGGGCGTCGACGATCGCCTCCTGGCTCTTCGTCGTCAGTTTGTATTCGGCCATGTGAACCTCATCAAATTGTCGTTGTCATTGTTAGTCTTTCGCCGTGCCCCGGCCGCGACCGTACGAAGTAGCGGTCTGCATCGCGAGCTACAACACGAGGCGAGCCACCGAAGTGGCGATCCGGCGAGTCCTCGCACAGCGCGACGTCGACGTGCAGTTGCATGTCGGCGACTCCGGTTCTACCGACGGCTCGTTGGTCATGCTGCACCGCTTCGCCGACCGAGGTCTGTTGCGATTGCAGGTCGCACCGCAAGGTCGCAGTCACGGTGAATGGCTGGACGACTGGACCGCGTCGAGCGAGGCGCCGTTGACGGCATTCGTCGACTCCGACCTCTTCTTGCTGCGGCCGCGGACGTTGCGACATCTCCTCGGCGCGCTGGACGACGACGGCGCGATCCTCGCGACCTGCCGGAGGGTGCCGGAGATCACCGATTACGTCAGTGATCTCAACGGTGACCGATACCGCGTCGCGACCCGGGTCGCGCCATGGCTGCTCGCGTTCGACACCCAGGAGCTGCGCGCGCTCGGCGCCAGCTGGCAGTACCGCTGGGAAGCGCGGCCGGACCTGCCGGAGGGCGCCATGTCGTGGGACGTCGGCGCCGATGTCGACGCTGCGCTCACCGAGGCCGGCCGGCCGGCACTCGTCATGCCCGCCGACTTCGACCGCGAATACGTCCATGTCGGTGGCCTGTCGTGGCGTGCTCAGCGGGACCGGAAGGTGGGCATGCGCGACCGGGTGAAGGCGGCGTTCGTGGATGCGGCGCTCCTGGCGACCCGGTTCACCTCTTACCGTGCCAAATGACCATGGGCCCGGTGCGGTCGACCGGGACGAGGTCACGGCGATAGGACGCATGCACTTGCTGCTCGCGTCGGCCGGCCTCGGTCGCGGCCTGCTCGAGTGCCGCGAGCAGCTCGACAACCCGGGACCGCAACGCCTCGACATGGTTCTCGAGCTCGAGGATCCGCTTGATGCCGGCGAGGTTGACGCCCTCGTCCTGGCTCAGCCGCTGCACCTCGCGCAGGACCGCGATGTCGCGGGCCGAGTAACGGCGCCCGCGACCCGCCGTGCGACCTGGCGTGACCAGGCCCAACCGGTCGTACTGACGCAGCGTCTGCGGGTGCATGCCGGCGAGCGTCGCTGCCACCGAGATGACGAAGACGGGCGCGTCGTCCGGCACGTCGGGCGGCAGCTGGCGGTCAGTCATTGCTCACCATCGCGTTGAGGTGTTGGCGAGGGTCGTCGGGCTGGGCCTCGGCGAACGACGCCAACGCGGCCCTGGCCTCGTCGTTGAGCTTCTGTGGCACCGCGACGTCGACGGTCACCAGCAGGTCGCCTTTGCTGCCGTCGCGCTTGGAGATGCCCTTGCCGCGAACGCGCAGGGTCCGCCCGCTGGTCGTGCCCGGCGGGATCTTGACGGTGACCGGCGACCCGTCGAGCGTGGGCACCTTGACCGTCGCGCCGAGAGCAGCCTCCGGGAATGTCACGGGAAGGGTCAGTGTCAGGTTGGGCCCCTTACGGCCGAACACCGGATGCGGTCGAACATGGACGTGCACCACGAGGTCGCCCGCCGGCCCACCGCCGTCTCCGGGCTGTCCTTTGCCGGCAAGCCTGATGCGCTGACCGTCCGCGACACCAGCGGGGATGCGCGCGCGCAGGGTCCGCGTCGACAGGGCCTGGCCGCTGCCATTGCACGTGGAGCACGGATCGTCGACCAGCAGCCCGCGGCCGCGGCAGTCGCGGCACGGTTCGGCAAAGGCGAACCCGCCCGCGTTGCGACTCGACATGCCGGTGCCGCTGCAGCGCGGGCAGACGTGCGTCGCCGTTCCGGGCTTGGCTCCGCTGCCGTGGCAGGTCGGACAGCTGCCGGTGCCGGACAGTTGAATCGGCACGGTCACGCCGTGCGCCGCGTCGCCGAACGCCAACGTGACGTCGGCTTCGACGTCGGCGCCGCGTCGTGCCGCCGCCCCGCTGCGGCCGCGGAAGATGCCTCCGAACAAGTCGCCAAGACCACCGCCGCCGTCACCGCCGAACAGGTCGGACAGATCGAACGGCGCCCCACCGGCCCCGCCCCGCGCGCCGCCCGGCACGCGGAAGCCACCGCCGGCGAAGAGAGTGCGCGCCTCGTCGTACTCCTTGCGTTTGATGTCGTCGGAGAGAACGTCGTAGGCCTCGGAGATCTCCTTGAACCGCTCCTCCGAGGAGGCGTCTCCCTTGTTGGCGTCCGGATGGAACTGCCGCGCGAGCTTGCGGTAGGCCTTCTTGATCTCGGCCGCACTCGCGTCCTTGGAGACGCCGAGGGCCTTGTAGTAGTCCTTCTCGACGTAGTCGCGCGTACTCATCCGGTGTCCGGATCCACCACCGCCACCCGGGCCGGGCGCAGGATGCGCTCGCCGATGCGGTAGCCGGGTTGGTAGATCTCCGCGCAGGTGGCCTCGGTCACGTCCGCGGAGAGTGCGTGCGTCATCGCTTCGTGCACCGTGGGATCGAACGGCTCGCCGGCTTCACCGAAGCGCTGCAGGCCGAGTTTGGCCAGCGTGGTCTCGAGTCCATCGGCCACGATCTTGAAGCCGCCGTCGACCTCGCCGTGTGAACGAGCGCGGTCGATGTCGTCGAGCACCGGCAGCAGTCCGACGAGGACCGACGCGAGTGCCTGCTCGGCCACGGCCTGGCGGTCTCGGTCGACGCGACGGCGGTAGTTGGTGAACTCCGCCTGGACGCGCTGGAGGTCGGCCGTTCGCTCGTCGAGCAGTGACTTGATGTCAGCGCTGACGATCTCGGCGAGCTCCTCCTCGACCGGGTCCGGCACCGGCGCCGAAGCGCCGGCCCGAACCTCGCCGGTGGCGGGATCTATTCGCCGCTTGTCGCGAATGACCGGGCCCTCCCCTGTTTCTTCAGGGGCATCGGTCATGACGCGCTCCCGTCACCTTCATCCACGATCTCGGCGTCGACGACGTCGTCGTCGACCGATGCGCCATCTGGCTCGCCGGCACTCCCGGTTGCTTCGCCGGCCTGGGTGTTGGCATACATCGCCTGACCCATCTTCTGGCTGACTGTCGCAAGCGTCTCGACCGAGCGTTTGATGGCGTCGACGTCGTCGGCCTCGAGAGCCTTCTTGACGTCGTCGAGAGCGCTCTGCACCTCGGTCTTGACCTCGTCCGGCACCTTGTCGCCGTTGTCGGCCAGGAACTTCTCGGTTGAGTAGACAAGAGCGTCGCCCTGGTTGCGCGCCTCGGCGGACTCGCGGCGCCTGCGGTCCTCCTCGGCGTACTGATCTGCCTCGCGCATCATCCGGTCGATGTCGTCCTTCGGCAGCGCCGAGCCGCCGGTGATCGTCATCGCCTGCTCCTTGCCCGTGCCGAGGTCCTTCGCCGACACGTGCACGATGCCGTTGGCGTCGATGTCGAAGGTGACCTCGATCTGCGGCACTCCACGCGGCGCGGGCGGCAGACCGGTGAGGTCGAAGTTGCCCAGGTTCTTGTTGTACGACGCGATCTCGCGCTCGCCCTGGAAGACCTGGATCTGCACCGACGGCTGGTTGTCGTCAGCCGTCGTGAAGATCTCGCTGCGCTTGGTCGGGATGGTCGTGTTGCGCTCGATCAACTTGGTGAAGATGCCGCCCTTGGTCTCGATG
>DATBDO010000145.1:0-11865 GCA_036269855.1 Mycobacteriales bacterium
CACGCAGTCGTCGAGAAGCTCCTTAAATTCCATCGACGAACCTGCCCGGGTTGAGCCGATGCCCCGGGTCGAACTGGTCCTTCAGCCGATGCATCAATGACCGCGCGGCCACCGGCCCCCAGACGTCGATAACACTCTTGACCTCCGTGGGCGCGTCGAGGACGACGACCTGCCCGTCGTACGACGCCACAACGACGCGTAGGGAGTCGACCGCGGCCTTCACGGCAGCCGGATCGGTCGACGGCCAGCCGGCCCAGACAACACCGGAGCCGACGTGTGCGGTGAGGCGCGCGCCCGGCATGTGCGCACGGACAGCGGCCACGACCGCATCCAGCGAGGACAACCGATGGGTCACCTTGACGCCGACCTCGCCGCTCCCCCACGGTCGCGCGCCGAACCCTGATGGGACTTCGTCCGCGACTGTCGTCGTACCCACGGTCGCCGCGGCAGCGGCTGCGATGGCGTCGACCGCGGTCGACGACGCCTCGATCAGGACATGTACGGCGGAGCCATCCCACTCCACGGCGGATGGGGCCGCCGTCGAGCGAGCGAGAGCGGCCCAGACAGCGCCGGGGTCGTCGGCCGGGACACTGACGACCCGTCGCGCCGCGGCGACCGGTTGCAGCTTCAGCGTGACCGTCGCGATGACGCCGAGGGTGCCGAACGACCCGGTCAGCACCTTGCCAAGGTCGTAGCCGGCGACGTTCTTGACGACCTTGCCACCGGATTTCGCAATGGTGCCGTCGGCAAGAACGACCGTCATGCCGATCAGCTGGTCACGAGGGGTGCCGTAGCGAAACCGCAGCGGACCGCTCGCCGCTGTCGACACGATGCCGCCGATCGTTGCGCCCGCCTCGGGCGGATCCAGCGCGACCCGTTGGCCGTGGTCGGCGAGCAGGGCCTGGACGTCGTGGAGTCGGGCGCCGGCCTCGACGGTCAGGACCAGGTCGCCGGCCGCATGTTCGACCACGCGGGTCAAGCGACCCGTCCCGATGACGACCTGCGCGTCGCCACCCGCTCCGCCCCACGTCTGCTTGGTGCCGCCACCACGGACCGAGACCGTCGCGCCATCAGCCTCGGTGCCGCGCAGCACATCGGCGAGCTCTGCGACTGACTCCGGCGCCACCATGGTTGCCGAATCAGAAGACATCGGCGACGCCGGCTTCCTGCAGCGGATGGACGCCGGTGCGACGGCCCGGACGCTCACCACACAACCGCGGCGTCGGGAAGACCTTCCCCGGGTTGCACAGCGACGCGGGGTCAAATGCGCAGCGCAACAGTTGCATGACGTCGAGGTCGTCGGCCGTGAACATCCGGGTCATCTGCATCTTCTTGTCGTGCCCGACGCCGTGCTCACCCGTGATCGACCCGCCGTGCTCGAGACACAGCTCGAGGATGCGGGTCGACACTTCCTCGGCCCGATGCGTCTCGCCACGCGACTCGTCGAAGAGGACGAGTGGGTGCAGGTTGCCGTCGCCGGCGTGGAAGACGTTGGCCACCCGGATCCCACTCGATTCAGCCAGCGCGGCAATGTCGCGCAGCACCTCCGGGAGCGCGGTGCGCGGTACGACGCCGTCCTGAACGATGTAGTCGGCGCTGATCCGGCCGACCGCGGCAAACGCAGACTTGCGTCCGCGCCAGATCTGCGCGCGATCGGCGTCGTCGACGGCAAGTCGTTGTTCGAAGGCGCCGGCCGCGACGCAGTGCTCCTCCACCGCAACGCCGTCGGCCTCGACCTGAGCAGCCGGACCGTCGATCTCGACGATGAGCACGGCCCCGGCGCCTGGTGGATAACCGCAAGAAACAGCCGCCTCGGCCGCCTCGATGGACAGCGCGTCCATCATCTCGATGGCCGCCGGCACGATGCCGGCACCGATGATCGAGCTGACCGCGGCGCCTGCCTCGTCCATGGTGCGGAAGGCCGCCAGCAGGGTGCGCACCGCTTCGGGCGTGCGCGTCAAGCGCACCGTCACCTCGGTCGCGATGCCGAGGGTGCCTTCACTGCCGACGAACGCGCCGATGAGGTCATAGCCGACGGGATCGGGGGCGTAGCCGCCGAGCCGCTCGACCGTGCCGTCCGGCAACACGACCTCGAGTCCGGTGACGTGATGGGCGGTGAACCCGTACTTCAAGCAGTGCGCACCGCCGGAGTTCTCGGCGACGTTGCCGCCGATCGAGCAGACCTGCTGGCTCGACGGGTCGGGAGCGTAGAAGTAACCGTGCGGTGCCGCTCGACGGGTGAGCTCGAGATTGACGACTCCCGGCTCGACGACCACGCGCTCGTCGTCGATGTCGACCGCGTGCACCTGCGTCATCCGGGACATGACGATGAGCACACCGGTCTCCATCGGGAGCGCGCCACCCGACAAGCCGGTGCCGGCGCCACGCGCAACGAACGGCACACCTTCCTCGTGACAGCGTCGTACGACGAAGGACACCTGAGCCGTCGTCCGCGGCAGCACGACCAGCCCGGGGATGCATCGGTAGGCCGTCAGCCCGTCGCACTCGTAAGTACGAAGCGCCGCGTGCTCGGTGATGACGGCGTCATCGCCGAGCACACGCGCGAAATCGCCGGCGAGCGCAGCGAGGGTCAATTTCGCCTTTGCTCCGCGACCGCGACCGCTAATCGAGCCGCTCGTATGCCGGCAGTGTCAGGAAGTCGGCGAAGTCGTCGGCGAGGGCGACCTCTTCGAAGATGTCGCGCGCCTCTTTCCAGCGCCCGCCGTCGAACGTGTCCGACCCGAGCTCGGTCCGGATCTTGTCCATCTCCTCGTCGGCGACCTTGCGGACGAGCTCCGCGGTCACCTGCTGGCCGGTGTCGGCCTGCTTCACGTCGGCGTGCACCTGCTGCCAGATCTGCGAGCGCGAGATCTCGGCAGTAGCGGCGTCCTCCATGAGGTTGTGGATCGCCGCCGCGCCGTTGCCGCGCAGCCAGGACTCGATGTAGCGGATGCCGACGTCGACATTGGTACGAAGTCCGGCCCCGGTGATGTCTCCCGGCGTCTCCCGTGCCGCCAGCAGCTGGTCAGCCGTGACGACGACGTCCGAGACGGGCTTGTCGCGCTGGTTGGGCTTGTCACCGAGCACCTTGTCGAACTCCGCGATCGCGATCGGCACGAGATCGGGGTGTGCAACCCACGTGCCGTCGAAGCCGTCGTTGGCTTCGCGCTGCTTGTCGGCTGTCACCTTCTCGAGCGCGACCTTGTTGACCTCCGCGTCCTTGCGGCTCGGGATGAACGCGGCCATGCCGCCCATTGCGAACGCGCCGCGCTTGTGGCACGTCTGCACGAGCAACTGCGTGTAGGCGCGCATGAACGGCACCGTCATCGTGACGCTGTTGCGGTCGGGCAGCAGGTATTCCTCGCCGCGATCGCGGAACGTCTTGATCATCGAGAACATGTAGTCCCAGCGGCCGGCGTTGAGGCCGTAGGAGTGGTCGCGCAGCTCGTAGAGGATCTCGTCCATCTCGAACGCCGCCGGGATCGTCTCGATGAGCACGGTCGCCCGAACGGTGCCGGCCGGGACACCAAGCGTCTTCTCGGCGTGGGTGAAGACGTCGTTCCACAGCCGCGCTTCGCGGTGCGACTCCATCTTCGGCAGGTAGAGGTAGGGACGGGTGCCCTTGTCGACGAGGCGCTTGGCGTTGTGGAAGAAGAACAACCCGAAGTCGAACAGCGACCCGCTCATGGGCAAGTCGTCGACCAGGATGTGCTTCTCCGGCAGATGCCAGCCGCGCGGCCGCGGCATGAGCGTCGCGACCGTGTCCTTGAGGGCGTAGGACTTGCCTTCGTTGGAGACGAAGTCGATCCGCCGCTCGATCGCGTCGGTCAGGTTGATCTGACCCTGGACCATGTTCTGCCAGGTCGGGGTGTTGGCGTCCTCGAAGTCCGCCATGAAGACCTTGGCACCCGAGTTGAGCGCGTTGATGAGCATCTTGCGGTCGGTCGGGCCGGTGATCTCGACCCGGCGATCGACCAGGTCAGCCGGATCGGCGACCCGCCAGGAGGTGTCCTCGCGGACGTTCCTGGTCTCGTCGAGGAAGTCGAGCCGGCCGGTCTCCGCCGCCTGCTTACGCCGGTCCTTGCGCCGCGCGAGGAGCTCCTCGCGGGTCGAACCGAAGCGGCGCTGCAGGTCGGAGATGAACGCAATGGCCTCAGGCGTCAGGACCTCGTCGAAGCGGTCTTCGAGCGGGCCGACGATGGTCGCGTCGTTGGTTGCCATGCCTTCATTGTCTACGGCGGCGTCCCCACAGCAGCAGGAGGAGTACGGCGACCACCGCGGCGACCGGCGCCAGCCGGCGCGCGATCGAGCCGCCGGCCACGTCCAGAAGGTCAATGGGCTCGGCTTGCCGGATGGGCGGCGGCACCTGCCGTGGCTCGCTGGGCGCCTCGTCGGCGGGGGCAACCGGGACAACAGGGGCAACCGGGACAACTGGCTCGGCCGGGGACGAGGGCGCGGCAAGTTCGTCCGCCAGGCAGTTGGCGAACTGGCCGATGAGCTTGCCGGCGACCTCCTCCATGACGCCGCGGCCGAACTGGGCCGGCCGGCCGGTGACGTTGAGGTCCGTCTCGACCTTCACCGAGGTCGACGCAGCACCGGCGGAGGTGAGGATCGCGGTCACCGTGGCGGCGGCCGTTCCGCTGCCGCGTGCCTCCTTGCCGCTCGCCTCGATGACCGCCCGGTGCGCCGACTCGTCGAGCTCGGCGAACTTGGCCTGCCCCTTGTAGGTGACCTGGATCGGCCCCACCTTGACCTTGACGGTGCCGGTGAATTCGTCGCCGTCGACGGTCAGGAGCGTCGCCCCGGGCATGCACGGCGCGACCCGTTCGACGTCGAGCAGCACCTTCCAGGCTTCGTCCACCGACGTGGGCACGGTGAACTCGTGCTCGAGCTTCATGTCTCGTACCTTTCCAGATCCGCCGGGGTGTCGATGTCAGCGCCGCTACCGAGATCGTCGCAGGCAACGTGAACGACGTCATCGGCGTGTGCCTGCAACCAGGTCCGGGCGCCGGTGTCGCCCCGGGCGGTGGCCGCGATCTCGGCCCAGGTGGAGGCGTCGAGCAGCACCGGATTGCGCGGGCGACCGTCGTACGTCGCGACGACGGCGCGAGCACCCGAGTCTCGCCAGGCGTCGACGAGGCGTCGTACCGTCGCGGCGCCGAGCTCGGGCTGATCAACCAGCAGTACGACGGCGGCCGGCGCGTGGCGTTCGGCGAGTGCCGTCAGTCCGCACCGCAACGACGACCCGATGCCCTCCGGCCAGCCGTCGTTGACGTGGACGACGGCGTCGTCGAGGGAGGCCGCGCGCACCACTTCCTGTGCTGCTGCCCCGAGCACCACATGGATGGGATCGCAGCCCGCGTCCCGCGCGACCCGGATCGCCCGGTCGACGAGGCGCTCGCCGTCGAGCTCGACCAGCGCCTTCGGCCGGCCCAGCCGCCGGCCCTCCCCCGCCGCGAGGACCAGCCCGGCCGCGGTAGCGGTCACCGGCCGTGCGGGTCGCCGTGGATCGCGCCCTCGGTCGCCGTCAAGGGTTGACCGGTGCCGCCCCAGTGCAGTCCCACGATCTCCGCGGCGATGGACACCGCGGTCTCCTCGGGGGTCCGCGCACCGAGGTCGAGTCCGATGGGCGAGCGCAACCTCGTCAGGTCGTCGTCGGTGAAGCCGAGCTCGCGCAAGCGCGCCATCCGGTCGTCATGGGTACGACGCGACCCCATCGCGCCGATGTAGCGGGCTGGTGTGCGCAGCGCGACTTCGAGCAAGGGAACGTCGAACTTCGGGTCGTGCGTGAGCACGGCAATGACGGTTCGCTCATCGACGACGGTGTCGGCCAGGAATCGATGCGGCCATTCACAGATGACTTCGTCGGCATCCGGGAAACGCTTCTCGGTCGCGAAGATCGGACGCGCGTCGCAGACGGTGACCCGGTAACCCATGTATTTGCCGATGCGAGCGACGGCGGCGGCGAAGTCGATCGCGCCGAAGACGAGCATCCGCGGCGGCGGGTTGAACGACTCGACGAAGACCGCAACCTCGTCTTGGCGTCGCTCTCCCTTCGGTCCGTAGTGGCGCACTCCGGTCTGACCCTGCGCGAGCATGCCGCGGGCGTCGTCGACGACGGCGATGTCGAGCCCCTCGGTGCCCAGCGAGCCTTCGACCCGGTCGGACCAGACCGCCACCTGCGAGGCGACGGCGGCCGCACCGCTGATGACCGTCGCCAGCGCGACCGGCTCCTCGTCGGCTATGGACGCTGCGACGGACGCGAACTCCGGCCGCGCGGCGTCGACCTCGCGGACGAGGATGTCGAGGATGCCGCCACAAGTGAGACCGACCGCGAACGCGTCCTCGTCGCTGATGCCGTATGTCTGCAGAACGGGCTCGTGGGTGCGCAGCACTTCTTCGGCTAGCTCATAGACCGCACCCTCGACGCAGCCGCCGGACACGCTCCCGACAACTTCACCGTGTGCGCTGACCGCCATCGATGCGCCGGGCTGGCGGGGTGCGCTGCCGCGGATCGACACGACCGTGGCCAATGCGAAGGGGTCGCCCTTGTTCCACCAGGCCGTGAGTTCGGGGACGAGGTCACGCATCGGCCAGCTCCGCGACCGGGCCGGAGCGCACGCCGGCGACGAGTCGGGCAAGTTGCTCGAGGGCGGCAACGCTGTGACCGGACACGAAGTCGTCAACGCTGGGAAGCGCCGCGGCCATCCCGGCCGCCAGCGGGGCGAACCCGGGGCGACCTGCCCGGGGGTTGGCCCAGACCACCCGATGGGCTAGACGGTGCAGCCGGGCCATCTGCTCTGCGAGCAGGCGAACGTCCCCGCGCTCCCACCCGTCGGACAGCACGACGACGATCGCTCCGCGGGCCAGGCCGCGCTGACCCCACTGGTCGAGGAACTCCTTGAGCAGCGACCCCAGCCGGGTCCCACCGGACCAGTCCGGGATGGAGGCGGCGATCGCCTTCAGGGCGACGTCCGGATCGCGATGGGCGAGCTCGCGGGTGACGCGCGTCAGCCGGGTTCCGATCGTGAAGACCTCGGTCTGCGGGCCGCGGTCCCGGTGCGACGCGGCGTGCGCGAAGCGCAGCAGGGCATCGGCGTAACCGCTCATCGAGCCGCTGATGTCGACGAGCAGTACGACGCGCCGGGGGCGGTCGAGGCGGTCGCGCCGAGCCGGTCGGACCGGCTCGCCACCGGCTTGCATCAGCCGGCGCAACGTGCGGTGCGGATCGACCCGTCCCTTATGGGCGGGAGCGGTACGACGCGTCCGACGCAAGTCGCCGCGGAGCCGGAACGCAGCCAGCAGCCGGTGCATGGCCGCGCGGTCGGCGGCGGACAGCGACGCGATGTCGCGCCGGCGCAGGACCTCGGCACGGCTCGCGGTAGCAGCGATCGACGTGCTGTCGTCCACGTCCTCGTCCCCGCTGCCCGGTCCCTCGACGGAGTCGGCGGACTGGACGAGCCGGAGTTGCGCGGCGGGGACGGCATGGCGGCGGGTCACCGTGCGCGGCCGGTCGCCGAAGTACGCCGCGAACACCCGGTCGTAGCGCTCGACATCATCCGCATTGCCGCAGAGGGTGAGGCGGCCGGCCCAGTAGACGTCGTCGCGTCGAGCCGGGTCCAGCCGTTCGAGTGCTTGGACCATCGCGTGCACGCGTTCCGGACCGGCGTCGACGCCGGCCGCGCGCAACGTGCGTGCGAGTCCGACGACGGAGTCGGCGGCGTCGTACCGTCGGGGCGGCTCAGCGGGCACTGCGTTCACCAGGCATTGGCGGCTCCGGCGAGCATGCCGGCCAGCCCACCGAGAGTCTGTTCAACCCGCTCGTGGTCCTCGCGGTATTTCAGCACCGCGCCGAGCGTTCGGGTCGCGAGGTCCTCGTCGAGCTGTGTCGCACCGAGGGACAGGAGTGCATCGGTCCAGTCGAGCGTCTCTGCGACCCCCGGTGGCTTGAGCAGGTCGGACTGCCGCAGCCGCTGCACTGCGGTCGTGACCTCGTCGACGAGTCGCGCAGTCGCGGCCGGGAACCGGCGGCGGACGATCGCCACCTCGCGCTCGAACGTCGGGTGTTCGACCCAGTGATAGAGGCACCGGCGCTTGAGGGCGTCGTGCACCTCACGCGTGCGGTTACTGGTGACGACGACGACAGGTGGGTTGTCGGCGCGGATCGTGCCGAGCTCCGGGATGGACACGGTGAACTCGGACAGCACCTCGAGCAGGAAAGCCTCGAACTCGTCGTCCGCCCGGTCGACCTCGTCGACCAGCAGGACACACGGGTCGGTCTCGATCGCCTGCAGCAACGGCCGGGCGATGAGGAAGCGGCGGCTGTAGAGCTCCTGCTCGAGCTGCTCGGCGTCGCCACCCGTGCCGGCCGCCTCCACGGCACGCAGGTGCAGCAGCTGGCGGGGGAAGTCCCAGTCGTAGAGCGCCTGCGCGGCGTCGATCCCCTCGTAGCACTGCAGCCGGATCAGCGGCGCGTCGATCGCGCGGGCCAACGCCTGGGCCAGTGCGGTCTTGCCGACGCCCGCGTCGCCTTCGACGAACAGCGGCCGGCGCATGGTGAGGGCGAGGTACGCCGCGGTCGCAACGCCGTCGTCGGCGAGGTAGTCCTGCGCGTCCAGCGCCGCGGCAACGTCGGCCGGCCCCGTCATCTGCACCCCCTCAGTGTGCCCCGCGCAACCGCGGCCTGGGCGCTTACCTCGGGCGACAAGAGGCATACGCCGCGTTTACGGTGCAATCCGACTAACCGCGTAACAGGGGGGCCGACATGCGGTTGGCGAGATTCGCCATCCCACTCGTGCTGATGACGGCCATGGTTGCGATGCCGACCGCGGCCTCCGCTGCGGTCGCGCCGTACTCCATCACCGGGCAGGTGACGGACGCCGTCTCCGGCGACGGCGTGTCCGGCATCTGCGTGTACGCCGACCAGGTGGGCACGGCGCAGTCGGCCGGGCAGACGCACAGCCTCGCCGGGGGTGTCTACCAGCTGGCCGTGCCGGCCGGCGACTATCTCGTGCACTTCATCGACTGCCGGCAGGCGCCGGTATACGCCAGCCAGTGGTACGACGGTACGTACGACCGGGAGCACGCGACGCCCGTCACGGTCCGCCCACTCAAGGTCGCGCCGGCTGTCGTGGTGAACGCGGCAATGACTCGTGGCTCTACGGTCTCGGGGACGGTCACTGACCGCGTAACCGGCGAGCCAGTGAGCGGCATCTGCGTGACTGCCTACGGGAAGAACATCGGCCAGCCTCACCCGGGATGGCCGACGACCACGACCTTCGCGGATGGCAGCTGGGCGTTGGTTCTCATCCACGCCAACTGGGTCGTCGACTTCTACGACTGTCACGCGAACATGACGTACGCCGATCAGTGGTGGAACGACAAGACGTCGATGGCCGACGCGGACCTCCTGACGATCAGCGGTGAGCCGGCCCAGAGGCTCACCGGTATCGACGCCACCCTGGATCACGGCGCAACCATCACCGGCCGGGTCACGGATGACACGACCGGACAACCTCTGGCGAACATCTGCGTCGGAACGCCGACCCAGGGGCCGCGAGGCCAGACAGACGCGACCGGCAACTACACGATCCCCAATGTTCCATCGGGCACCTGGACGGTGGAGTTCTACGAATGCCAGTTCACCGCCGGCGGTCCGCATTACGCAACTGAGTACTACCAACACAAGGGGACCAGGGCCGGCGCAACACCGGTCACGGTGACGGCACCCAACATGACCGTCGTCGACGAAACCATGCGCGTCGGAGGCGTCATCACCGGACGGGTCATCGACGCGGCCACGGGACAACCGATCGCGGGCGTCGGTGTTAGCGCCCGAGCAAGCGATGTCGACGGCGGTGGAGGCACAACCACCCGGGCTGATGGCACGTACACCATCAATGGCCTGTACGCGAGCGACCTCTACCGCGTCGACTTCACCTATGCCCCGGGGTCCGGCGTCAACTACCAGGAGCAGTGGTGGAACGGCGCCACGTCGCAGGACTCCGCCACGTACGTCTCGGTCCAGTTCAACCAAACAGCCTCTGGCATCGACGCTGCGATGGAGCCACAGTGATGCGCCGAACTTTGATCCTGTTGACGACGCTTGTCAGCGCGCTCGCCGTCGTACCCACCCCTGCGTGGGCAACTGCAGGTGCGACGAAGAATCTGATCGAGGGCCACGTCACGGGCACCGGCGCCAGTTCCGGCCTCGCCGGCATCTGTGTCACCGCATCGACAGTCGGAGCCCCGTCAGGGCCGAAATACAGCACTCAGAGCGGTACCAACGGCTACTACAAGATGCTCGTCCCGGACGGCACCTACAAAGTTGCGTTCCGAGACTGCGTAAGCAACCCTGCTTACCTCCCGCAATGGTGGGAGTACGCCAGCACTGCGGCCGGCGCCACTCCCGTGAAGGTCGGCGGCGCGTTGACACCGGCGGCGACCGGGATCGATGCGGCGCTAGCCGCCGGAGCGCGCCTGACGGGGCACGTCACTGATCGCGTTTCCGGCGGCGCCCTCCAGGGGATCTGCGTGATCGCGCAGGTTTGGGACGTGACCTGGTCTCCGGGCGAGTACGACACGACCACGGACGCGAACGGCGCCTACACCTTCGATCTGCCCAACGGCAACTATCTGGTCTGGTTCACCGACTGCCGGAGCCAACCGACGTACGTCGACCAGTACTGGCAGGACGCCACCAACGCCAATACGGCGACGACCATCACGGTGGACGGCTTCAGCCAGCCGGCGATCAATGGTGTTGACGCACATCTCGACCGCGGCGGCACGATCGTCGGCCAGATCACTGACGACGCGACGGGACAGCCGGTCGCCGGCGTGTGCGTCGACATCAACGCCCGGCGCGGGGGCACGACCGTGCCCGACGCGGTGACCGACAGCGAGGGCAACTACGCCATTCCCGACATGGCAAGCGGGGCCTACATGTTGCACATCTATCAGTGCGGCGGATTCTCGGCTTTGGGGCCGGCTTACGCCGCCGAGTACTACCACCATGCGGCCTCCGAAGCGAGCGCGACTGACGTCCTCGTGCAGGCGCCCGGCACGACGACGATCGACGAGAGCATGCTCGTCGGCGGTCGGGTGACGGGCCAAGTGATCGATGCCTCGACTGGTTCGCCCGTTGCCGGCATCATCGTGAATGCCAATGCTGACGACACGTCCACGGGTGCCGGTGCGACGACCGGCCCGGACGGGACGTTCACCATTGCCGGGCTGTTCGCCAGCGATCGATACCTCATCAGCTTCTACGACCCGCACGGGCGCTATTCGACTCAGTGGTGGGACGGCAAGTCGTCGGAAGGGTCGGCCGACTTCGTGTCGGTGGACTTCGGGGCGACGACCGCTGGCATCAACGAGGCGCTGCAATCCGGCTAGCTCGTTACAAGTGCGTCAGCCACACCCGACGTAGTCGAGTAGATACCAGCCGGGGTTGTCAGCGGCGGCAACTTCGAGCCAGGTCTGCCCATGGCCATGCCGATCCATCCGCTTCGGATAGTCGTGGACGAACGTGCACTGATACAGCCCGACGTCCATCCGGTCGCAGCTCTTCAACCGGAGGTTGACCGCCTCGCGATGCATGTCGTTTAGCAAGAACCGTGAGTTGGGGTTGGTCACCCGGCACAGGTCGGCGAGGTCGTTGCGGTTCCATGCGGCGGCGAGGTAGGTCATCGCTGCTTCGGGAGTGTCGAAGTGCACGATCGGCCCTTCGGGGCAGCTAGGCAACGCCGCCGGCTGACGGACCACGTCGTCGTCCGTCGGGTAGACCTGGGCCTCGGCCTCCTTCGGCATCTGCCGGGCCAGGTTGGTGTCGGCTTGCCACTCCGGACCGAAGTTGTTGAACGA
>DATBDO010000146.1:0-29294 GCA_036269855.1 Mycobacteriales bacterium
CGACCTGTCCCGGACGCTCGACACCAAAGTGGAGCTGCGGCAGCTCGGCGCGCGCGACGAGGCACGTGTCCAGGGCGGGATCGGTCCGTGTGGCCGGGACCTGTGCTGCGCCACGTTCCTCAAGGACTTCGAGCCGGTCACCGTGCGGATGGCCAAGGACCAGGATCTCCCGGTCAACCCACTGAAGATCTCGGGAGCCTGCGGCCGGTTGCTCTGCTGCCTGAAGTACGAACATCCGCTCTACCAGGAGTTCAAGGCGTCGGCACCGAAGGTGGGCGCGACGGTTGAGACACCCGATGGTGAGGGGCGCGTCGTCGGGCACAACGTGCCGAGCGACACCGTCGTCGTACGTCTTGCGGCCAGCGGCCAGACCTGCCGGTGCTCTCTTGCGAGTGTCTGCGCACCGCGGCTCGCGTACGACGACGCCGTGACGGATGGTGCACGTCCTGGTTCCGCGGGGGAGGCGTCATCCGAAACCGAGTCCTGACCGCATGCACCGCGGCCACCGTGGTCGCTCTCGTTGGTTGTTCGTCCGGTGGAACCTCGCCGTCGAGCACATCACCGACGAGCGCATCACCGACGAGTGTGAGCGCGCCTGCCTCCACGACCGCGACTGCGTCCGGCGCCGCCGCCGGGCTGGGTTCCTTCTATCGCCAGCAGCTCCACTGGACGTCGTGCGGCAGCGGGTTCCAGTGCAGCCGGCTGTTGGTGCCGGTCGACTACGCGCGGCCGGGGGGCGCGACGATGCACATCGCGGTCATCCGCAAGCCCGCCGGTGGTGTCGCCCGGGGTTCGCTCATCGTGAACCCAGGCGGTCCGGGGGCGTCCGGTGTCGACTACCTCCGCGGGTCGTCGAGCACGTTCACCGGCGTGAGCAGCAGCTTCAACCTTGTCTCGTTCGACCCGCGGGGAGTCGGCCGGTCGCGGCCGATCCGCTGCGAGAGCGGACCGCAGCTCGACGCGTTCGTGGCTGTCGATCCGACACCGGACACGGTCGCCGAGCACGCGGCGCTGGTGCGCAGCAGCCGGGCATTCGCGGCCGCCTGCTATCGACGCAACGGCAACTATCTGGAGCACGTCGGGACGATCGATGCCGCCCGGGACATGGACGTGCTGCGTGCGGCCGTCGGGGATCGGAAGCTGACGTTCTACGGCGGCTCTTACGGCACCTATCTCGGTGCCAAGTACGCGCAGCTCTTCCCGCGCCGAATCCGGGCCATGGTGCTCGACGGTGCTCTGGACCCGCGTCAGCCCACCGCAGCGGAGAACCGGGTGCAGGCCCTCGGCTTCGAGACCGACCTGCGGGATTTCCTCGCCAACTGCGTGCACTCGAGCAGCTGTCCCTTCCCGTCCTCGGACGCGCAAGGTGGCCTGGACCGGCTGCAAGCGCGCATCGACGCCCACCCGCTGGCGGTCGGCTCCCGCCATCTCGGCCCCGGTGAGTTCTTCGAAGGTCTCGCCCTCGGTCTCTACTCGACCAGTTACTGGAGCACGTTGCGCCGGGCACTTGGTGATGCCGAAAACGGCGATGGTCGGCTGCTGCTGGCGTTCTCGGATGCGTTGACGGAGCGGCACCAGGACGGCAGCTACACCAACCTGATCGAGTCCAACCTGGCTATCAACTGCATCGATCGGCCGTCTCCGCGCGACGTGTCCGCGTACGACGCCGCTGCGCGGGACTTCGCCAAAGTGGCGCCGCACTTCGGCGAGCCGATCGCCTACGGCTCGCTGCCCTGCGCGTTCTGGAAGGTGCCGCCGATCGAGCAGGCGCATGCCGTCACGGCCGATGGCGCGCCGCCCATCGTGGTGATCGGTACGACGCGCGATCCCGCCACGCCTTATGTCTGGGCGAAAGCGTTGGCCCGGCAGCTCTCCAGCGGCGTGCTGGTCACCTACGACAGCGACGGACACACCGCCTACGAGCACGGCAACAGCTGCATCGTGGGCGCCGTCAACGCCTATCTCAACCGACTGGTGGTGCCCCGGAACGGCCTGCGCTGCGGGTAGACTCCTGCGGGTTCGCCGGGCTCCGGCGTACGCCGCCTTAGCTCAGTCGGCAGAGCGATTCACTCGTAATGAATAGGTCGTCGGTTCGATTCCGACAGGCGGCTCCGCGCGCGGTCACGACTCGGCCACCTCCGCTGACAGGGCGGGGCACTCGTCGTACCGTTTGGGCCGTGAGCAACCGCCGAGTCCTGTTTTCCGTGATCGCCGTGGCCGCTGCCGGCCTCGTCACCACGACGCTGCCCGCCACCGCCTCGAGTGCGAAGCCGGTCTTCAAGACCGTGAAGCTCGCAGACTCCTCCGGGCGGTCGGAGCCTCGCGTCGCCGTTGCACCCAACGGCACGCGTTACGTCGTGACCAACGCCGCCGGGTCCGGATCGGAGACGATCTACCGCAGCAACGATGGCGTGCACTGGACCAAGACGGTGGGTCAACCCTCCGATCAGGACTTGCCCACCACCGATGTCGACATCGTGGCGATGCGCACCGGGCGGATTCTGACCAGCGAGCTCGACTACGCCGGCATCAACTTCCACACCATGTTCAGCGATGACGGCGGCAAGACCTGGACCGAGTCCGTCGGCAACACCCTGGCAGACACCGACCGGCAGTGGTACGCAGTCGGACCCAACGACCCGCAGACGCACAAGCCGCGCGTCTACCTGCTGTTCCACAACCTCGCGAGTGGTGTGGTTCAGCACAACATGTGGGTGGCGACGAGCACGGATGGCGGCTCGACGTTCGGTCCGCCGGTGCCCGTCTCGATCCCGGGCCAGCAGGACTATCTCGACCTGCAGTGCGCTGACTCCGGCGGCCCGTCCAACATCATGGTTGACCAGCACACCGGTCGCGTCTACGTGGTCTTCGGCACGCGGAGCTCACCGGCCGGCGGCTGCGGCGGTCAGCCGGCCGAGGTCAACGTCGTCGCTGCCAACCGGGTCTGGGTCGTGAGTGCGGACGCCGCCAAGACCTCGGTCCCGGGCGGGTGGACGCCGCATCTCGCCGTGAACGACACCGGGCCGCCGGCGCACATCGTCGGCATGCAGCTGGCGCCGGGCGCGGTCGACACCGCGGGCAATGTCTACGTCGCCTATCCCGAGTCGGTGAACGACTACCCCGACTACAACGGTGCGGCGATCAAGGTCGTGCACGCCTCTCCGAACGCACTGGACAAGTGGTCGGCGCCGACAGTCGTCGCGAAGGCGGGCGGTGCGGGAAACGTCCTGCCGCACATCGTCGCGGGCGCGCCGGGGCGCATCGACGTCGCGTGGTACCACGGCGTCAACGTCCAGGGAGCGAAGCCGGACTGGTACTCCTACGCGGCGCAGAGTCTCGATGCGCTGAGTGCGCATCCGCAGTGGACCCGCGTCCGCCTGAGCAGCGTCCTGGGCGAGCACAACCAGACGGCGAGCGACTTGATGGGCGCTTGCCTGCAGGGGCAGACGGCGACGCTCAACGGCTTCTATTGCGGCCGGTCGACGGACGTCAACGGCATCGCCATCGACAAGTGCGGCCGGCTGTTGGTGGTGTGGCCGGCGCAGCTCAACGACGGCGCTACTTATGTGTCAGCGCAGGTCAGTGGGCCACGGCTGCTGAGGACGAGCTGCGCTTGAGTGACGAGGTGTCGACGGCTTGGAACGCGTTGGCCGGGATCGTCTTGAGCTCGTCGAGCATCCCGTTCGGCCAACCCTGCTCCGAGGTGCCCTGGAAGTACCACGGCGAGCCGTTGTCCGCGAGCACGAGGCCGTAGCGCTTCATGGCGCGCAGCACCACTCGCGTGTCCTTGCGGTACGACGAGATCGGGAAGCCGGCCTTGAGCCGGAAACGCGCGCCCATCGGCGGGTAGGAGTGATCGTCGACTGAGCCGGCCTGATGGCGGGCCGGCCAGATGTAGCGCCGGTCCGTGATGTCGGTCGTGAACCGGATGGCGTGATCGACGTGGCCGGCCTGCACCTCGTCGAGGCGGAGCAGACCCGGAAGGATCGGGAGTCCCGCTGCGTCTGCTGACGTCCAGCCTGCGGGTCGCAGCTTGTTGGAGGTGAGCGACCAGGTGGCGCCGGATCCAGCAGTCCAGCCGCTGCCGCTGTGATGGACGTCGTACAGCTCGAAGAGCCGGCAGGTCTTGCGGTCGACGATCAACACGTGCCGGTCACCATCGGCAGACGAGCCGCCTTCGATCTTGCTGTCGGAGCCAAGCGGATAGCCGACGTCGTCGCTCTCGCTTGCATAGGTGAAGTGCACGTGCACGCGGCGATGCGAGTGCGCGACGACGGTGTAGGGGATCCCGTACGGGACCGGTTGCGCGCCGAACGAGGGACCGAAATCCGGGTGCAGGTGGCTGTCGGGGGACATGTGCGACATCCACGCAGCGCTGCGCCGGTTGACCGGCAGCGTCGAGATGTCGGCGTGCCAGTAGTTGTTCGCCGGGAACACGGTGCACGAGCTCCCCGGAAGCGCCCGGTCCGTTGCCGCTGCTGCTGTCGTGGCCGCAACCAGCGCGGGGGTGACGAGAAGAGCGAGCGACGCCGCGAGCGCGGCCGGCCGAGGTGGGGTCATGAGGCAATTGTCGGCTCTCGGGCCAAGCCGACTTAGAGTCGCGGGGGTGAAGAGTGGCTCGCAGCTGAGCGCACAGCAGCGCGACGCGGCCTGGAAACGGCTGGACGGCGGCTCCGTCGACGTCCTCGTTGTCGGCGGCGGCGTGACGGGTGCCGGCGCCGCTCTCGACGCCGTCACCCGCGGTCTGTCGACCGCGCTGGTGGAGGCGCGCGACTTCGCCAGCGGCACGTCCTCACGGTCGAGCAAGCTGATCCACGGCGGGCTGCGCTATCTCGAGCAGATGGACTTCCGCCTCGTCCGCGAGGCGTTGCTCGAACGTGAGCTGATCCTCACCCGGCTGGCTCCGCACCTCGTGCGGCCGGTGTCGTTCCTCTATCCGCTGACCCGCCATGGCTGGGAGCGGTGCTACGTCGGCGCGGGCCTGCTCTTGTACGACGTCATGGGCGGCTCACGCACGTTGCCGCGGCATCGACATCTCACCCGCACCGGAGCGCGTGCGCTCGCGCCGGCGCTGCGCCGCGATGCGCTGGTCGGCGCGGTGCGCTACTACGACGCGCAGTGCGACGACGCGCGGCACACTCTCGCGCTGGTGCGGACCGCGGCCGAGTACGGCGCGATCGTCCGCAGCTCCACCGAGGTCGTCGGGTTCATCAAAGAAGGTGGGCGGATTGTCGCTGCGGAGCTGCGCGACACCGAGACCGGTGAGATCGCGACCGTCCGCACCGGTGTCGTCATCAACTCGACCGGGGTCTGGACCGACGATGTGCAGGGTCTTGCGGACAGTCGCGGCGAGTTCAAGGTGCGTGCGTCGAAGGGGATCCATCTCGTCGTTCCACGCGATCGCATCAGCAGCGAGACAGGTCTCATCCTGAGAACCGAGAGGTCCGTGCTCTTCGTGATCCCGTGGGGGGAGCACTGGATCATTGGCACTACCGACGACGATTGGCATTACGCAAAGGCGCACCCGGCAGCGAGTCGCACTGATATCGACTACGTGCTCAGTCATATCAACGCGGTGCTTGCCGTCCCGCTCACTGCGGCCGACATCTCCGGTGTCTACGCCGGCCTGCGCCCGCTGCTGTCCGGAGAAGAAGAGGTCACGTCGCAGTTGTCGCGCGAGCACGCGATCAGCAGGTCTCCGCGCGGCATGGTGTCGGTGGCCGGCGGCAAGTACACGACGTACCGGGTGATGGCCCGCGACGTCGTCGACGCCGCCGTCGGCGAGCTGGGCCGACAGGTTCCCCGGTGCGTGACCGACTGCATCCCGCTCGTCGGTGCAGACGGCTACCACGCACTTGCCAACCAGGCGGAGTCGCTGGCCGCAGAGGCCGGTCTGCCGCGATGGCGTATCGACCATCTGCTGGGCAGGTATGGCGCGATGTTGCGCGATGTTCTTGCTCCGTGCGCTGAGGATCGACAGTGGCTGCAACCGGTGCCGGGTGCCGGCACCTATCTCATGGCTGAGATCCGATACGCCGCGACACATGAGGGCGCGCTCCACCTCGACGACGTGCTCGCCCGGCGGACCCGCATCAGTATCGAGACCCCGCACCGTGGGCTCGACTCGATGAAGCCGGTCGCCGTCGTACTGGCGCAGGTGCTCGGCTGGGACGACGAGCAGCTCACGCGAGAGATCGCTTCGTACGACGCACGGGTTGCGGCCGAACGTGCGTCGCAGGAACAGACCGATGACGAGAACGCGATCGCTCATCGACTGGTCGCACCCGACAACAGACAGACACTGCTCGACAAGTGATCAGGCATCGGTGGGCCCCGGCTGCCCGTGGACCTGTCATCGGTGCGACTTCGCAGCCCTTGTTGATGGCATCGGTGGGCCCCCGCTGTTGATGTCGCGGGTATCCACAACTTCCGGGCGAGCGCTGACTGAAGCCGCGAGGGCGTCGAACATGTCTGGATGACTGATCTCTCGGCTGTCCTCGACGCGCAGCAGGGCATCGTCAGTCGTGGCCAGGCTCTCGCCTGTATAGGTGAGACCGGCGTGCGACGACGGTTGGCTGCGGGGTGGCAGGTTCTCTTTCCCGGCGTCTACGCGGCATTTCGGGGACCGTTGTCGCAGCAGCAGCGGATGTGGGCTGCGTACCTGTATGCCGGCGAGAACGCGGTCTTCACCGACCGGCTGGTTCTGGAAGCGTGCGGCATCCGTTTCCTGCCGGAGGAGGATCCGGATCAACTTCACGTGCTGCTTCCCTGGGGACAGGTCCGCAAGTCGCGCACCTTCGTGAAGGTCACGAGGACGCGCTACCTGCCGGAGCAGCATCAGAACGGCATCTTTCCGCTGGCGCCACTTGACCGAGCACTGATCGACTTCGGAGTAAGGACTCGCGACGTTCGTGTGGTGCTCGGAGTGCTGGCCGATGCCGTTCAGCGGCGCAAGGTCACTGTGGGCGCATTGGAAAAGGCACTCCGGGTTGCTCCCAAGCAAGGCCGGGCAGCGCCCGCTGCCGCGATCGAGGCACTGCGAGCGGGCGTCCGGTCGGTGCCAGAGCAAGACTTTCGCGCCATAGCCGGCAGGTGTCGTACTCCGCCCGTCCTGTTCAATCCGTTGCTTCGGCTTCCGTCGGGACGTCGCGTCTCGCCAGATGCCCTGATCGAAGAATGCGGCTTGGTGCACGAAGTAAACGGAAGGCTTGCCCACGCCGATGAGGACCCCTTCGAGTCCATGCAGGAGCGACACGATGTCATGACGACCGCGGGTCTCACTGTTCTGCACAACGGACCGCGGCGCTTGACGAGCGATCCCGGGCTCGTCGGACTCGAATGGCGGCACTGCGCCCGCCGCCTGGCTGGTCAGGGAATGCCATCCGGTGTGGTCATCCTTCGTCGTGGCCCGGAGGGCTGACTTTGACCAGCAGCGGGGCCGCACCGATGCCAGCCGGTGGGGCAGCGCGGCCACACTGATGTCAGCTGCGCGGGCAGCGGGGTCGCACCGATGCTGAGAAGGCTGCTACTTGCGGCGATTGAGGGCCCAGCGGGCGCCTTTCCAGGCGGCGTAACCGAGGCCGGTCGATGCAGCCGCTCCGACAGTCAGGAATGCGACCGACATCGCAGGCCGCGCCCCGCTGAGCGCTCCGCGTGCCGGCACCGCGGCCCGTTCGCGCAGCGACCCGCCGCGGGCTCGCTTGAGCAGGTCGTCCAACAAGCCCGGCGGCGGTGGTGGGGGTGACTCCCGCATCGACGCGAGTGCAGTCGCGAGCTGTTCTTGTCGGGTGAGCTCGGCCGAGCACTCGGCACAGCGCTTCACATGCGCGCGCACGACGCGCGCGCCCCAACCGGTCAGCTCGCCACTGACGAGGAACGGCAGCTGCGCCTGCGCCTCCCGACAGAACCTCGGAGTGTCGCTCGAACCGCTCACGCTCCCGCACCTCCCTCGGCCGGTTCTCCAGGGAGGATCATCGTGCGCAAACGCGCATGCGCTCGATGCAACCTGACCTTGACCACGGTCTCGGTGACGCCCAGCAGGTCCGCGACTTCTTTCGTCGACAAGCCTTCGAGATCCCGGAGGACGACGACAGCGCGGGCATCTTCCGGGAGCGTCGCCAGCGCCGCCTCGGAGCGCGCGGCGAGGTCGGCAGTCACGGCGCGGTCCTCGGGGTTGTCGGCATCGGTCACCAGCTCGTGCTCGTCACCGGGTAGGCCGAACGGGGTGCCGCCGGCCACCATGCCGGTGGCGCGCGCGCGGGAACGACGACGCAGCGAGGTCAGGCAGACGTTGACCGTCACGCGGTGCAGCCAGGTGCCGAACGCGGACTCGCCGCGAAACCCGAGCACCGACCGCATCACCCGCACGAACACCTCCTGTGTCGCATCCGACGCCTCGTCGGGATCGGCGAGCATGCGCCGACACAGCGCATAGACGTCGGCGTACGTCGCCCGAATGAGTGCATCGAGCGCTTCCGGCTCACCACGCTGGCAGGCCTTGACGAGCGCCGGGTCGACGTCCATCCGACAGGTCTGACCTCCCGCCTCTCCCACGGGTTACGAAAAATCTATGCCGGTAACCGGTAACCAAGGCTCCCGCCGATGGTCGAACTGTTGTGAGCGGCGCGCCGTGCGTCGCAAAGGAGGCAACAACATGTACGCGTTCGTCGTGTTCGTGGGCCTGGCGCTCGCGCTGGCTGTCGTCGGCCAGGTCCTCGACGAGTTGCTGCCCGTCAAGGCTCCGAAGGCGCTGACGACGACCATGACGGTCGGCATCGCCATTCTCGGCGCCTGGGCCATCGACTACTCGGTGTTCACCTCGTTCGGCCAGTCGCTTCGCGCTGACTGGCAGAACCCTGTCGTCAGCGGCATCGTGCTGGTCGGCGCCGGCGAGTTCCTCCGGGCGCTTGCCAGCAACATGGGTCTGTCGATCAGCATCGGCAACCGCGACCGGTCCAAGGCCGCCTGACCTGGCTCAACACACCGACGCTGCCCGCTGTCCCGTGCACTCGCCGGGGCGGCGGGCAGCTGTGTCTCTCAATGGCCGGATTCCTTGAGCCGACGCCGCGACTCCTCGATTTCCGCTTCCGCGTCCTGCCGGCCGGCCCAGTGCGCGCCCTCGACGCTCTTCCCGGGCTCGAGCGCCTTGTAGACCTCGAAGAAGTGCTCGATCTCGAGCTTGTCGAACTCGGGTAGGTGCCGGATGTCCTGCAGGTGTTCCAGCCGTGGGTCGTTCGCGGGAACGCACAGCACCTTGTCGTCGCCTCCCATCTCGTCCTGCATCCGGTACATGCCGATCGCGCGACAGCGGATGAGGCAGCCGGGGAACGTCGGCTCTTGCAGCAGCACGAGCGCGTCGAGCGGATCGCCGTCGGCACCGAGCGTGTCCTCGACGAACCCGTAGTCAGCCGGATACTGCGTCGCGGTGAACAGCGTCCGGTCGAGCCGGATGCGCCCGGTCTCGTGGTCCATCTCGTATTTGTTGCGGCCGCCTTTGGGGATCTCGATGGTGACGTCGAACTCCACCTCCCAAGTGTCCCGTACCGTGGCGTGATGCAGCTCGTCGACTGGCAGGTGGCGGCCGCTACCGCGACGCGGCTGGTCCCGCCCGGCCCGCGGCTCGCCCTCGACGACGCGGTGGCCACCGTCGCGGAGCTGCGGACGCTCGCCGCCGAGGCGGACGTGCACGTCGCCGCGTTCACCGGTCTGACAGGTGCCGGCGCGGGCGGCGCACCCGTGGCCGTCGTCGACCGGCCTGGCTGGATCCGGTCCAACGTCGACGGTTTCCGGGACCTGCTCGATCCGCTCCTCGACTCACTGAGCTCGACGCGGTCAGCCCCCCTCGGTCCGATCACCTCCGCGATCGGACCGCGCGTCACCGGTGCCGAGGTCGGCGCGTTGCTGGCCTACCTGGCGACCCGCGTGCTCGGGCAGTTCGAGCTCCTCGGCCCAGCACCAGTCGACGGGATGCCGGGCGGCCGGCTCACGCTGGTGGCGCCCAACATCGTCGCTACCGAGCGCGCCCTCGACGTACCGTCCCGGGACTTCCGGCTATGGGTCTGTCTGCACGAGGTGACGCACCGCACCCAGTTCGCGGCCGCGCCCTGGCTGCACGAACATGTGCGTGCGTTGCTGCGCGACTATCTGACCGCGGCAGATCTTGATCCTGCGGCGATCCTGTCCCGGTTGCGCGGCGCGCTCGGGTCGCTGTCGGACGTCGTTCGTGGCCGGTCTGACCTGAGCTTCATCGAGCTCGTCCAGACGCCCGAACAGCGAGCCGTCCTCGACCGGGTTACCGGTCTGATGAGCCTGCTGGAAGGTCACGCCGACGTGGTCATGGACGGTGTCGGTCCGACGGTGGTGCCGTCGGTCGCACGCATCCGGGAACGGTTCGAGGGCCGCCGCCGGTCCGGCAACCCGGTCGAGCGGATGCTCCGCCGGCTGTTCGGCATCGAGATGAAGATGAAGCAGTACGCCGAAGGCGCGCGTTTCGTTCGCGGGGTCGTCGACCGGGTCGGCATGGCCGGCCTCAATCGAGTGTGGGACGCGCCCGAGCTGCTGCCGGACGCGGCCGAGATCAGGGATCCGGTGCAGTGGCTGGCCCGGGTCCATCCCGAGCCCGTGCCTGCGGTGAACGGCTGACGGGCGTGGGTCTCGATCCGGCGGTGGCCGCCTGCCGAACATCGGTACGGCGCGCGCTCGCCGGACAACCGGACGTCGTCGCCGGCGACATCGTCCTGGTCGCCGTGAGCGGCGGTGCCGACTCGATCGCTCTCGCCGCAGCGACCGGATGGGTCGCACCACGGCTCGGGCTTCGCGCCGCGGCGGTGACCGTGGACCACCAGCTGCAAGAGGGGTCCTCCGAGCGTGCGCAGGCTGTCGTGCGGATCTGCGCCGACCTGGGCCTCGCTGCCGCGGACGTCGAGACCGTGACCGTCGGCCGCCGGGGTGGCCCGGAGGCCGCCGCCCGCTCCGCTCGCTACGCCGCGCTCGATGCCGCGGCGGAACGCGTCGGGGCCGGCATCGTGCTGCTCGGCCACACGCTCGACGATCAGGCCGAGACGGTGCTGCTCGGCCTTGCACGCGGGTCCGGCGCGCGGTCGCTGGCGGGGATGCCGGAGCGATCGGGCCGCTATCTGCGGCCGTTCCTGGCCCTGCGGCGGGCGACTACCGCGGCCGCTGCCGTCGTGCTCGGGCTGCCGGTCTGGGAGGACCCGCACAACGCCGACCACGCATACGCGCGCGCCCGGGTGCGCCATGACGTGCTTCCGGCGATGGAGGCGGCGCTGGGGCCGGGCATCGCCGAGTCCCTCGCCCGGACCGCCGGGCTGCTCCGGGCTGATGCGGACGCGCTCGACGACTGGGCGAAGACCGTCGACTCGTTAGCCGTCGCAGATCTGATCGTGCTTCCGACTGCCGTTCGTCGGCGGGTGCTGCGGGCTGCCGCGATCGCTGCCGGGGCGCCCGCCGGCGCGCTGGCCGCGGTTCACGTTCGCGAGCTCGACCGATTGGTCACGGCTTGGCACGGTCAGCGGCCGGTGTCACTGCCCGGCGGGTTGGTCGCGGCCCGGCACTATGACAGGCTCACATTCCGATGACTCCTTGGCCCCGCGAGGCGCGACCGCTGTGACATCGCCGCTGCTGCCGATGCACGACCTGGCCGATCAACCGGCCGACCTGCACCCGGACATCGAGGGCGTGCTGGTCTCCGGACAGCAGATCCAGGACAAGATCGCCGACCTCGCCAAGCAGATCGAGACCGACTACGCAGGCCGCGAGGTGCTGCTCGTGGGCGTGCTCAAGGGCGCGGTCATGGTGATGGCCGACCTCGCCCGGGCGCTCACCTTGCCGGTCTCGATGGAGTTCATGGCCGTCACGTCGTACGGCTCGGCGACCTCGTCCAGCGGCGTCGTACGCATCCTCAAGGACCTCGACCGCGACATCGCGGGGCGCGACGTGTTGGTGGTCGAGGACATCATCGACAGCGGGCTCACCCTGTCCTGGCTGTTGCGTAACCTGCGGTCCCGACAGCCTGCCTCGGTCGAGGTGCTCGCGTTGCTGCGCAAGCCCGAGGCGGCCCAGGTCCAGGTCCCGGTGAAATACATGGGCTTCGACATCCCGAGCGTCTTCGTGGTCGGCTACGGGCTCGACTACGCCGAGCGCTACCGCGAGCTGCCCTACGTCGGGACGCTTCGACCTGAGGTTTATGCCCAGTAGGTGAACGTCGATCGCTGGGGCTAGGTGGGCGGGGTATCGTCGTCCTACGGAAATTCCGCCCGATCAGGAGGGACGGGCCGGTCCCGGCCCGAGCCGATGAACCTCAGACGAACGATTCGTGGCCCGATCACCTGGCTGGTCGTGGCCGTGATCCTCGTGCTCGCCCTCGTGACGCTCACCTCGTCCAACGGCGGCTACAAGGGCGTTCCCCTCAACACGATCGAAAAGTTGATCTCGACGGGACAGGTCACCTCGGCCAACGTTCTCGACAAGGAACAGCAGATCCAGGTCACGTCCGCCAAGGCGATCAACGGCTCCACGAAGTTCGAGTCCAATTTCACGCTGCATTACGACAACGTGATCCTGGACGAGCTCAGCCGGGCTCCCAACGCCGACAACATGAAGGTCAACGTCAAGGTCACGCACGAGAACGCGTTCCTGGCGATCATCTTCAACCTGATCCCGTTCGCGCTGATCCTGCTGATCATGTTCTTCTTCCTCAATCAGATGCAGGGCGGCGGCGGCCGGGTCATGCAGTTCGGCAAGGCGCGCGCCAAGCTCGTCAGCAAGGACACCCCGAAGACGACGTTCGCCGACGTCGCGGGGGCCGACGAGGCGATCGAGGAACTCCAGGAGATCAAGGAGTTCCTGGAGAACCCCGCCAAGTTCCAGGCCATCGGCGCCAAGATCCCGAAGGGCGTGCTGCTCTACGGCCCGCCCGGCACCGGTAAGACCCTCCTCGCGCGTGCAGTCGCCGGTGAGGCGGGCGTGCCGTTCTACTCGATCTCCGGCTCCGACTTCGTCGAGATGTTCGTCGGTGTCGGCGCCTCCCGGGTCCGGGACCTGTTCGAGCAGGCCAAGGCCAACGCGCCGGCGATCATCTTCGTCGACGAGATCGACGCGGTCGGCCGACACCGCGGTGCCGGTCTCGGTGGCGGCCACGACGAGCGGGAGCAGACCCTCAACCAGCTGCTCGTCGAGATGGACGGTTTCGACGTCAACCGCGGCGTCATCCTCATCGCGGCGACCAACCGGCCCGACATCCTCGACCCCGCGCTGCTGCGTCCGGGTCGTTTCGACCGGCAGATCGTCGTCGACCGCCCCGACCTCGAGGGCCGCAAGGCGATCCTTCGCGTGCACTCCAAGGGCAAGCCGTTCTCGCCCGACGTCGACCTCGACGTGATCGCGCGTCGTACCCCCGGCTTCACCGGCGCCGACCTCGCCAACGTCATCAACGAGGCCGCGCTGCTCACCGCGCGCACCGACGCCAAGCTCATCACCACGGCGATGCTCGAGGAGTCCATCGACCGCGTGATGGCCGGGCCGATGCGCAAGTCGCGGGTGATGAGTGACAAGGAGAAGAAGGTGACCGCCTACCACGAAGGCGGTCACGCGCTCGTCGCCTATGCGCTGCCCAACACCGACCCGGTGCACAAGGTGACGATCATCAGCCGCGGTCGTGCGCTCGGCTACACGATGGTGCTGCCGACCGAGGACAAATACACGCAGACGCGCAGCGAGATGATGGACATGCTCGCCTACGCACTCGGCGGGCGTGCGGCCGAGGAGCTCGTGTTCCACGAGCCGACCACCGGCGCCGCCAACGACATCGAGAAGGCGACCAGCATCGCCCGCGCGATGGTCATGCAATACGGCATGAGCAACAAGCTCGGCGCGCTCAAGTTCGGCCGGCACGACGGCGACGTCTTCCTGGGTCGCGATCTCGGTCATGAGCGGGACTTCTCCGAGGAGGTCGCCGCTCAGATCGACGACGAGGTCCGCGCGCTCATTGAAACCGCGCATGACGAGGCGTGGGAGATCCTCGTCCAGTACCGCGATGTGCTCGACAACCTCGTGCTGCGGCTGCTCGACAAGGAGTCGGTCGGCAAGGACGAGCTCGGCGAGATCTTCGCCGCGGTCAAGAAGCGCGCGGTTCGCGTCTTCGAGAGCCCACGCCGTCGCCCGGCCAAAGACATCCCGCCGGTGCTGACGCCCAACGAGTTGGCGTTGCTCGGCCCGGCAGACGTCGCCGACCTCAAGCGCACGCCCAACGGCAACGGCCGCAGCCGGTCCACCCGGTCCGCCAACGGCGCCGCCCGCAAGTCCGCTGCCAGCCCGGCTCGCAAGACGACGACCCGCCGGACGACCCGACGGTCCGCCGACTGACGCCGGACGAGGCGGTCGACCAGGCCCGAATCGCGGCCGCGGTCCGCGAGATCCTGCTCGCGGTCGGTGAGGATCCGAGCCGGGACGGGTTGCGCGATACGCCGGCGCGGGTCGCGCGCATGTACGCCGAGATCTTCTCCGGTCTGCATGCGCACCCCACGTCGGTGCTGACGACGATCTTCGAGGCCGAGCACGACGAGATGGTGCTGGTCAAGGACATCGAGGTCGCGAGCACGTGTGAGCACCATCTGGTGCCGTGGGTCGGGGTGGCGCACGTCGGCTACATCCCGAACGAGAAGGGCGAGATCACCGGGCTGTCGAAGATCGCCCGGCTCGTTGACCTGTTCGCGCGCCGGCCGCAGGTTCAGGAACGGCTGACGACCCAGGTGGCCGACGCGCTGGAAGAGGGATTGGATCCGCGCGGCGTCATCGTGGTCGTCGAGGCCGAGCACATGTGCATGACGATCCGCGGCGTCCGCAAACCGGGGGCCAAGACCATCACGTCGGCCGTGCGCGGCCAGTTCCGGGACAGTGTGTCGACCCGCTCCGAGGCGATGAGCCTCATCCTTGGACGGTGAGCGCAGCCGCCCTGCCTGCCGTGCGCGGGTTGCCCGACATCGGTCGGTGCCGGGTCATGGGCGTCATCAACGTCACACCGGACTCATTCAGCGACGGGGGTGAGTTCGCAGAGGTCGATCGCGCCGTCGAGCACGGGCTCGCCTTGCTGGAGGACGGCGCGGACATCCTCGACGTCGGGGGCGAGTCCACCCGTCCGGGTGCAGATCGGGTCGACGAGCGGGAGGAGTGGCGCCGGGTGGCGCCGGTCGTCGCCCAGCTCGCCGCCGCGGGAGCGATTGTCAGCATCGACACCATGCGCGCGAGTACGGCCGCCGCCGCCCTTGCGGCCGGTGCGGCGATCGTCAACGACGTGTCCGGCGGTCAGGCCGACGCGGGACTTCCGCGGCTCGTCGCCGAGGCCGGTGTCCCGTACGTCGTGATGCACTGGCGCGGACACAGTGACCGGATGCAACAGCACGCCGGCTACGAGGATGTCGTGACCGAGGTGCGCGACGAGTTGTTGCGACGCCTCGACGACGTCGTTGCAGCCGGAGTAGCGCCGGAGCAGGTGATCCTCGACCCGGGTCTCGGCTTCGCAAAGCGTGGCGAGCACAACTGGGCGCTGTTGGCCCACCTGGACGCTTTCGTTGCGCTCGGGCGGCCGCTGCTGGTCGGCGCCAGCCGGAAATCCTTCCTTGGCGACCTGCTCGGCGACGGCGACCCGCGTCCGGTGACCGCCCGGGACGACGCGACCGCCGCGCTGACCGTTGTCGCAGCCCAGGCGGGAGCGTGGGGGGTGCGAGTGCACACGGTGCGGCCCAGTGTGGACGCGGTCCGTGTTGTCGCCCGGCTCGCGCACGAAGGAAGCGCGCCGTGACCGCCGATGTCGATGCCGTAACGGCCGCCAACGCCGAGCTTTACGCCGCGTTCGAAGAGGGTGACGTCGACCGGATGGAGGCGATCTGGGACGACGCGGAGGACGTGGGCTGCATCCACCCCGGTTGGCCGCTGCTGCGTGGCCGGGCCCGCGTTCTGCGGTCCTGGTCGGTCATCATGGCCAACACCAACTACATCCAGTTCTTTCTCACCGGCGTGCACGCCGTCATCGACACTGATGTCGCCGTCGTCACGTGCGAGGAGAACATCCTGACCGCCGTCGCCGACCCGGACGGCGGGTTGAGCCAGAGTGCGAAGGTAGTGTCAACCAACGTGTTCCGTCGTCGTGACGACGGTTGGCGACTATGGCTGCACCACGGTTCTCCGGTGCTAGCGCCTTCGGAGGAGCCGTCGAGTGACTGACCGGATCAGTCTGCGCGGGCTCCGGGCGCACGGACATCACGGCGTACTGCCGGCTGAGCGCGAGCACGGGCAGGAGTTCCGTGTCGACGTCGAGCTCGACGTCGACACCCGAGCGGCGGCGGCCGGCGATGACCTCACCGAGACCGTGGACTACGCCGTTCTCGCCGACCAACTCGCCAAGATTGTGGCGGGGGAGCCGGTGAATCTGATCGAGACGCTGGCCGCACGTCTCGCCGATGCTTGTCTCGTCGATGCGCGCGTGCGCGCGGTCACCGTCGAGGTGCACAAGCCGCATGCGCCGGTCGGAGTCAGGTTCGACGACATCACGGTGCGCATCCGTCGAGAGCAGTCGTGAAGGCCGTGCTCTCGCTCGGCTCCAACATGGGTGACCGGGCTGCGCATCTCGCCACCGCTCGACAGATGATCGCGGCCGAGTACCCGGTCATCGCGGTCTCGTCCATCTACGAGACGGTGCCGGTCGGCGTCGACGACCAGCCGTCCTTTCTCAACCAGGTCGTTGTCGTCGAGGCTGACGACGCCGACGTGCTCCTCGCAGCCGCACATCGCGCCGAGTCGGCGCGCGGCCGGCTCCGCAACCGCCGATGGGGACCGCGCACGCTGGACGTGGATGTGGTCACCGTGGACGCGATCCAGTCATCGTCGCCGCGGCTCACCCTGCCGCATCCACGCGCGCACGAGCGGGCATTCGTCCTGGTGCCGTGGCTCGAGGTCGACCCGGACGCCGAACTCCCCGGCCGAGGACAGGTCGCCGCGCTGCTGCGCGGACTCGACCGTTCCGTCGTACGGCGGTGGGGCCGGTGACGCCGACCCGCCCGTGGGTGCTCGTGCTCCTCGCAGCGGTGGCGGGGGCAATTGCCTACGTCCTGACCGCGCAGTTCTACGCAGACGTGCCGAGCCCGCCGACGTACGCCCCGCTGTCGCTGCTGCTCATCGCGCTGGCCGAGGCCTACCTGGCGTCGAGCACGCGGGCACGGATGTTGGGGCGCCCGGGAACCCGGCCGGTGGAGCCCATCTACGTCGCGAAGCTTGCCGCAATGGCGAAGGCCACGTCACCGGTCGGCGCGTTGGCTTTCGGCGGCTACACCGGCTTTCTCGTGCATGTTGCGCGCACCACGAGCTCCGCGGCGAACGCCGACACCAAGACGGCGGCGCTGGGGATGGGCTGCAGCCTCGGCCTGGTTGCGGCCGGCCTGGTCCTCGAACGGGTCTGCCGTGCCCGGCGACCGGACGACGAGAACCGACCATGACCGAACGCCGGGCACTAGGCTTCGCCCGGTGAACGACGTGCAGCGGCCGACGGTCGACGAGCTTGACCGCCTGTCGACGGAGGAGTTGCGGCAACGAGCGTTCGACCGCGCCGAGAAGCACCACGACATCGGCTTCTTCTGGGATCTCATCAAGCACCTGCCGCCGTCGGAGGACATCGCCAGCGAGGACGCATCCTCGGGCAACATCACCGGTGGCCTGGCGGACGCCGTCGAGCTCGTCCGAGAGCTGATGGGCCGCGATCTCGGCGACGCCGAGCCGCTCGTCCGCGCGCGCTTCATCGACTACATCCGCAAGTGAGTCCGTGGGTTAGCTCTGCCGGCGCGGGCGCAGGTGTCGTACGAGCGCGCCCGGGATGGCTGCCGCCACTGCGTGGCGCTCGGCGACGCGCCAGTCGTCGCGGGTCGCGAACAGGGGGCGGGTGCGCGCTGTCGAGGCGCGGGCGTCACGACCGCTGATCACGAGCAGCACGGCGGGAACGCAGAAGGCGGCGACGGCATATCGCCCCAACGCGGCGACCAGCACGGTCGAGATGACCAACGTCCAGAACGCATCAGCACTTCGCCCGACCGAAGCCCAGAACTGCCGATCCTCACGAAACGGCGCCTCGACCCGGGACGTCCACGTGCTCATAGTCGGCATCTTGCCGCACAAGTCACTTGTCGATGTCGCCGACGACGAAGAACATCGAGCCGAGGATCGCGACCATGTCTGCGACCAGGCAGCCGGGCAGCAGTTCGGCGAGCACCTGAATGTTGTTGAACGACGCCGTACGCAGTTTCATCCGCCACGGGGTCCGCTCGCCGCGGGAGACAAGGAAGTAGCCGTTGATGCCGAGCGGGTTCTCGGTCCAGGCATAGGTGTCGCCTTCCGGCGCCTTCACCACCTTGGGCAGCCGCACGTTCACCGGCCCAGGCGGCAGACTCTCCATGACGCCGAGACAGTGATCGGCGATGTCGAGCGAGACATAGACCTGGTCGAGCAGACACTCGAACCGAGCCAGGCTGTCGCCTTCAGTCCGCGTGACCACCCGCAAGACATCCGACGGGATCTCGCCGTAGGCGAGATAGGGCTCGTCCCGGCGCAGATCGAAGTCGAGGCCGCTGGCGCGCGCGATCGGCCCGGAGACGCCGAAACCCTGCGCGAGTTCCGGCGACAAGTAGCCGACGTTCTTCGTGCGTGCACGGAAGATCTCGTTGCCGCGGACCAGTGCATCGATGTCGGCGCGGACCCGGCGTCGCACCAGTGCCACCGCTTCGCGCGCGCGTCCGGTCCAACCGGCAGGAAGATCCTCCTTGATGCCCCCGACGCGGTTGAACATGTAGTGCATCCGCCCGCCGGAGACCTCCTCCATCACGGCCTGCACGACCTCGCGCTCACGGAACGCATAGAAGATGGGCGTGATCGCGCCCAGCTCGATCGGATAACTCCCCAGGAACATCAGGTGGTTGAGCACCCGGTTGAGCTCCGCGAGCAATGTGCGCGCCCACACCGCCCTGATCGGGACGTCCATGCCGAGCATGCGCTCAACGGCGAGTACGACGCCGAGCTCGTTGCTGAACGCGGACAGCCAGTCGTGTCGGTTGGCGAGCACGATGATCTGCCGGTAGTCGCGGGCCTCGAACAACTTCTCGGCACCGCGGTGCATGTAGCCGATGATCGGATCGGCGTGGATGATGCGTTCGCCGTCGAGCGTCAACGCCAACCGCAGCACGCCGTGCGTCGCCGGATGTTGTGGCCCGATGTTGAGCACCATGTCGGCCGCATGGATGCCGCCGCTGGTGGCGACCGTCAGTTCGGTCACGACGGCGATCCTTGCAGGTCAGTGGTCAACGGGTTGCGGGTGCCGACCGCGTGCACCAGCCAGGTGAACGCTCCGAGGCCACCCGGATCCAGGAGCTCGGCCTCGTCCCCGGCCCGGGACAGGTCGGCGAGATAGCCCGCCGCGTCCCCGTCGTACGACGGTCGCCGGCCCGTTAGGCCAAGCTGACGCAGCGCCTCTCGCTGTGACACAAGTCGGGCGTCGTCGTCGAGCGACTCGAAGAGAACGTGGGCGGTGAGGTCCATCGACCCGTCCGGGACCGGCATCACCTGTCGACCCTCCTTGTAGCCGGTCAGCGTCCCCGCCACGTCGCGCGCCGGCACGGCCGGGTAGTCGATCGCAACCGCTGCGCCGGCGCGCAGCCGGCTGAATGCGCCCTGCCATGCCTCGTCACGTGGCCGGCCGATCTCGGCCCGGTCGCCGACCTCCGCCAAGGTCCACCATCGGTCCAACCACTCCCCGTCAGCAGCCGAGACGAGATCGCCGAGCCGCTCCGCTCCGTCGTCCCGGACCTCGACGAGCCGCGGACCATCCTCGGCGAGCTCGGCCACGTCGACCGGTACGACGTCCAGCCACTCGACCGCCAGCAGCACACCGACGAACTCTCCGGCGAGCTGGTCCTGCCAACGAACAGTCGCCGGCAGCGAGTTCGGCCGCGGTGCGACGTCGACGCCGACCAGATCCCACTGGTCCGATCCGAGGGCGGCCAGACCGGCCAGCAGCTCGCCGTGGCCCGCACCGACGTCCACGACGGAGAATCCGGCCGGGCGGCCGAGGTCGTCGTACACCCGGCTCACGAGCGTGGCGATCGCCCCGGACCACGCCGTCCCGGTGTGCGCCGCCGTGCGGAAGTTGCGCGCGGGAGCGCCCGGCGAGCGGTAGAACCCCGCGGGGCCGTAGAGCGCGGCGGTCATCGCCTCCCGCCACGTCCGCCACCCGTCGCCGCTCACACCGGTAGCCTGGCAGTTGTCCGGTACCCCCCGAGGACTGGAACGTTCATGAGCTCGCTGCCGCCTGCCGATCGACCGGCACGCCTGGCCGTAGGCACCATCGGTGCCGGCCGGGTCGGTGCCGTGCTCGCGGCTGCGCTCGGCCGGGCCGGACACCACCCGGTGGCGGTCGCCGCCGTGTCCCGCGCAAGCCGGCGCCGGGCGGAAGCCTTGGTGCCCGAAGCGGCCGTCCTGCCGCCCGACCAGGTAGCAGCGCGCGCCGAACTGCTCTTGCTCTGCGTCCCCGACGACGTACTCGCCGAGCTCGTCAACGGACTCACCGCCGCAGAGGCGGTGCGCCCCGGCACTCTCGTGGCGCACAGCAGCGGCGCACATGGATACCGCGTGCTCGACCCGCTGTTGTCCGCGGGTGCGTTGCCCCTTGCCTTGCACCCGGTCATGACCTTCACCGGCACCGACGTGGACGTGCAGCGTCTTGCCGGCGCCTGTTTCGGCGTGACGGCACCCGACGAGCTTCGCCTTGCCGCTGAGGCGCTGGTCATCGAGATGGGCGCGGAGCCGGTGTGGATCGAGGAGTCACTGCGCCCGCTCTACCACGCTGCGCTCGCCACCGGCGCCAACCATCTCGTCACACTCGTCAACCAAGCCGCGGATCTGCTGCGCGACGCCGGGGTCGAATATCCGGCCCGCATGCTCGGGCCGCTGCTCGGCGCTGCACTCGACAACTCGTTGCGGCATGGCGACAACGCCATGACCGGCCCGGTTGCACGCGGCGATGCGGGCACCGTCCGTACGCATCTCGAGGTGCTCACCGACCCGCCGGTTCGCTCCGCATACATCACCTTGTCCCGGTTGGCGGCCGTGCGCGCGCTCGCCGCCGGCGTACTCCCTGCTGACCGCGCCGAAGCTCTCCTCGACGTCCTCGCTGCCGGTGGAGCGGAGCCGTGACACCGGTCGTCGCCCGGACCCGACACGAGCTTGCCGCCGCGCGGTCCGCCCTCACCGGCCGCGTCGCCGTCGTCATGACCTTGGGTGCGCTGCACGAGGGTCATGTGCAGCTGATCCGCGCGGCTCGTCCCACGTCGGACGCGGTCATCGTGACGGTGTTCCTCAACCCGTTGCAGTTCGCCGCCGGTGAAGACCTCGACCGCTACCCCAAGACGTTCGAGACAGACCTTGCGCTCTGCACCCGCGAAGGCGTCGAGCTGGTGTTCGCACCCACACCCGACGTCATCTATCCCGACGGTGACCCCGAGATCCGCGTGGCGGCCGGTCGGCTCGGCGACCGCTTGGAGGGCGAGCACCGATCGGGTCACTTCGACGGGGTGCTCACCGTCGTTGCGAAGCTGCTGCATCTCACGGGGCCCGACCTCGCCTTCTTCGGCGAGAAGGACGCGCAGCAGCTGGCCCTGATCAGGCACATGGTTCGCGATCTGGACTTTCCGGTCGAGATCGTCGCCGTACCCACCGTGCGTGAGGACGGCGGTCTCGCGCTGTCCTCACGCAACACCTATCTCTCCGAGGGTGACCGACTGGCTGCTCGCTCGTTGAACAGGGCGTTGCAGGCCGGAGTCGGCGCCGCGGGCGAGGGGGCCGCGGCGACGCTCGCCGCTGCCGCGGCAGCGCTCGAGACCGAGCCTGCGGTGAGCGTCGACTACCTGTCCCTGGTCGACGACGAGACGTGGGAGGACGCCGGTCCGGGTACGACGAGAGCACGGTTGCTGGTGGCCGCCCGCGTGGGGACTACCCGCCTGATCGACAATGTTCTAGTGACGTACGCCGAACCCGGCGCACGCCCGACCTCGGCACCCGACGTGGGCTGAAGGCTGAAGGGATAGCGACGGCATGTTCCGGACGATGCTGAAGAGCAAGATCCATCGGGCAACCGTGACTCAGGCCGACCTCAACTACGTCGGCTCGGTCACGATCGACGCCGACCTTTTGGACGCCGCCGACCTGCTGCCCGGCGAGCAGGTCGCGATCGTCGACTGCAATAACGGTGCTCGGCTGGAGACTTATGTCATCGAAGGACCGCGCGGCAGCGGCGTGATCGGCATCAACGGTGCCGCCGCCCGGCTGGTGCATGAAGGCGACGTCGTCATCATCATCAGCTACTGCACGGTGACCGACACCGAAGCACGGGAACTTGTCCCCAAGGTCGTCTTCGTCGACGCGGGCAACCGCATCCTCGGCACCGGCGGCGACCCGGCCGACGTGTTGCCCGATATGGGGCTCGTCCGCGGCGACCGCCTCGCGTGATCCCTCGGCGGCTGACGGCCGCGTCCCCGGGTTGGACCACGACGGCTGACGTCGTCGTGGTCGGCAGTGGCATCGCCGGCCTGACGGTCGCCTTGCGCTGCCGGGAGTCCCTCGTCGCATCGGGCCGGCCGGACGCAACCGTGTTGCTCGTGACCAAGGCGTTGCTGGACGCGGGGTCAACGCGATGGGCCCAGGGTGGGATCGCTGCGGCGCTGGCCGACGACGACTCCCCGGATGACCACTACACCGACACGATGACGGCCGGCGCCGGGTTGTGCGACTCGGCCGCGGTGCGCGTGCTCGTCGAGGAGGGGCCGGCGCAAGTCCGCGCGCTGGTCTCCCTTGGTGCCGCTTTCGACCAGGACGCCAACGGCGCGTTCGAGATGACCCGCGAGGGCGGCCATCTTCGTCCACGCGTCATCCATTCCGGTGGCGACGCGACCGGTCTCGAGGTCGAACGCGCCCTCATCGCCGCGTTGCACCAGTCCGCCATCGACGTGATCGAGCACGCTCTCGTCCTCGACCTCCGCACCGACGCCGCCGGCCGGGCCTGCGGACTGACCCTGCACGTCCTCGGCGAAGGCACCCGCGACGGCGTCGGAGCTGTCGCCGCACGTGCGGTCGTCCTCGCTACCGGCGGCATGGGTCAGATCTATGCCTCCACGACCAACCCCGATGTCTCCACCGGTGATGGCGTCGCGCTCGCGTTGCGCGCCGGCGCGGCGGTCGCTGATCTCGAGTTCGTGCAGTTTCACCCCACCGCGCTGTTCAGCGGCTCTGGTGCGACCGGTCGGCAGCCACTGGTCACCGAAGCGCTGCGTGGCGAAGGCGCGGTTCTCGTTGACGACGCCGGTGACCGGGTGATGGCCGGAGTCCACCCGCTGGCTGACCTCGCTCCGCGTGACGTCGTCGCCAAGCAGATGGCCGGAGTCATGGCCGCGCGCGGTGTCGACCATCTGTTCCTGGATGCGCGCGGGCTCGGCGAAGACCTGTTGCGCCGACGGTTCCCAACGCTCCTGGCCAACTGCGCCGAGATCGGCGTCGACCCGGTCCGCGATCTGGTGCCGGTGGCTCCGGCCGCGCACTATGCCAGTGGCGGCATCCGCACCGACCTGGACGGACGCACCGATGTTCCCGGCCTGTTCGCCTGCGGCGAGGTGGCGTGCACCGGCGTTCATGGCGCCAACCGGCTCGCGTCCAACTCGCTCCTCGAGGGTCTGGTGTTCGCCAGCCGCATTGCCGGTGCGATCGCAGCCGACCTTCCACAACCAGGCGAGCCGACGGTCGACGACGTACCCACCGGGCTGATCGAGGCAGCGGCCCGATCCGAGCTGCAGCGCGCGATGACGGAGGGTGCCGGCGTGCTTCGCGATGCCGGCAGTTTGGCTACGACGGCGAAGCTGGTCGCCGACCTCGCCGCCCGCACGAGCAGCGCCGCCGGTCCCGAGACCTGGGAGACGACGAACCTCGTCACGATCGCCACCGCGTTGGTCGACGCTGCGGAACGACGCACGGAGACGCGCGGTTGTCACTGGCGGGAGGACTTTCCGGACCGCGACGACGACCGCTGGCGGGTGCGCTGGGTCAACCGGCTCGACAGAGATGGTCGGCTGGTCGGTCACACCGAGGCGGTGCGGTGAACGTGAGCTTCACCGCCGATCTGCACACCGAGCTGCGCAAAGCCGGCCTCGATCCGGCCGATGTCGATGCTGTCGTACATCGTGCGCTCGACGAAGATCTGGGCAGCGGCATCGACGTCACGAGCCTCGCCACCGTGCCGTTCGACCTCGAAGGCGTTGCCGACTTCGTCGCCCGCGGCTCCGGCGTCGTGGCGGGCATCCCGGTGGTTCGCGCGGTCCTCGAGATCGCGAGCGACGACTCGGTCGTCGTCGACGAACACCTTCACGACGGCGACTGCGTCAACCCCGGCGACCGGGTGCTGTCTGCGCGCGCACTTGTCCGCGCCCTGCTCACCGCGGAGCGGACAGCACTCAATGTGCTGTGCCACCTCTCCGGCGTCGCCACCGTCACCCGTCGCTGGGTCGACGAGGTGGCGGGCACCCGCGCGCGGATCCTCGACACCAGGAAGACAAATCCCGGCCTGCGGTCCCTGGAGAAGTACGCCGTGCGGTGCGGAGGCGGTGTCAACAAGCGCATGGGTCTCTACGACGCAGCGCTGATCAAGGACAATCACGTGATCGCGGCCGGCGGCATCGTTCCGGCGTTCCGCGCCGTCCGGGAGCTGTTTCCCGATGTCGACGTACAGATCGAGTGCGACACCGTTGCGCAGGTTCGCGAGGCGCTGGATGCCGGAGCGACGTTTCTGCTCCTCGACAACATGACCCTCGACGCTCTGGCGGCCTCGGTGCAGGTCAATGCGGGTCGCGCTGAGCTCGAGGCGACCGGTGGACTGACGCTCGAGCGCGCTCGTGCGGTTGCCGAGACCGGCGTCGACTACCTCTCGGTCGGCGCGCTCACCCACTCGGCACCAGTTCTCGACGTCGGCGTCGATCTGCGGAGCGTGTGACGATGCTGCTCACCATCGACGTCGGCAACACCAACACCGTCATCGGGTGCTTTGAAGGCGACCACCTCGTTGACTCCTGGCGTATCAAGACGGATGCGCGGGCGACCGCCGATGAGATTGCGCTCTTGCTTCGGGGGTTGCTGGCCGACCAACCGCGCCCGCAAGGCATTGCCGCGTGTTCGACGGTGCCCGCTGTTCTGCACGAGCTGCGCGCGGTCTTCGAGCGCTACTACGTCGATGTCGAGGCCGTCATCGTCGAACCAGGCGTCAAGACGGGGGTGCCGATCCTCTACGACAACCCGCGCGAGGTCGGCGCCGACCGGATCGTCAACGCGCTCGCCGCCCACCATCTGTTCGGCGGTCCGGCGATCGTCGTCGACTTCGGCACATCCACCAACTTCGACGTCGTGAGCGAGCGCGGCGAGTTCCTCGGTGGCGCGCTCGCGCCGGGCATCGAGATCTCCGTCGACGCGCTGGCCGCCAGGGCGGCTCGGCTTCTCAAGGTCGAGCTGGTGCGGCCGCGGTCGGTCATCGGCAAGTCGACGGTGGAGGCTCTGCAGTCCGGCATCATCTTCGGGTTCGCCGGCCAGATCGACGGCCTCGTGCGGCGGATCGCTGCGGAGCTGGATGCGGACCCGATAGTCATCGCCACCGGGGGGCTTGCCGTCCTCGTCATGGACGAGGCGGAGACGATCACGGAGCACGAGCCCGACCTCACGCTCATCGGCCTTCGGCTGGTCTTCGAGCGGAACCGGGACTAGGTTTCACGTCACCGAACGTCGTTCTGCTCAACCGGGAGGCCGTCGTGAAGACGCGGGCTGCAGTCATGTGGGAAGCCGGCAAGTCGTGGGACATCGTCGAGCTCGATCTCGACGCCCCCAAGGCCGGTGAGGTTCTCATCAAGTTCGCGGCCTCCGGCCTGTGCCACTCCGACGACCATGTCCGCAGCGGCGATATGCCGTCGCGCTACCCGATCGTGGGCGGACACGAAGGGGCGGGTGTCATCGAGGCTGTCGGCGAGGGCGTCTACGACATCGCTCCTGGCGACCACGTCGTGTGCTCGTTCCTGCCGACGTGCGGCAAGTGCCGCTGGTGCTCGACCGGTCACCAGAACCTGTGCGACCTCGGCGCGATGCTGCTCGACGGCTGCCTGCCGGACGGCACGTTCCGGTTCCACTCCGGCGAGCAGGACCTCGGCGGCATGTGCATGCTTGGCACGTTCAGCGAGCGCGCCGTCGTGTCGCGCAACTCGGTGGTGAAGATCGACGACGACATCCCGTTGGAGAAGGCGGCGCTCGTCGGATGTGGCGTGCCGACCGGCTGGGGATCGATCGTCTACTCGGCCGAGACGCGGCCGGGTGACACGGTCGTCATCTTCGGCATCGGTGGCATCGGCATCAACGCCGTCCAGGGTGCCAAGCACGCCGGTGCGCGCACCATCATCGCCGTGGACCCGGTTGACTTCAAGCGCGAGAAGGCGCTCGAGTTCGGCGCGACGCACGCCTTCGCCACGGGCGATGAGGCGATCATGGCGGCCTACGAGCTGACCAACGGTGTCGGCGCCGACGCGGCCGTCGTCACCGTCGGCGTCGTCGGGACAGAGGTCGTGCAGAAGGCCTTCGATTCGACCCGCAAGGCCGGCACCGTCGTGGTCGTCGGCCTGGGACCGATTGCCGACAACACCATTCAGCTCAACGGCGACGTTCTCACGCTTTACCAAAAGACGGTGAAGGGCTCGCTGTTCGGTGCGAGCAACCCCATGCACGACATCAAGAACATCCTGTCGCTCTACAAGGCCGGCCTGTACAAGCTCGACGAGCTCGTCACCAAGACCTACAAGCTCGACGACATCAACTCCGGCTACGACGACATGGCCGCGGGCGTCAACCTCCGCGGCGTCATCACCTACGACTAGCGAGCGCCGAGGCCCCGACGAGCCCGTCGCAGGATGGTGCCGGCCGGAGTGGCCCGCGCCCGTCGTCGGGTGCTCCGCACCCGTGCTTGCACGGTCGGCCGACGGCTCGCCCGGGCGCGGAGCAGCGCCTCGCGATCGGCGTCCTGATTGGGGCCGGGCAAGGTCGCGAAGTCGACGTCGGCGACGGCGTTCAAGCTGACGTGCGGGTCCGGCTCGAGTACATCGAAACCCAGCGGGTCGAACGCCGCCAAGATGTCGTCGTAGCTGTCGCGCAGCACGGTGTTGGCCCGGTCGAGGCCCGTGATCAAAGCCAGGCCGGACGGCTCGGCGTCGACGATGTCCACGGTCAGGTCCGGCCGCGCCCGGCGCAACACTGCGACCAGCTTCCAGACATCGCCGGTCCAGGCGCCCGGGCCCGGCTGTTGCACTCGGCCGGCCATCGCCGGGTTCGTCGGCAGGCAGTCATGCACCGCGACCACTGTGTCCCGGTGGCTATGTGACTCGATGTTCATGAAGTCCCGCAACGCGAACTCATACCAGTGCATCCCGTCGATGAATGCCAGGTCCAGCGGTTCGAGCAGGCTCGCGCAGTCCGGTCGGGCGAAGAAGTCGTCACTTGTGGCGGCGACTACTGTCGCGTCGCCGATCGCCGCCTCGATGCTCGGCGCGGGGTCGATCCCGACGGCAGCGGTGCACGGCAGTGCGAGAGCCAGCGTGCGGCCATGCTGCACGCCGATCTCCAGGTAGTGCCGCGGCAGCAGGCGCTGGTGCAGCTGGTCGAGAACCCTGGTGTAGTGCATGGCGCCACTACTCTTGCATCTGATGACCGACGAGAGTGAAGGACTGCCGGAACAGATGCGTGTCCGGCGGGAGAAGCTCGACCGCATCAAGGAGCGCGGCGTCGAGCCCTATCCCGTATCCGTGCCGCGCACGCTGACGATCGGCGCGCTCCGGGACAAGTACGGCGACCTCGCCGCCGACGCGACAACGGGAGAGCAGGTCTCCGTCGCCGGCCGCATCGTTCTCAAGCGGGACAGCGGCAAGCTCTGCTTTGCGACGCTCCGGGACGGCACCGGCGACGTACAGGTGATGTTGTCGCTGGACCAGATCGGGGAGGAGTCACTCGAGGCGTGGAAACGCGACCTCGACCTCGGCGACCATGTCGCAGTGACCGGTGAGGTCATCAGCAGTCGGCGCGGCGAGCTATCCGTGCTCGCCAACACGTGGGTTCTCGCGAGCAAGGCGCTGCGACCGCTGCCCGAGAAGTGGAAGGGCCTCGCCGATCCGGAAACCAGGGTCCGCCAGCGCTACGTCGACCTGGTTGTCAATCCGGACGCGCGCCGTCTGGTGCACGCCCGGTCGATCGTGCTGCAGAGCTTGCGCGAAACGCTTGCCACCCGCGGCTACGTGGAAGCCGAGACCGGCGTCCTGCAACTGACCAATGGCGGGGCGGCAGCCAGGCCGTTCCTGACCCATCTTCATGCCTTCGATCGGGAGATGTATCTACGGATCGCGTTGGAGCTGCCGCTGAAGCGGCTCGTCGTCGGCGGCATCGACCGGGTCTACGAGATCGGGCGCACGTTCCGCAACGAGGGCATCGACACGACTCACAATCCCGAGTTCACGATGCTGGAGGCTTACGAGGCGTACGGCGACTACAACACGATGGCGGAGTTGACTCGCGATCTCGTCGTGTCGGCTGCCCAGGCACTCGGTTCAACCGTCATATCAAATGGACAAGGCGGCACGATCGATCTCGCCAAGCCCTGGCAGGACGTCACCTTGCACGGTGCCGTTGCCGACGCGGTCGGTCGGGCAATCACCCCCGACACAGCCGCGGACGAGCTGCGCGAGATCGCGGCCGAACACGAGGTCCCACTGCAGCCGGGTTGGCTCGCAGGCGAGATCGTCCTCGAGTTGTTCGAAAAAGTCGTCGAGCACACCCTGCTCGAGCCGACGTTCGTCCGCGACTATCCGGTCGAGGTGCGGCCGCTGACCCGTGCGCATCGCAACGACCCGCGGCTGACCGAGGCGTGGGACCTAATCATCGGCGGCGTCGAGCTAGCGCCGGCCTACTCCGAGCTCATCGACCCGGTCGAGCAGCGGAGGCGGTTGACCGATCAGTCGGCAAAGGCCGCTGGCGGAGATCCCGAGGCGATGCAGCTCGACGAGGACTTCCTGCGCGCGCTCGAGTACGGGGCGCCGCCAATGGGCGGGATGGGCATGGGCGTCGACCGGCTCGTCATGCTGCTGACAGGCGTCAACATCCGCGAGGCGATCACGTTCCCGCTGATC
>DATBDO010000147.1:0-2721 GCA_036269855.1 Mycobacteriales bacterium
TACCAGGAGCGGACCGAGCGGCTGATCCCGGTCTTCCTGTTGGAGCCGAGCTAACGGTTGCGGCTGACGGCAAGCAGCCCGAAGCCTGACAGCGCGATCAGCGGACCGAGTGCTGCCCATAGCGCGGAGCCGCTCATGAAGCTGCCGCCGATCACACCAACGCCCTGCAGCGTGAAGATCACGCCGGCGACGATGACGACGACCGCGACCCCTGCCATGACCGCCCGCATGCGGTGATCGTGTCAGGACCCGCGACCGCGCCTCCGTAAGGGGTGTGTTCTCGCTCCTGGCAATTGGTCAAGCACATGGGTGCAATCGCGAGCGTGGAAATGCCCCCAGAAGTTGGGGCAGTTCGTAAGAGCCGGCATGCCACCTAGGCGAGCTGGCTGCGGCTGTCAGGAGGCGCCGAGAGCGATGGCTTCGTCGACCTCCGCGGCTCGAGCGGAGAACTCGGCCTTTTCGCGGTCGACCTGCTCGGCGTAGTCCTCGTCGGCCTTCATGAGCTCGTCGAGGTTGAAGCCGGCCATGTCGAGCACGCCCATCTCGGCGTAGCACTTCTGCACCTTGTCGCCCCACAGCCCGATGTCCTTGACGCACGGCACGATGCGGCTGAACAGGTGCGAGCGGAATGCCTTGGTGATCTCGCTGTTCTCGGAGATCTCCATGCACTCGTCGACTGGCAGCTCGAGGGTCTCGTAGACCTCCTGCCCGAGGAAGCGGTTGCGCATCAACCAGCAGCCCTCGACGACGAACTCCTCGCGTTCGTCCCGCTCCTTCTCGGTCAGCTCGGTGTAGTAGTCGCGCAACGCCATCCGGCCGAACGCCACATGCCGCGCTTCGTCCTGCATGACGTAGGCGAGCAGCTGCTTGGCGAGAGGGTTGGTTGCCATGTCCCGGAAGACGCCGAACGCCGCGAGGGCAAGACCTTCGATCAGCACCTGCATGCCGAGGTAGGCGTAGTCCCAGTCCTTGGCGACGAGCGCTTCCTTCAGCAGCTTGGCGAGGTCGTCGTTGACGGGCATCATCAGCCCGACCTTGTCCTGCAGGAACGCGGCGAACGTCTCGACGTGGCGCGCCTCGTCCATCGTCTGTGTCGCGGCATAGAACTTCGAGTCGAGGTCCGGCACCGTCTCGACAATGCGCGCCGACACGACCATCGCGCCCTGCTCGCCGTGCAGGAACTGGCTCCACGTCCATGCGGCCTGGTGCTGCGCGAAGTTGTCCTTCTCGGCCTGGGTGAACTTCTCGTAGAACTCAGCGCCCCGGAACGGGTTGAACTCGTCCGGCAACCCGATCGGGTTGTGGGGCTCGACCGGGAGCGACCAGTCGATCCGCTTGGTCGTGTCCCACTGCTTGTCCTTGCCCTTCTGGTAGAGGCTGAGCAGCCGGTCCCGACCGTCGTCGTACTCCCAGGAGAACTGCGTCGGGCTGTTGACGCCGACCGTCCACCGCTCGCTGACGTCGACGGGGACGGCGTACTTCGGGGCGCTGCTCATTGCTCAGTCCTCTCGGAGAAACATGCGGGCGAGGTCGGCCAGTCGATCGGCGACGACCTCTGCTGGGACATCTGCGGGAAGCACGAGGTAGGAGACCGTCAACCGGGTGATGGCCTCGGCGGCGGTGGTGATGGCCGCACGGGACAGGTGGGGCCAGTGGGTGGAGTAGTAGGTCTCGAAGCTGGCACGCGCGGCAGTGATCGCAGGCTCACCACGGTTGGTCAGGAACGCGAGCAGACCGCTCGTGTCGTCGACCAGGGCCGCCTTCAGCAGCGGGTTGTCGGCCGCCTGCTCGAACGTGTAGAGCGCGGCCGCCGCTACTGCCTGGATCGGGTCGTCCGGGTGCGCCTCGTCGAGGGCCCGCTCGGTGCCGGCGATGAACCGCTCGATCTCGCGCATCGCGAGGGCCTGCGCCAGCGAGTCCTTGGACCCGAACTCGTTGTAGAGGGTCTGCCGGCTGACCCCGGCCGCCCGAGCCACGTCGAGCATCCGGGTCCGGACCCAGTCGCCCGCGACGGCGGCGTCGTAGGCCGCGTCGAGCAACGCGTCACGAGTCGACCGGGCAGGGGCCTGAGCCATCTCCCGCAGTGTTTACACGAAGGTCGTCCGTGTCAAGGAGCCACTAGGGTCATGTGACGTGTCCCACTGGAGCGCCGACCTCGAGCTTGCACGCGAGCTCGCCCAGGCGGCCGACCAGCTCACGATGCAGCGGTTTCTCGCGCAAGACCTGCAGGTCGAGACCAAGCCCGACCTGACCCCCGTCAGCGATGCCGACCGGGCCGTCGAGCGCCTGATCCGCGAGCGCCTGGCGAGCGAACGGCCAGCCGACGCGGTGATCGGTGAGGAGTACGGCGCCGACCGCGGTTCATCGGACCGGGAGTGGATCATCGACCCGATCGACGGGACCAAGAACTTCATCCGCGGCGCCCCGGTCTGGGCGACGTTGCTGGCATTGCGTGCGGGCGGCCAGGTCGTCGTCGGGGTCGTGTCGGCGCCCGCGATCGGTGGCTGGTGGTGGGCCAGTCGCGGCGAGGGCGCGTGGACGGTGCGCGCCACCGGCCGGGTCGTGCCGTGCCGCGTGTCGCAGGTGAGCGCGTTGTCGGATGCGTTCCTGGCCTACGGCGACGTGCGCAGCTGGGCCCTGCATGGTCGCGGCGAGCAGTTCGCCGCCCTGACGCAGAGGGTCTGGCGCACCCGAGGCTTCGGTGACTTCTGGGCGCACATG
>DATBDO010000148.1:0-7927 GCA_036269855.1 Mycobacteriales bacterium
CCGTCCGCTGTGATGCTCGCTCAGCATTCGGCTTGGCACTTCGGCACTTTGCCCATCCGGCGCTCGGTACGCCGTACCTCCCGCTTCGGTGACAGCTCCTGCCCCTGCCGCCAGGCCGCGAGATAGCGCTGCGGCCAGACCTCTCCGCGTCGTACCCACCAGATGCCGTGTCGGGTCGGCCAGGAGATGCCGTAGTGCACGTGGGTCGGCGTGTAGCGAGCGTCGCCGGAGTTGTCCACGAATCCCAACAGCTGGCCGGCGTGCACGCGCACACCCGGCTTGATCCCCGTCGCGACCCGCAAGAGATGCGACCCGTAGTAGCGGACCCCGTCATCGCCGATGATCGAGACGAACCGGCCGCCGCGAGTGGCGCCGGAGTCGACGTTGGGGTCCCACCGATCCCGGCGCGAGACCTCGTCGACGACGCCCCGAACCGTCGCGTTGAAGCGGCATCCCTTCTGGGTGAAGATGTCGGCCGCCGGATAGTCGTGATGGCTCGACGACGGCGATGCCGAGCAGCCCGGCCCGCGGACCGGGAAGACATAGTGCAGCGGCCGGTCCGCGACCGGTTCCTTGATCATCGCGGGTTCTCCACCCGCTAGCGTGGCCGGCGCGCGATGATCTTGGACCGGGGTGGTCGACGCGCCGGCACAGGCGGTGAGTGCCAGCAGGAGAAGGACCGTCCAGAGCCTGCGCACAACGCTGACCATAAGCGGTTGTGGCGCCTAGACTGCCACCGAGGCGTCTTCCCCCGCCGTACGACGGAACCCACCAGCCGGCGAGGAGGTGACGCGTGGCGGGCCGCATCCGGGAAGAGGTCATCGCGGGCATCCGCGAGCGCCTCCCGATCGAGCAGGTCATCGGCGACTACGTCACGCTCAAGCCGGCGGGCGCCGGCCGGTTCAAGGGCCTCTGCCCGTTCCACGACGAGAAGACACCGTCGTTCAACGTCAACGCTGCTCTGGGTTTTTACAAATGCTTCGGCTGCGGGGTCGGCGGCGATCTCATTGCCTTCGTCCAGGAGAAGGACAACCTCTCCTTCGTCGAGACCGTCGAAGTGCTTGCCCGGCGAGCCGGCGTCGAGGTCACCTACGAGCAGGGCGGCGCGGCACCGCGGCAGCAGTCGTCCGAGCGGCAGAAGCTGCTCGACGCGCATGCGGCCGCGGCTGCCTTCTATGCCGAGCAGCTCGAGACGCCGGAGGCGGAGATCGCCCGCCGGTTCCTGCTGGAGCGCGGGTTCGACGAGTCGACCTGGCCGCGGTTCGGGGTGGGCTACGCGCCCAATGACTGGGAGCGGCTCGTGCAGCATCTGCGCGGCCGCGGCTTCAACCCGGAGACGCTGTTCTCCGGCGGTTTGGCGACGCAAGGGCAACGCGGCCCGATCGACCGGTTCCGCGGTCGGCTGCTCTGGCCGATCCGCGATCCGAAGGGCGATGTCATCGGCTTCGGTGCCCGACGGTTGCACGACGACGACCGCATCGAGGCCAAATACATCAACACGTCCGAGACACCGATCTACAAGAAGAGCCAGGTGCTCTACGGCCTCGACCTGGCCAAGGCCGACATCGCGAAGAAATACCGGGCCGTTGTGGTCGAGGGCTACACCGACGTGATGGCGTGCCACCTGGCTGGCGAGACCACAGCGGTCGCGACCTGCGGCACGGCGTTCGGCGTCGAGCACGTCGCTCTGTTGCGCCGCTACCTGATGGACCAGGACGAGTTCCGCGGCCGGGTGATCTTCACCTTCGACGGTGACGAGGCGGGTCGCAAGGCCGCGCTCAAGGCGTTCGCCGACGACCAGCGGTTCGTCACGCAGACGTTCGTCGCCGTGGAGCCCGGCGGGCTCGACCCGTGCGAGCTGCGACAGCAACGTGGTGACCTTGCCGTTCGCGACCTGATCGCGATGCATGTCCCCCTGGCCGAGTTCGCGATCCGTGCGACGCTCGACAAGTTCGACCTCGATCTGCCTGAGGGGCGGGTGCAGGCGCTTGGTGAGGCCGCGCCGGTCGTCGCGCATCTCAAGGACTGGGCACTGCGCGGCGAATACGCGCGGCGGCTCGCCGGCTGGCTCGGCATGGACGAGCAGGCAGTTCTCGCCCGCATCAACGGCGGCAATCAGGCGGAGCAGCGCGCGGGTCGTCGTCCTGCTGCGGCGGCGCGACCGGATCCGCGCGACCCGCGGCTCGTCGTCGAGCGCGAGGTGCTCAAGCTCGCCGTTCAGCGGCCGGCACTTGCCGGGCCCGTGTTCGACGGACTCGACGCCGGTTGTTTCACCGCGTCGGCCTACATCGCGCTGCGCGAGGCGATCACCGCGGCCGGTGGCACCGCGACCGCTGCCGCAGGCACCCAATGGGTGGAGAAGGTTGCCGCCGGTGCCGACACCGACTCGGTGCGCGATCTCGTCACTGAGCTCGCGGTCGAGCCTCTGCAGACCACCGATGACGAGGATCCACGTTACGCGGGATCCCTGCTTGCGCGCTTGCAGGAAATGGCACTGACCCGTCGCATCACCGATCTCAAGTCGCGGGTGCAGCGGGTCAACCCGGTCGACAGTCCCGAGGAGTACAACCGGCTCTTCGGCGAGCTCATCGTCCTCGAGCGCAACAAGATCGGGCTGCGTGAGCGGGCTGTCGGCGCGCTCTGACGCCGTTGGCACGAATCCGGCCGGGGTGGGGCACACTGTCCTCGTGACGCCTACCGCGCTCCCTCGCGAAGCGCAGGTCGACGAGGTAAAAGATCTCGTCGCGCGGGGCAAGGAAGCCGGCTTTCTGACATCCGATGACATCGGTGCGGCTCTTGTCGCCGCCGAGCTGCCACCTGAGTCGACTGACGCGGTGCTCCGTCTGCTTGCTGACGAAGGCATCGAGATCCTCGACACCGCCGACGAAGAGCTCGACGAAGAACCACCTGCCAAGCCGAGCGCCGACGACGACGTCAACCTGCGTTCGCAGACCAACGACCCGGTCCGGATGTATCTCAAGGAGATCGGGCGGGTCCCGCTGCTGACAGCAGCAGAAGAGGTCGATCTGGCGAAGCGCGTCGAGGCGGGCCTGTTCGCGTCGGAGAAGCTGACGATGTCTGCGTCGTTGGCGGTTGCCATGCATCGCGACCTCGAACTCATCGAGCGCGACGGTCAGTTGGCGAAGAAGCGGCTCATCGAGGCCAACTTGCGCCTCGTCGTTTCGATTGCCAAGCGCTACGTCGGCCGCGGCATGCTTTTCCTCGACCTGATCCAAGAGGGCAACCTCGGTCTCATTCGCGCCGTCGAGAAGTTCGACTACACCAAGGGCTACAAGTTCTCCACCTACGCAACGTGGTGGATCCGTCAGGCGATCACGCGCGCGATCGCCGACCAGGCGCGCACGATCCGCATCCCGGTGCACATGGTCGAGACCATCAACAAACTGGTGCGGATCCAGCGACAGCTCCTCCAGGATCTCGGTCGCGAGCCGACACCGGAGGAGATCGGCAAGGAGATGGAGCTGCCGCCCGAGCGGGTGCGCGAGATCCAGAAGCTGTCGCAGGAGCCGGTGTCGCTCGAGACGCCGATCGGCGAGGAGGACGACTCCAACCTCGGTGACTTCATCGAGGACTCCGACGCCGTCGTGCCGATAGACGCCGCGTCGTTCATCTTGCTGCAGGAGCAGCTCGACTCCATCCTGCACACACTGTCGGAACGGGAGAAGAAGGTCATCCAGCTCCGCTTCGGGCTCACCGACGGCCACCCGAGGACGCTCGAGGAGGTCGGCAAGGAGTTCGGTGTCACCCGCGAGCGGATCCGTCAGATCGAATCCAAGACCCTGTCAAAGCTCAGGCATCCGTCGCGCTCCCAGAAGCTGCGCGACTACCTGGAATAGACACGGCACGAGGGGGATCCATGGATCAGAACGACGTCACCAACCTGCCCCGCAACGTGCAGATCATGCTGGGCGTCGGCCTGCTTGCGTTCATCGCCACGTTCTTTCCGTTCGACGGCATCCACGAGCACGGGCTGGGCGCCGACGAGAACGCGTGGAACGGCGTCGCCGGAGTGCTCGGCGCTCTCGCCATCATGCTTGGTTTCGTCGTCGTGGTGGGGCAGACATTCGCCGCCGCAAACATGCCGAAGCTGGGAGTCAGCTGGTCGTTCATCACGACCGCACTCGGTGCCTTCGCGACGCTGATGTTCGTCATCCACTGGATCGCGTTACCGAGTGAGACGGTGTTCGGCGTCCACTTCGGTCTCAGCCTCCAGTGGGGCGGCTACATCGAGATCATCCTGTGCATCGTCTTCACCGCCGTTGCGGTGATGATGCTCCGCGAGAGCGGTGAGGCGATGCCGTGGGACAGCCAAGGAGCGGCTGCGCCACCCGCGGCCTGACCTTGTCAGGACCTAGCGGGAAAGTCGCCGCGTGCGCGTCCTGACAACTCGCTGTCGACCCATCGCGTCGTGGCTCGCTCGGCGACGATCGACAGGAACGGCACGGTGCCCGCCACCATGGTGAGCGCCGTCCGGACCGGCGACATCTTCACCCGCCGCGCCAGGTCCAACGTGAGGATCAAGTAGAGCGGATAGAAGAACACGCCGTGGATGACGCCGACCAGGGCGTCGACACCGCGATGGCCGGCGGCGTACTGCAACGGGATGCCGACGCAGAACAGCACGATCAACAGAACACTGACGATCCATGCGGTGATGCGGTAGCGGAGCAGCGCGCCCGGGATGCCTTTCAACGGCGCCGGCCCTTGACCGTGGTGTGCGCGGCGTCGAGCGCGGCGAACCGGGCGTTCCAGGCGGCGAGCTCCGGATCCTCGTCGGGGTCAGACACCGGGACGTGTTGGGTCGTGATGCCGATGACGACGCCTGGCTGGCGCACGATGTCCGCGTCGACCCGCTGCGGCAACGGCCGGTCGTCCTCGGGGGAGTTGGGGTCTCGTCGTACCTCTATCTGCAGGGTCTTGACCCACAGCACGATCGCGAGGACGGCGAAGATCGGCCACTGGAACGCATAGGCGTAGTTCTGGATCCCGCCGCTCGCGGACTCGGCGCGATGCCACTGCCAGAGGCCGAGCCGCAGCATGACCAGGACTGCGAGGACCAGGCCGATGTGCAGACCCCACCACTTGGGAGCCAGCACGCGCCACATGCTTCCAGGGTAGGAGATCAGGCAGCGCGCTTCGTCGGCGCGCGCCCCCGGCGCCCGGCTTCGGGCTCGTGCAGAAGCCGGAGTACGGCGTCCTCGATCGGGCCCTGGGTCGCGAGCTCACCGAACCGAGCATCCGCGCCCAACCGGTGCAGCTCGTCGTGGATCGTCAGGCCGTCGTTGTAGCGATCGATGACCCGCGGGTCGATGTAGGACGCCCGGCAGACCGTCGGGGTGTTGCCGAGATAGTGCGCGACCTCTTTGACCGCGCGGCTCACGGCGCGCTTGCGCGCCGACTCCGACGTCGGAGCATGCGCCGAGACCGCGAGCGCGACGGTGCACAGCACCGTGGCGTGCCAGGTCCGGAAGTCCTTGGCCGTGAACTCGCCACCGGTTATCTCACCGAGATAGCCGTTGATGTCGTGACTCTTGACGTCGACCCAGCGGCCGTCCTCGCGGAACGCGAGCAGCTCGGGTCCGCCGCTGCGGCGCCGCTTGAGTGCGCGCACCAGCTCGCAGAGCTCTTCGTCGGCGAGGGATTGCACGCGTTGCTGTCCGCTCTTGGCGGGGTAGTCGAAGGTGAGCACTCCCGCGCTGCAGGTCACGTGGTCGCGACGCATTGTCGCGAGACCGTAGGACTCGTTCTTTTCGGCGTACTGCTCGCTGCCGATGCGGAAGAAGCCGAGGTCGAGCAGACGGGCAGCAGCGGCGAGCACGCGGGTCCGGTCGACGTCTTCCCTGCACAGGTCGGTCAGCATCCGTGCCCGGGCGGCGGGGAGTACGGCGGCGAACTCCAACATCCGCTCGTGCTTCTCCCGGTCCCGGGCGGCGCGCCACGCGTCGTGATAGCGGTACTGGCGCCGACCGGCGACATCCGTCCCGGTCGCCTGGATGTGCCCGTTGGGCGCAGTGCAGATCCAGACGTCATCCCATGCCGGCGGGATGACGAGATCGGCGATGCGCTGCAGCGTCTCCGGGTCGTCGACCCGCGCACCCGCTGCGTCGACGTAGGCGAAGCCGCGGCCGCGTCGTACTCGCCGGATGCCGGGCTCGGCGCAGTCGACGCGGCGCAGTCTGGGCATCGGGAGGTCTCAGGCCTCGGAGTCGGGCACGGCGCGCATGGCGCGTTCCTCAGCGCTGAAGCCGCCCTTGTCGGTGCCGACGTCATTCGCGACCGCCGCTGCTTCATCGTCGGTCCGGGCGCCCTCGTCGGGCTCGACGATGCGACCCACCTGCTCGTCGGGGTCTGCGGGATAAGGCTGGTCCGCATCCGGCTCCTCGCGCCGGAGCCGGCCGGCGAGCGGCTCGTCGGCGCTCGCCTCAGCGGCTGTCGTGCCGTAGTCGGTGACGGCGGTGGGCACCTCGCCCGGGACCGCGATCTCTTCCTGCACGTCGCCCGTGATGCGCTTGGCGCCGTCCTCGGGATCGGGTGAGGCGAGACCTTCTTCCTCGAAGGGATCTACCGGCTCGGGAATGCGGCTGCTCACAGCGACTCCTCGCATCGGTCGGGGGCGGAGATAGTTCGGCGGGGCCGTCCCCCGCGATCGGCCCCGCCGTTTTCCTACCCGCCGGAGCGGGTGGTCAGCCAGGCTGCCTCACTCCCGACGGGGAGTGGACCCGTTGTGCGGCGTCACCGGCACCGGGCCGGGACCGTACGGGTCACGCTCGCCACCGATGGGCAGCTTGTCGACGATCTTGTCGCGCGCGCTCCCCGCCAGGTTGGTCGCCTTCGCTTGCAGCACGCCCGCCGCGGACTGCACCGCAGGACTTTCCGACAGGCCATTGGTGACCCGGCGGATCTGTTCGTAGCGTTCCCGGCCGGCTCGCGCGCCCAGCGTGTAGCCAGCCGCGAATCCGAGCAGGAACGTCGCCTTGTAACGCATCGTCTGCCTCCTCGCCGCCGATGATCTACCCCCCGGTTACCGGGGTTACGCGCGGTATGGACCCGGCGGTTCGGCGCCGTACCTGCGCTAATCTAGGCGCGGCCGTCGGGCGTGGACCGACGCACGGTCCCCCATAGCTCAATTGGCAGAGCGACCGGCTGTTAACCGGTAGGTTTCTGGTTCGAGTCCAGATGGGGGAGCCATCCCCCTCAGCGCACCCGGCGAGCGCCCCAGTAGTCCGACCACAGTCGCAGCGGCGTCAGCTGCACCGTCGTACCGGTGTATGGCGCATGAAGCACGCGACCGCCACCCGCGTAGATGCCCACGTGATGAATCTGCGGCCATGAGCCGGTCCCGAAGAAGACGAGGTCACCCTTGCGCAGGTCGTGGCGACCAACCGGCGTACCGAGCCGTGACTGGTCGGCTGCATCGCGCGGGAGTACGACGCCGAGCGATCGGAAGACGCGATACGTGAGACCGGAGCAGTCGATTCCGGCCTGCGACAGGCCACCCCACAGGTAGCGGTCGCCGAGATAGGTGCGCGCGATCCGCAGCGCGTCCCGGCCGGTGCCGTGAGGCCGGATGCCGGCGTGAAGCACCGCATGGCGCACACGAGTCGTCGACAGCTGACGGGTCGGAACCCAGCCGATGATGCCGTCGGGGAACTTAGAGCCGGTCTGGTCCGGGAGCCGGACCTTGCTCCAGCCGTCCCGTCGAGTGATCCGGAACAACTGGTCGCCGTGCAGCGCCTGCGTCATGACCCGCGGCGCGAGGTCTTCGCGCTGGCGCAGGCTCTGCCGGTGGATCCACCGGGCGATGTCCGGCCGGGCGTGCAGCGCGGGGGCGTCGACCCGGCGGGTGCGGCTGGGTTTGACCCAGACGGTCGCGACGCTTGCGGCGACCCACACGGGCTGGGCGACC
>DATBDO010000149.1:0-3200 GCA_036269855.1 Mycobacteriales bacterium
ACCGGACACGGCCCCACATGTCGGGGCCGGGCGAGGAGGCGGCGTGCACGGGACCACCACCATCGGCATCGTCAGCGGGTTCGCGGCCCTGTTCACCTCGACTCTCGGCGGCTCGGCCATTGCCTGCGCGCACCCCACCGCCGGGACTGCCTTCGTGGTCGGGGCTGACGCGTCCCGGTCGATCGGGGACATCCGCCAGGACCTGTCGCCCGCCCAGGAGACCGCGCGACTCAGTGCCTACTCAAAGTTCGCCCACGCCGCTCTCGACGCGCTGTTCGCGAAGGCGGCCGGGCTGGCCGGTGACATCTCGACCGCCGGCGCCAAGGACGCTCCGGCCACGCTGCTCGACCGAGCATCCTCTGCGCGGAGCGCCGCGCTGGACGACCTCGCGGCGGCAAAGCAGGCGCTGGCCAACGTGGATGCGGCGCTGGCCGGCGGCAGCAACCTGGCCGCCGCGCGTGCCTTGCGCGCGACGTCGGTGCAACTGCATGAGGCCATGGCCCGACTCGGGCTGACCCGCATGGTGGTTGGCATGGCGTTGCACGCTGCGTTCCTCGCGGCCAAGGCAGCTCGGCTGGCCTCGTTCAGGCCGACCACCGCGAAGCCCGACGTGTTGTCCTTCGACGCGGATCCGTTCGACGGTCATCACTGCGACGGGTTCGGCGACTGGGGCCACGACGGCTACCACCACGACGGCTACCACCGCGACTGGCACCGTTGAGCCGCTAGGCGCGTTCACAGCGACTTCACAGGATCGACTCAGCGGCCGCCCAGCGACGGGGCCGAGTCTGGGACCATGACCCAGACCGACTCCCACCTGAGCCGAGGCGTCACCATGGCCCCGAACGGCGCCGTACAGCCCGAGGCGCGGCTGCTCGTCGTCGACGACGAGCCCAACATCGTCGAGTTGTTGTCCGCGAGCCTGCGCTATGCCGGCTTCGAGGTGGAGACCGCGCGATCCGGCCCCGAGGCCGTTCGCGTCGCTCGTCTTGTCAACCCGGATCTGCTGGTGCTCGACGTGATGATGCCGGGGATGGACGGCTTCGACGTCGTACGACGCCTGCGGGCCGATGGTGTCCGCGTCCCCGTGCTGTTCCTCACCGCTCGTGACTCGACCGAGGACAAGATCTCCGGTCTCACGTTGGGCGGCGACGACTACGTCACGAAGCCGTTCAGCCTCGAAGAGGTCATAGCGCGGATCCGCGCGATCCTGCGCCGGTTCGCGGTCGAGCGCGAGAGTGCGCCCAGCCCGAAACTTGCGTTTGCCGACATCGAGATGGACGAGGAGACGCACGAGGTCTGGAAGGCCGACGAGTTGGTCTCGCTGTCGCCGACCGAGTTCAAGCTGTTGCGCTACTTCATGCAGAACAGCGGCCGGGTGCTGTCCAAGGCGCAGATCCTCGACCACGTGTGGAACTACGACTTCGGCGGTGACGCTAACGTCGTCGAGTCCTACGTCTCCTATCTGCGCCGCAAGGTCGACACGACGACACCCAAGTTGCTGCACACGCTTCGCGGTGTGGGTTACACGTTGCGACTACCGAGGACATGACCCGACGATGATCGGCGTCGTCAATCGGATGCCGCTGCGGGTCCGGCTGGTCGTCGCGACCACGATCCTCGTCGCGCTCGGTCTCGCAATCTCCGGTTTCGTGGCGTCGACGATCCTGCGCGGCTACCTCGTCAACCGTGTCGACGACCAGCTCCGTCAGTCGTCCCAGCACTATGCCGGCCCGGGTTTCCCCGGCGGGCCGCAACCTAACGTCTCGCCGGGACCGGATCGCGACAACGACGTTCAGTCGGAGATCTACACCGCGTTCTACGACAACACCGGTCGACTGGTGAGCAGGTTCACGCCGGACTTCGGGCCGTCATCGTCCGGGAAACCCTTGCTGCCGACGTTGACCGGCGCGGAGGTCCTCGTCCGCGCCGGCACGCCGTTCACGGTGGGGTCGCGTAACGGCGACGGGTCGTGGCGGGTCGTGGTGCGGCCGCTCGGTGGCGCAGGCGGCACCGTGCTGGTTGCGCAGAGCCTGTCGGACGTCGACCGCACCGTCGGTCGCTTGCAGTTGCTCGAGTTGTTGATCGGACTCGGTGTCGTGATCGTGCTCGCCGGCGCGGGCTATTTCGTCGTACGACGAAGCCTGCGGCCATTGACGGAAGTCGAGGACACGGCAGCAGCCATCGCCGACGGCGACCTGACCAGGCGTATTCCTGAGGCCGACCCGCGCACCGAGGTCGGGCGGCTGTCCGCCGCACTCAACGGCATGTTGCAACAGATCGAGAGCGCGTTCCGGGTGCAGCAGCAGTCCGAAGCCGCAGCCCGTCGGTCGGAAGAGCAGATGCGTCAGTTCGTCGCCGATGCAAGCCATGAGCTGCGTACGCCGCTGACGTCGATCCGTGGTTTCGCCGAGCTGTTCCGCCAGGGGGCGGCGAGCGAACCGGATGAGCTACGGCGAGTGATGCGACGGATCGAGGACGAAGGCGCGCGTATGGGTGTCCTCGTCGATGACTTGCTGTTGCTGGCCAGACTCGACCAGCACCGGCCGTTGGCCCGTCAACCGGTTGACGTGGGCCTCCTGGCGTCGGATGCGGTTGAAGACGTCCGCATGGTGGCGCCGGGGCGGCCGATCGATCTGTTCGTCGCCGATGACCAACCGCCGGTAGTCATCGGCGACGAACTGCGACTGCGGCAGGTGCTCGGCAACCTGCTCGGCAACGCGCTGACGCATACGCCGGACGGCACGCCGATCCATGTTCGCGTCGACACGAGGGTCGATGAGACCGGGAGCTGGGCGGTGCTCTCGGTCGCCGACGAAGGCCCGGGTCTGCCGGCCGAGCATGCCGAGCGAGTCTTCGAACGTTTTTACCGGGTCGACGCAGCCCGAACTCGTCGGGAAGGCGGTAGCGGGCTCGGTCTGTCGATCGTTGCGGGTCTTGCGGAGGCACACGGCGGACGGGTCGAGCTCGACACGGCGGCGGGGGAGGGCGCGACCTTCCGGGTGGTGCTGCCGTTGGCTGCTGCCGAGGACGTCGCGACCGTCTGACCGACCGACCGACCGGCCGTCCACAGGGCCGAGATTTGTTGTGGATAAAGGAAGATTCGGTGCATAGCCGCTTGACACACGCTGTCCCGGTCAGGATAATCGAATACATGTTCGAGCCATGGGAGCCGGTCGATAGCGGCTTCCTGCTCGCCG
>DATBDO010000150.1:0-4931 GCA_036269855.1 Mycobacteriales bacterium
CGCTGCTGCTGGCGAGCCGCGCCTTCCGTCGCTCCGTCGACCGTTCGCGCGGCTGACACAATTACAAGGTGACGACCCCGTGGCAGCGTGAGCTGCGTGACTTCCTCGTCGTCGCGCTCTACGTCGTCCTCGCCGGGCCTCTCGTTGGTCTGATCTGGTCATCGATCGGGCCGAAGGTCGATCTCCTACCGGCTCTCGCCGGGTCCGGTGTCGGCTGGAAGGCAGAGGCTGGAGCTGACGCGCACTTCGGGCTGCTCTGCCTGGGTGCCGGCGCCATCTGCGCCGCGATTGCGGTTGCCTGCCGGCGGGACGGTCCCGGCGCGGTGGCCGGTCTCGCGGTCGGTGGCCTCGGCGCTGCCTTCACCGCCGATCGCGTGGGCTACCTGCTCAACCACGGGGACACCCTCGACGTGCTGCGGGCCCACTCGGTGCCGCTGAGTCTGCTCACGAAGTACGGCATCGACCCGTTCTTCAAGGTCCGTGCCCTCGGCGTCGTCGCGGCCTGGCCCATAGCGGCCGTCACTGTCTACATGGCCGCGCTCGGAATCCGCGATCGCGGCCGCCGCTCACTACCCTGAACGAGTGCTTGCGCGCATCGACCTACGCGGCCAGGGCGGTCCCGTCCCGGCCGGTTTGCCGCGCGCGCGACTCGACGTCGACGCGGCGCTGGACGCAGTCCGGCCGCTGTGCGAGGCGGTACGCCGCGATGGTGCCGCCGCGGTTCGCGACCTGACCGAACGGTTCGACGGGGTTCGGCTGACCGAGCTCGCCGTTCCGGCGCAGGAGCTCGATCGGTCCCTCGCCGGGCTCGACCCCAAGGTGCGGGCCGCGCTCGAGGAGGCGATCCGGCGGGCCCGACTGGTGCACGAGGCGCAGCGACGGTCCGACGTCGAGGTCGAGGTCAGTCCCGGTGGCACCGTGACCGAACGCTGGGTCCCGGTCGGCCGGGTCGGGCTCTATGTGCCGGGCGGGCTGGTCGCCTATCCGTCGAGCGTGGTCATGAACGTGGTCCCGGCTCAGGTTGCCGGCGTCGAGTCGATCGCGGTCGCCTCGCCACCCAAGCCGGAGTTCGGGGGTCGGCCCAACCCGTCTGTTCTTGCAGCGTGTGCGCTGCTCGGCGTCACCGAGGTCTATGCGGTCGGCGGCGCCCAAGCCATCGCGATGTTCGCGTACGGCGTTGACGGAGTTGCGCCGGTCGACCTCGTCACCGGCCCCGGCAACGTCTACGTCGCGGCGGCCAAGCGGCTCGTCCGCGGCGTGGTCGGCATCGACGCCGAAGCCGGCCCGACCGAGATCGCGATCCTCGCCGATGACAGTGCTGATCCGGACTTCGTCGCCGCCGACCTCGTCGCGCAGGCCGAGCACGACGAGCTGGCTGCCTGCCTGCTCGTCACCGACTCCGAGCAGTTGTCCGAGGCCGTCGTCGACGCTCTCGGGTCGCGGGTCAGCTCCGCCCGGCACGCCGCGCGCGTGGAAAAGGCACTCACCGGCCAGTCGGCGATCGTGCTCGTCGACGACGTCGAGCACGGTCTCGCCGTGGTCGACGCATGGGCGGCCGAGCACCTCGAAGTCCTCACCCGCGACGCGCCCGCGGTGGCGCGACGCGTCCGCAATGCCGGCGCCATCTTCGTCGGACCGTTCGCGCCCGTGTCGCTCGGTGACTACCTCGCCGGGTCCAACCACGTGCTGCCGACCGGCGGGACCGCACGACACACGAGCGGCCTGTCGGTGCAGTCGTTCCTTCGTGGCGTGCACGTGGTGACCTATGACCGCAACGCCCTCGCCGCGGTCGCCGAGCATGTCGACGCGCTCGGCGGTGCCGAGGATCTCGCGGCGCACGTCGCCGCGGTCCGCGCCCGGATCCCCGAATGAATGGGTATGAGGATCTGCCGATCAGGGCCGATCTTCGGGATCTGACGCCGTACGGCGCTCCGCAGCTCGACGTTCCGGTCCAGCTCAACACCAACGAGAACCCCTACCCGCCGCCGCCGGAGCTCGTCGACGACGTCGCCACGTCGGTCGCGGAAGCAGCGGGTTCTCTGAACCGCTATCCGGATCGCGAAGCGACTGAGCTCCGCGCCCGGTTGGCGACGTACCTCGGGCACGACATCGATGCCGCGCAAGTGTGGGCAGCCAACGGCTCCAACGAGATCCTGCAGCAGCTGCTGATGGCGTTCGGTGGCGCCGGTCGCACCGCCCTCGGCTTCATGCCGTCCTACGCCATGCACAACCTGATCGCGCGGGCCACCGGCACGCAGTGGCAGTCGGTCTACCGGCAGGACGACTTCTCCCTCGACGCGGAGCGGGCACGTGCCGACGTGATCGCCCACCAGCCGGACCTGGTCTTCCTCTGTTCGCCCAACAACCCCACCGGCACGGCTCTCGACCCGGCGGTCGTCAATGCCGTTGTCGAGGTCGCCCCCGGCATGGTCGTGGTCGACGAGGCATACGCCGAGTTCTCGCATCTACCGACGTTGCTTCCGCTGCTGGCCGGCCATCCCCGGCTGGTCGTCACCCGAACGATGTCCAAGGCGTTCGCCTTCGCCGGTGCGCGGGTCGGCTATCTCGCCGCCGACCCTCGAGTCGTCGATGCGATGCGGCTCGTGCGGCTGCCCTACCACCTCTCTTCGCTGACTCAGGCGGCCGCAGTGGCAGCACTGCGGCACGCGGATGCCACGTTGGCGCAGGTGGCGCAGCTCCGTGCTGACCGCGATCGGCTCGTCGACGTGCTGCGTGACCGGGGCCTCGACGTGCTCGACAGTGACGCCAACTTCGTGATGTTCGGAAAATTCGATGACCAGCACAAGGTCTGGCAGGCGATCCTGGACGAGGGCGTGCTCATTCGCGACGTCGGGCTGCCCGGATGGCTACGTGTCTCGGTCGGTACGACGGCGGAGTGCGACAGGTTCCTCGACGTCCTCGGAAAGGTGCTCAGCTCATGACGCGCAACGCACGGGTCGAGCGCTCCACCAAGGAGTCGCAGGTTGAGGTCGTCGTCGAGCTCGACGGTAGCGGGACGACCGACATCGCGACGGGCGTGCCGTTCTTCGACCACATGCTTGCTCAACTCGGCAAGCACGCGCTGTTCGACCTCCGGGTCAAGGCGGTCGGCGATGTCGAGGTCGACGCGCACCACACCGTCGAGGACGTGTCGATCGTGCTCGGCCAGGCGGTTCGCGAGGCCCTCGGCGACAAGGCAGGCATCGTCCGCTTCGGCGACGCCCTCGTGCCGCTCGACGAGACCTTGGTGCAGGCCGCGGTCGACGTGTCCGGTCGGCCGTATTGCGTGCACGAGGAGCCGGAGATCGTCGAGCTCATCGGCACTTACGACACGTCACTCACCCAGCACGTCTTCGAGTCCTTCGCCTCCGCGGCTCAGATCTGCCTGCACGTCCGTGTGCTCGCCGGTCGCAACGCTCATCACATCGTCGAAGCACAGTTCAAGGCTGTCGCTCGCGCGCTGCGGACTGCCGTGGCCGTCGACCCACGTTCCGAGGGCGTGCCGTCGACCAAGGGTGTGCTCTGACCCGGTGACCAAGCGCGTCGTCGTCCTGGACTACGGGTCAGGCAACCTGCGCTCAGCCGAGCGCGCGCTGGCCAATGTCGGTGCGGACGTGGAGGTCACGGCCGACACCCGTGCGGCCGAACATTGCGACGGCCTCGTCGTACCAGGGGTCGGGGCGTTCGCAGCCTGCATGGCCGGCATCCGTGCCGTCGGCGGCGACGACGTCGTGCGGTCGCGGGTGGCGGCAGGCCGACCGGTGCTCGGGATCTGCGTCGGCATGCAAGTGCTGTTCGAGCAGGGGGACGAGCACGGCGTCGTGACCGACGGGATCGCGGTGTTGCCCGGCCGCGTCAGCCGGCTGCACGCCGCGATCCTGCCGCACATGGGATGGAACACGGTGCAGGTTGCGGCTGGATCCGCGCTGTTCGCGGGTGTGGAGAACGAGCGGTTCTACTTCGTGCACTCCTATGCGGTGGCGCCCGGCGGCGCCGGTGCGACGTTGGCCCAGCACGGTGAACCGTTCGTCGCTGCCATCGAGCAGGGTGTCGTAGCAGCGACGCAGTTCCACCCGGAGAAGTCCGCGCAGGCCGGCCTCAGCCTCCTCCGTAACTGGCTGCTCTCGTTGCGGTGAGGCGGTCGGCTCCCGGCTACCGTGGCCGCATGCCCGAGTTCGTGTTGCTCCCGGCCGTCGATGTCGCCGACGGTCAAGCAGTGCGGCTCGTCCAGGGCGAGGCCGGCACCGAGACGGGTTACGGCGACCCGCTCGAGGCGGCGTTGCAGTGGCAGAGCGACGGCGCGGACTGGATCCATCTCGTCGACCTCGACGCGGCGTTCGGCCGGGGCAGCAACCGTGACCTGATCGCGGGGGTCGTGGCGGCACTCGACGTCTCCGTCGAGCTGTCCGGTGGCATCCGTGATGACGACTCGCTCGAAGCCGCACTGAAGACGGGCGCGACCCGGGTCAACATCGGCACGGCGGCGCTGGAAGACCCGGACTGGGTACGCGCGGCGATCGGCCGGCACGGCGAGCGGATCGCGGTCGGTCTGGACGTGCGGGGCACCACCCTTGCCGCGCGCGGGTGGACCCAGGACGGCGGCGAGTTGTTCGACGTGTTGGCCCGGCTCGACCGGGACGGCTGCTCTCGATACGTACTCACCGACGTACGACGGGACGGAACGCTGACCGGACCCAACCTCGACCTGCTCCGGTCGGTGTGCGAGCGCACCGGCGCGCCCGTCGTCGCCAGCGGAGGGGTGAGCAGCCTCGACGACCTCCGAGCGCTCGCCGCATTGTCCGATGTCGGCGTCGAGGGAGCGATCGTCGGCAAGGCGCTCTATGCCGGTGCCTTCACGCTGCCGCAAGCGCTCGAGGCGGTGCGATGACCAGACGCATCTCTTCTGATGCGCCGTGGGAGCACGTGGTCGG
>DATBDO010000151.1:0-19210 GCA_036269855.1 Mycobacteriales bacterium
CCAGCTCAGCGAGCCAGTCCGGCTGCGGCACGCAGTCGTCATCGGTAAACGCGACCAGGGGCGCCGTCGTCGCTCGCCAGCCGCGGTTGCGCGCCGCGGCCGGTCCGGCGTTCTGGTCCTGCCGGATGACGGTCAACGGGAAGCCGGCGCGCGCAGCCAGACCGTTGAGCACCGATGCGGTGTCGTCCGGCGAGCAGTCGTCGACGATGACGACTTCGTACGAAATGTCACGTTGGGCTTCGAGGGCAGCGATCAACCGCGGCAGTAGCCCGGCCCGGTTGTAGGTCGCCGCGACCACGGCGATGGCGGGTGCGGAGGCTTGGGTCACGCGGTGGCGTGGACCGACGCCAAGGTCTGCTCGTTACCGGTGGCGTCGCGCACCGTCGTCGTACCGAGCAATTTCACGTCGGAGAAGCCGGCGCACTCGATCCACCCCAGCAGGCAGGCAGTGTTCGGCCGCCACCAGGTCCAGATCGTGTCGGTCAGTTTGAACCGCGCGACGGGGATGTCCTGGTTGTCGAGGCTCGGGTCGATGACCTCGAACGCAACCAGCCGACCGCCTGGGCGCAGCGTCTTGCGCATTGCCTCCAAGGCACCGACCGGGTTGCGCAGGTGCAGCAGCATCGCGCCGACGAAGACGATGTCGACCGGGCCGCCCACGCGGTCCGGCACCATGTCGTAGACGTTCAGCGACTGTCGTTCGACCGACGAGCCGAACCACCGCTTCAACAGGTGAAAGCCGGTGCCGGGCGTGACGCCGTCGAGCTCCTCGAGGACCTGCTGGCGCTTCGCCTCGGGCGCGTCCGGCGGGGGGATCTCGTCGACGTCGATCCCGATCACCTGAGCGCCGCGCTTCTCCAGCTCGAATGCCCAGAATCCGTCGAAGGTGCCGACGTCGATCGCCCGTTGCCCGGTGAGATCGCCGGGGATGTTGGCATCCGCCACGAGCCCGCGCAGGTCCGCGAACCCCGGCGTCGTGACGCCGGGCTCGAGCTCGATCACGTGGTACCAGCGGTGATGGGCCTCGAGCACCTCGTCGATCGTCGGTCGCCCCTCCGTCACGCGCCGCAGCATAAACCGGACCGGAGTGGGCAGCACCCGACTCAAGGACGGGGGGCCCGTCGGAGGTACCGATGCCGTCGCCGAGAGCACTGATTCGCCTAGGCATCGTGGCTGCCCTCATCACCGCTCTTGCCCCCGCAGTCGCCGCGCGGGCACCGGAGCAGCCGACTCGGTACGTCGCGGGCACCTTCTTCGTTCATGGCAACCCTGACCGCGCCCTGTTGTCGGGTCACGCGATCAAGGGCGACCTGCAGGGCTACCAGCTCAAGCTGCGGCTCAGCGAGTCGAGCGATTGCAACTCGGCGAACGGCTGCGCCGTCTACGCGCTGCGCTGGTCAGTCACCAAGGACCACGACGTGCTCTGGGGTGGTTGCTGGAAACACCGGCATCCGCCTACCTGCTCCGCCGGCTGGGTCGATCCGGACAGCGGCGAGGTCACGCTGGTCGGGAACGTGCAGGGCGGCGTCGGCAGTTACGCCGACGTCTCCGGCGGCGAGGTGCGGGTGCACGGTTATCTGCTGCCGGGTTCTGACGTGCTGCCAGCAGTCGGTGACCTCCGGGTGACACTGGCTCTGCGCACCCAACCAGTGCCGTCACCGAAACAGGGCTGACCGCAACTTCTCGCCGCGCCAAGCGTTGTCTAGGGGTGGGTCCGGAACGACCTTGACCCGAGCGCGCCATGCCACAATCGCGCGCGAACACGTGCGAGAGGAGCCTGCAGTCGTTACCCCCAGCGAGGCTGCGCGGCCCAGCATGCGCGGAGGCAGCGCCGAAGGGTTCGAGCTGCGGGGCCCCAGCACACCACTCGGCACCCTTCTCGCGGACCTCTGGCGCGCCCGAAAGGTCCTGGTTGTCCTCGCCCGCAAGGATTTCTACGCCCGCTACCGCCGGACCATGTTTGGCATGCTCTGGGCAGTCTTCTTGCCGCTCCTGCAAGCCACCGTCCTCGCGATCGTCTTCACCAAGATCGTGCACCTCGCGACCGTCGTACACCGCACCAACGGCGCGCACGTCAGCTTCCCCGTGTTCATCTACTCCGGGATCGCTGCCTGGAGCTTCTTCAGCACCAACATGCCCAGCGCGGCGACCGCGATCGTCGACAGCGGCGGGCTCGCCCGCAAGATCTACTTCCCGCGCGCACTCTTCCCGCTGCTCGTCGTGACGACGGGTCTCTACCCGTTCGTCATCGGCCTCGGCGTGCTGCTCGCCATGAAACTCGCCCTGCAGCACAGCGTGACGGTCGACTTCTTCTGGGTCATTCCGGGAGCACTGCTGACGGTCGCGATCACCGCCGGATTCGGACTGGTGTTGTCCGCGCTGCACGTCTACTTTCGCGACGTCCGCTACATCGTGCAGGCCGTCATGTCGGTGTTGTTCTACCTCTCACCGATCATTTACGCCGTGCAGTCGGCCCCCGGCGCGCTGCGGCATGTCGTCGGCTACGGACCGATGGCCGGCCCGATCGAGTTCATGCGCCTGGCCACCGGCGGCGCAGACAGCAACTGGCCGGCGACGGTCGGCGTGGGTGTCGGCTGGTTCGTCGTCACCGCCGGCATCGGCATGTGGCTCCAGAGCAAGTACGACCGCGTCTTCGTGGACTTGATGTGAGCGACGCCGTCATCGAGATGGAAGGCGTCGGCAAGCGGTTCACCAAGTACGACGACCGGCCGACCCTCTTCAATGCGCTGCGCCTGCAGCGTCGTACGACGCGCAGCCATCTGTGGGCGGTGCGTGGCGTCGACATGGAGATCCAACGCGGCGAGAGCGTCGGTGTGCTCGGTCGCAACGGCGCCGGCAAGTCGACGATGCTGCAGATGCTCGCCGGCGTCACCGCCCCGACCGAAGGACTCGTGCGCGTCCGTGGCCGTGTTGCGCCGTTGATCTCCGTCGGCGTCGGCTTCCACCCCGAGCTCACCGGCCGGGAGAACGTCTACGTCAACGGAACCGTGCTCGGCATGGACCGGGCGACCGTCGACCGGCGTTTCGACGACATCGTCGGTTTTGCCGAGCTGGAGAAGTTCATCGATACGCCGGTGAAGTTCTACTCCTCGGGCATGTTCGTCCGGCTGGGCTTCGCCGTAGCGGTCGAGGCCGAGCCCGACATCCTGCTCATCGACGAGATCCTCGCGGTCGGCGACTTCAACTTCCAGTTGCGGTGCTTCGAGCGGATGGAGGCGATCCGCGGCAACGGCACGACGCTCGTCGTCGTGAGCCACAACCTCAACGCGGTTCGTGGCTTCTGTGACCGGACCGTCCTGCTGAATCAAGGCCAGAAGGTGTTCGACGGACCGACCTTCGAAGGCATCGGCCGCTACTACCAGATCCTCGGGCAGGCGCCACGGGAGGAGGACGACGAGGCGCTGCCAGGAGAGACCGGTCGGGAGCGGGACACGCTCGAGATCCTGGGTTTCGAGCTGCATTCCGCCGCCGGTCGACCGACCGCCCACCTGCACAGCGGCGACGAGGGCGTCTTCCGCGTGCACGTGCGTGCGCTGCGTGACGTCACCGACCCATTCGTCGGCTTCACCATCGCCTCCGAGAGCGGCGTCGCGGTCTACAGCGACACCAATCGCATGACGCTGTTCCCCTCGCTGCTCGCCGGCGAGAGCGCGACGATCGACATCAAGATGCGGATGTCGCTGGCTCCCGGCGGCTTCACGGCTTCGAGCAGCGTGCATCGCGCGCAGGGCGAAGGTTCGGTGCTGCTGGCGCGCGCGGAGCCGGTGCAGTTCTTCGTGAGCGGTCGCGGCATGGCGAGTGGCGTGGCCGACCTCGGTGGTCAATTCAGTCTGGAGCGAACGCCGTGAACCGTCGGCTGCCCGATCACCTCGTGATCGGCGCCGCCAAGGCCGGCACCACGTCGTTGTCGCGGTGGCTCGACGAGCATCCCGATGTCTACGTCCCACCGTCGAAGGAGATGCACTTCTTCGACCGCGACTCGCAGTGGCAACTCGGCGTCGAGTGGTACGCCGCCAATTTCGCTGACGCCGGCGATGCGGCCAGCGTTGGTGAGGCCACGCCGGCCTACCTGTTCGTTCCGGAGGCGCCGAAGCGGATCGCGTCCGTCGTACCAGACGCACGCCTCATCGCGGTGCTGCGCAATCCCGTCGACCGGGCCTACTCGCACTTCTGGCACGCGCACGAGTGGGGCGGTGAGCCGCGCACGTTCGAAGCGGCCATCGACGCTTTGCTTGCCGGCGACCAGACGGTTAGGCCCTATCTGCGTCGCGGCTACTACCTCGAACAGCTGCAGCGCTACGAGGAGCTCTTCCCGCGCGAGTCGATGCTGGTGCTGCGTTTCGACGACCTGGCGGCCGACCCCGCCGCCACGTTCCGGCGGGTCTGCGGGTTCCTCGGCGTACGCGACGTGGCACCACCGAACATCGGCAAGGTCTATAACGCGCACAGCCGGCACCGCTCGAGCCGGCTGCGCGCGCGCATGGAGGGGATGCGGGCCTGGCGACGGGCGCCGGTGCTCGCGCGAGCGCTGGACCGGCTCAACACCGATGAGCGCGACTACCCGCCGATGCCGCAACCGCTGCGGCAGCGGCTCCTCGACCACTTCGCCGAGCGCAACGAGGCGCTCGCGCAGCACCTCGGGTGGGATCTCACCGGCTGGTCCCGATGACCTCGCCATGGGCCGACGACAGTCCGATGTCGGGCCGGGTGACGTTGGTGCGCGGTCCGCAGCGGGCGGCGGTGAGCTGGGCCGCCGAGCTCGCCCGCCGGCCCGGTTGGACCGGACGGCCGGCCCCCACCGGCGTCGTCAGGACGGCCGGCGGCTGGCTCGCCGGCTTCGACCTGGGGGGCGGGACCGCCGGCTTGTCGGCGATGGCCGACGAGCTCACGTTCCTTGCCGCGCTGCGCGGACTGACCGACGCGCCCTACCTCGCTGCCGCGACCGCCGACGCGGCTGGTCGGGTCGTCGACGTCATCGAGGACAGCGAGGTGGCGATCGCCGTCGTCGACCGGCTCTACCCGGACGCGGAGATCGTCGAGGTCGGCCGGGAGCCGCGCCGGCAGGCGACGCAGCCTTCAGTCAGTCGACCACCCATGCAGCCGACGGACTCGACCGTCGGCGCGGGTCTCGTCGTGATCGTCGGCAGCGGCCGCAGCGGTACGACGTGGCTGCACCGGCTGCTCACCTCACACCCGCAGCTCGCCGGCACCGACGACGGCGAGACCTGGATGTTCCGTGGCCTCGGCAGGTTCTGGGAGGCGCGACAGAACCCCTCGCACGGGCTGGGCTCATGGCTGACCGAGGACGAGCTGGTCGCCGCGCAGCGCGCGACCGCCGATGCCTTGATCAGCGCCGGCCGCGACCGGCTGCGGCCGGGCGCCAGCCACTTTGTCGAGAAGACACCCGCACACGTGCGGCAGCTACCGATGCTCGCCCGGCTCTATCCCGAGGCGGCCTACATCCACCTGCTGCGCGACGGCCGGGACGTGGCGTTGTCGCTCGTCCAGCTCGACGGCGCCTACGACGGGCCCGCTGACGCCGCGGCGGCATGGGCGTCGTCGGTCCGCGCGGTGCGCGCGGCCGCACCGGGTCTCGCCCGCTTCACGGAACTGCGCTACGAGTCACTGCTCGCGGATCCCGTCGGCCAGGCGGCCCAGCTCGTCACGTGGCTCGGTCTCGACCCGGGCGAGGAGTTCCGCCGTACCGCCGAGGAACGCACCGGGCAACGCATCAGCCCGCTGCCGAGCCAGGGCCAGATCGGTGCCGGCAAGTGGCGGTCGATGGATGAGCGCGATCGCCGCGCGGTCGACGACGCGGCCGGTGACCTGTTGGCGGAACTGGGCTATGTCTGACCGGCTGAGTGACCGGATGGTCTTTCTCGTTGGCGCGCCGCGCAGCGGTACCAACTGGTTGCAGCGGATGCTCGCCGCGCACCCGCAGGTCGTCGCGCTTCCGTCGGAAACGCATCTGTTCTCCCACGGGCTGAAGCACCTGGACGCGCAGGTCCAACACGGTCTGCTGACGTCGCCGGCGACCGGCACCGTCTTCCTGCCTCGCGACGAATGGGTTGCCGCCATGCGCGGGTTCTGCGTCCTGGTCTATGGCCGGGTCGCCGACTCCGTCGATCCCGGCGCGCGCGTCATCGTCGAACGCACGCCGCATCACGTGCTTCACCTGCCACTCATCGCCGAGGTCTTCCCGGACGCGGCAGTGCTGCATATCGTCCGCGACGGTCGTGACGTCGTGCGCTCGCTTGCCCGTCAGGAGTGGGGTCCTGGTGGGATTCGCGAGGCCGCGGCGCAGTGGCGCGACGCGATCACCTCGGCGCGGGCGGCCGAGCCGGCGCTGCCGCGCTACCTCGAGGTTCGCTACGAGGAGCTGATGGCCGACGCGCGGCAGGGCGTTACCGAGGTTTTCCGCTGGCTGCGACTCGACGCGGACGACGATGTCCTGGCCCGGGTCGAGGCCGCTTCGCAACTGTCCTTCAACGTCGATCCGACGAGCCCCGAGATCGGCATCGGGAAATGGCGTAGCCAGTGGAGCCGCGCCGACCTTGCGGCCTTCGACGAGGTCGCAGGCGCCGTACGACGAGATCTCGGCTACGCCGACCAGCCATTGCAGACCAGGCCGCTGCGGTCACGGGTCAGGGGCCGAGTGAAACGGCGGCGCACCCAGCCCGAGCTGCCGCGCGAACCGGTCCACAACCCCGTCGTCACCTCCCTCGAGGCAGGTCAGATAGCGGTCGATGGCTTCCTGGCCATCCTGGCGACCGGCAGACTGCCGGACGACATGCCCGAATCCGCCGAGGTGAGCTACGCCGGCCCGGTGGGGATCTGGACCGCAACCGGGCCGACCGCGAGGCAGCGGCTGTCCGACGCGTTGGAGAAGGAGGGCCCGTGGGGCCGCCAACTGCGTGGGGGGGAACAGATGCTCGGCCGGACCGTGGTGGTCACCACCACGCACGCCGCGCCTGACGGCGAGACCGTCGACCGCGTCGTCGTGCTCGGTTTCGCCGTCGACGGCCGGGTCAGCCACATCGGCTACAGCCGGTTCCCGCTCCCGGCGGGGGAGTCGTCGTGAGTCGCGGTCCGGCGCGTGGCCCGTTCGCCGAGTGGCGCAACGAGCCGCTCAAGGCGGTGGCACTGCGCGCCCGGCTGGCCGCGCCGCGCCGCCGTCGGCAGTTCCACTCGTTCGGTGCCGGTTCGATCCTGCACAAGCCCGCCTGGGTCTACGGGCCGCACCACATCGCCGTCGGCAGCAACGTGATCCTGCTCGAAGGGCTGTGGCTGTCCGCCGAGCGCGTCGGCTGGAACAAGCCCGAGCCGACGTTGCGACTTGGTGACGGCGTGGGCGTGCGGCCCTTCTGCACGATCAGCGCAGCCGAGTCCGTGGTGCTGGAAGACAACGTCATCCTCAGCGCCTACACCAGCGTGCTCGACTCCGAGCACACCTGGCGCGGCGGTCACCCCAACCCGGTATGGAACCCGCTCGACACGGCGCCGGTTCGCATCGGCGAAGGCACTCTCGTCGGCGCCGGCGTCGCGGTGCTCGCCGGTGCCAACATCGGCCGGTTCTGCTTCATCGGCGCCAACAGCGTCGTCAAAGGCGAGATCCCCGACTTCTCCATCGCGGTCGGTGCACCGGCACGTGTGGTCGGTACGACATTCGGCAAGGGCACGGAGGTGTTCCGGTGAACCGGCTGCGCAAGCTGCCGTGGAAGCTGCGCTACGTCTACGGCGAACGGATGGCGTCACGGTTTCGCCGCCGGATGCTGCTGCTGACCAATATGCATGCCGACGTTCGCATCGCGAAGAACACCAGGCTGGGCCCGGGATTCCGGCTCTACATGCCTGAAGGCGGCGCGTTCATCGTGCATCCCGGCTGCGACTTCCGACGGGACTTCGTCTGCGAGATCTACGGCGGTGGGACGGTCGAGGTCGGTGCGGGTACGACGTTCACCTCGTCCGCGTTCCTTCAGATCACGACCAGACTCACGATCCATCCGCGGTCCGCGTTCGGTCAGGCGACGCAGATCGTCGATGGCAACCATCGTTGGCGTGACCCCGACGTGCACATGTTCGACCAGGGTTACGACTACACCCCGCTCGAGATGGGGCCGGGAGCGATGGTGTTCAGCAAGTGCACGGTGTTCGCCTCGCTCGGCGAGCGCGCGATCGTCGGTGCCAACTCGCTCGTGAGCAAGCCGGTCCCGCCGTACTGCTTCGCCGCCGGCTCGCCGGCGCGCGTCATCGAGTACTACGGCCGTCCGGAGAACCGTCCAGAGGGGCTCGAGGTCGGATGACCGACGACACCGCCCGTTCGCACTACGCGCAGCGCGAGGACCCGGACTCGCAGACCGCCCCCGGCGAGGTGCGCAAAGGGTTGGAGCAGTTCCTCGCCCAGTGGGCGGTCGAGGGGCCGCTGCTCGACGTCGGCAGTGGTGTAGGCGGCAACCTTCCGGTCCTGGCGCGCGCGCACCCGGCCGTCGGGGCGGAGATCTCGCTGTCGGCCGCGCGGGAAGCCTCCGCTCGCGGCACCGTGGTCGTCGCTGACGGGGCCAAGCTGCCGTTCGCTGCCGGTACGTTCGGCGCGGCGGTCTGCACCGAGGTTCTCGAGCACGTCGACGATCCGAGCCAGGTGTTCGCGGAGATGGCACGGGTGCTGCGACCGGGCGCTCTCGCCTACGTCACCACGCCCAACTACGCCAATCTCGCGGGCGTGCACAAGTGGCTGGCCGATCGGCGGTCGGGCCGGCACGACTGGAACCCCTGGGGCGCCCACCACGGTGGCTTCGAGGCGTTCATGACCGGCCGGCGGCTCTGGCGGGCGGCGGCGCCGCACTTCCGGCTGGAGCGGGTCCGCGGGCTGGACTACGGCCAGGCCGTGACCGGCCGGTTCGCCCTTCTCGACCGGCTCGCCTGGACCCGGCCGGGCCAGGCCGTCCTGCGCCGGGGGTTGCCCCGCCTCTACCGCTCCTCCGGCCGCGCCGCCTGGCACGGGATGCACGTCGAACTGGTGCTGAGGCGCCCCTGAGCTGAGCCTCTGACCTGGGGTTTTGCCCGACCTGGGTTACGTCACCCGGTTCGTCCCGTACATCCTGGGGAACGATCGCAACCGATCGCGACCCGGCTCGTTGTGCACCTCAGAGCCGGTCACCGACGAGTGAGGAACCCGCAGAAATGCCCAGATTGCTCCGCTGGCTGATGGCCACGGCCGTCGCGGCCACGGGTCTGTTCGCCGGCACCGCGGCCGAGGCCAAGACGATCCCGGGCGGGTTGCCGACGGTCCAGGACGCCACCTCCGTCGTCCCGATCATGTGGGAGGGCCAGGTGTGGGGCGCCCGCATGAGCCCGGCGGTCCACCAGGGCCCGGCCCCCAACTACTGGCTGGCGACGCCGGACACCGTCTTCACCGACAGCGCGGGCAACCTTCATCTCGTCGCGAAGAACGTGGGCGGCACCTGGTACTCCGCCGGCATCACCTCGATCAAGAGCGACTACGGCTACGGCACCTACCGCTATGTCGTCGAGACGCCGCTCGACACCTTCGATCCGATGGCCGTCGTCGGCATGTTCACCTACAACAACAACACACCCTCCGGTCATCAGGAGATCGACGTCGAGCTGAGCCGCTGGGGTCAGCCGAGCCCGGCGGCTGCCAACACGCAGTTCGTCATCCAGCCGTGGCGGGTCGGCAACAACCTGCGCCGCTTCGTCGCGCCCACTGACCGCGCCTTGACCTACGAGTGGACCTGGACGCCGGCCTACGTGCTGTTCAAGGTGCTCGACGGTACGACGCCGGACGCTCCGGTCATCAAGAAGTGGAAGGCCAACGCACCGCCGAAGCCATCGAGCGGCACCAAGGTGCATCTCAACCTGTGGTGGCAGCGCGGTCAGCCGCCGTACTCCAACCAGCAGCAGTCGGTCACGTTCAGCAGCTTCACCTACGAGCCGGCTACTTCCTGACGCGACCGCGGCCGCGCTCGTAGGCGGCGGCAACCTCGGCCCAGTAGTGCATGGCGTGCGCATGCTCGGTCATTCGTGCCGAGGCTCGCCGGGCTGCCAGCCGCAGCAGCAGTCGTCGTCGTCGGCTTGTCAGTCGCCGGCGCAGCGCGTCGTCGTCGAGCGGGAACTCCGGCGCGGCCTTGCGCATCAGCTCAGCGGACTCGCCCACGCGTTGCATCCGTGTGCAGAACCCGCGCAGCTCCATCGCGCGGGTGTGGAACGCCTGCGCCTGCGGCCGGTAGTCCAGGTGAAATCCGAGCGAGGTCAATCGAAACGCCAGCTCCATGTCTTCGAACGCCGCGTAGGGGAAGCGTTCGTCGAAGCCGCCCGACGCAACCAGAAGTGAGCGGTGCAGCGACACGTTGCATGTGTAGAACGCGGCGTACGGAGGCTCGACCGGACCTTCTTGCAACCAGGTGTCGTAGCCGAACTGAAGACCGGACCGGTCGAGCCAGTGCATGAATGGCGTGACGTCGAGCGCCGGGTCCCAGTCGACCCGGCCGAGGACACCGAGCCGGTCGTCATCGCCCGCTCCGTGGACGCGCAGATGCGTCGCGAGCAGGTCCGGAGCGGCCGCGATGTCGTCGTCGAGGAACAACACCAGCCGGCCCTCGGCCGCCTCGACGCCGCGGTTGCGCGCGGCAGCAGGTCCGGCGTTGACCGGCTGGACCAGTCCGCGAACGTTGCCGGCCGCCGCGGCGACGACATCGCCGGTCATGTCGCCGGACCCGTCGTCGACGACGACCACCTCGAACGCCTCACTCGGCAGGCCCTGGTCGGCGAGCGACTGCAGGCATCGGCGCAGCAACGCCGGCCGACGGAAGGTCGGGATGACGACGCTGATGTCCGGTGTCATCGCCACGACCGCGCCGCGTGCCGGTAGACGTCGAGGTGCAACGGACCGATGTGCTCGGCCCAGTCCCAACGCCGCGCGTGCCGTGCACAGCGCGCCGCAGTGGCCGGGTCAGCGGCGAGTGCGATGACTTCGAGGATCGCAGCGGCGAGTGAGGCGGGGTCGCGCGGACTCGCCAGTCGGCCGATCCGCTCGTCGTCGATGATCTCGGTCGGACCACCCGACGCGACTCCGACGACAGGCGTGCCGCTGGCGAGGGACTCGACCAGCACGAGTCCGAACGCCTCGTTGATGCTCGGCAGGACGGTCGCGGTGGCAGCTGCGTAATAGCCGGCGACGTCGTCGAGCTCGCCCGCTCCCAACAGGTCCGTCGCGGCCCGCACCCGCTCCTTGCTGCCTGGGTCGAGCGTGTCGAACGCCCACTGCGCGTCGCCGCCACCACCAAGCTGCAGGCGGGCATCGGGACGATGGTCGAGGACGGCGGCGAACGCCGCGAGGAGGACGTCGAGACCTTTGCGCCGGTCCTCGGCAAAGGCCGGGAACAGAACGTACGGCGGGCCGGTGCGGGCAACGTCGCGCAACGGAAAGCGGTCCGTGCGCAGACCCGGTGGCACTACCCGGGGGCGAACACCGGTGATGGTCTCGATCGCGTCGGCCGCGGAGTCCGACAACGCCAAGGGCGCCGCGGCCCTCCGCACTGTTGCGCGAAACATCGCGGCGTCGTACTTGCGCCGGCCGATCGTGTCCGGGGTGGGATGACCGAGGGCGGTGTAGACGGTGCGCTGCCCGGTCGCGACGGCCGCCAGCGCAGCCGTCGGCGTCAGCGCGTGAACGACGTCGTACCGGTGCCGGGTGAGCCATCCCAGCGCAGGCCCGCCGAAGGTGTCGAGCCGGTTGAGACCGCGGACGTCGAGGCGACGCGGGTGCCGCAACCGCACCATCCGCGCGCCGTCGTGGGGGTCGATCCCGAACCGGCGCCCGCCGACGACGACGTCGACGGACGCGCCTTGAGTCGTGAGGTACCAGGCGAGGTCATGCAGGTAACGCTCGCCGCCACGCCGGACGGCCGGCCAGCTGAAGGGATGTACCAGCGCGACCCGCGTCACGACGGGGCGAGCGCGAACGGGGTGTTGCGACCCGCGGCGAGCTCGTCCCGGTACCACGCGATCGTGCGGGCGAGGCCGTCCTCGAGCGACGTTTGCGGGGTGTAACCGACCCGCTCGCGCGCTTTCGACGCGTCGCAACGCATCTCCCAGATCTCGGTCGGGCGGTCCGGCAGCGCACCGAACTCGGCTTCGACCGGGTTGCCCATCAGCTCGAGAATCGTTGTCGCGACCTCGCGCATCGACACGTCGACGCCACAGCCGAGGTTGAACAGCTCGCCGTCGATGTCGGGTGCCGTCGCCAGCTGCAGGAATCCCTCAGCGAGGTCTTCGACATAGTTGAACTCGCGGGTCTGCTTGCCCTGCGTCATGCGCAGCCGCTCGCCCCGAAACGCACGCGTGATGATCTCGGGAATGACGCGGTCCGGGCTCTGCGCCGGCCCATAGGCGTTGAACGGCCGCACGCGCACGATCGGCCACTTGTAGGACTCGGCGAACAACCGGCAGTACTCCTCGGCGGCGTACTTGCTCACCGAGTACGGCGAGACCGGATGCGGCTGCTTGTCCTCGCGGAACGGCACCTCGATGTCGCCGTAGATCTCGCTCGTGCCGGTGTTGAGGAACCGCGTGTAGCCATGCGGCGCCAGGGCCATCAGCAGGTTGACGGTGCCCTGCACGTTGACCTGCACGCACTCGTCGACGCGCTGCCAGGACTTGCCGACATGCGTGTAGGCACCGAGGTGGAAGACATATTCGGGCTTCACCGCGGTGGCCATCTGCTCGAGTGCGCCGCGGTCGGTGAGACTCGCCTCGTGCAAGGTGATCCGGCCACGCAGGTCGACCAGACGGGTCGGATATACCGAGGAGACGACGCTCGTGAGCGCGTGCACCTCCGCCCCGGCATCGAGCAGCCGCCGGGTCAGATGTGAGCCGATGAACCCGGAGGCTCCGGTGACGAGTACGCGAGTACCGCTCAGCGCGTCGGGACCTGCAGCCACGGGTGCCCTTCCTTCTCAGCGAGCGCGTTGAGCTCGACGACTTCCTTATGGGTGTCCATCGACTTCCAGAAGCCCTCGTGACGATAGACGTAGAGCTCGCCGCTGGCGCCGAGTGCGGGGAGCACGTCGCGCTCGAGGCTGACGCCCGGGGTCTGCACGACAGTGTCGGCGTCGAAAGCGAAGAAGCCGGCATTGATCCAGTGGTCGCGCAGGAGCGGCTTCTCCCGGAACGCGACAACCCGCCCGGCGTCGTCCGTGTCGATCGTTCCGTACTGCGACGGCAGCGGTACGACGGTGACCGTCGCGCCACCACCGTGATCTTTGTGCCGGCCCGCGACTGCAGCGACGTCGACATTGCCAAGGCCGTCGCCGTACGTCGCCAAGAACGGCTCACCGATCCGCTCGGCGCAGGCGCGAAGCCGTTCGCCGGTGTCGGCGTCGTCGCCGGTGTCGACGCACTCCACCGCCCAGCCCGTCGTGAGCGTCGTCGCCCAGGCCGCGATCACGTCACCCTTGTAGCCGGTCGCGAGCATGAAGTCGTCGTAGCCCTGCCGGGCGTAGATCTCCATCACGTGCTCTAGCACCGGGCGACCGCCGATCTCGAGCATCGGCTTCGGGATCTCGGCGGTAGCCGGCCACGCTCTGGTGCCGCGGCCACCGCACAGGATCACCGTTCGCACCGGCGGAGCCTAACGTTCGGTCCGGAGGAGTTCTGGGCCACGAAGGAACAACGCGTCACAGCACCAGTCGTCGCGCTCGCACGCTGCCGGTCACCAGCGCCGCGGCCGCCACGGTGTCCCCGGCCGCCAGCTGACCGGCGCGGACGAGGCGGGGTCGGCCGGGCCGGGTCCGGGCCGCGCGCCAGCACTGCGCCGCCCACGGGAGCGCCGCCGCAAGCGGATATGGGCTCTGCAGCCCGGCCGCGACGAGCACTCCGGCGAGGCCGAGGTCGGCGACAGCGGTCCGTCGGGACAGGAAGACGCCACCGAGGAGCAAACGGCGCATTTGCGGCACACGTCGCAGCAGCACCGGGAAGCCCTCCAGCCGCCGTCGTTCGGACAGGAACTGCCGATAGGTGCCGGGGACGATCCGGTGCCGCATCAGCGCATCCGGGGCGAACACGGCACTGCCGGCGGCGGCGAGTCGGTAACCGAGCAGGACGTCCTCGCCGAAAGCACGCCCGGACAGCAGACGCTCGGCCGGAAACCCGTCCGCCACGTCGAAAGCGACGCGCGGGCAGCCCAGGTTGGCCGTCTCGTACAGCCCGGTCAGCCGGTCGACCCGCAGCGTCCGACCCCACGCGCCACCACCCTCACCCGGCTGCGGTTCGGTGCGGCCCTGCGCCACCGTGACCCCGGGCGCCAGGGCGTGTTGCAGCGCGGCGAGCCAGCCCGGCGTCGGCACACAGTCGTCATCGGTGAACGCCAGCAGTGGTGCCCGGGTGCGCGCGACAGCGGTGTTGCGCGGGACCGCAGGCCCGTCGTGCGGATCCAGCCGAAGTGCGAGCAGTCGCAGCGATGTGCGCGCGCAGCGGTCGAGCAGGACCTGCCAGGTGTCGTCGGGGGAGCCGTTGTCGGCGATCACGACTTCGAAGTCTTTCGTGTCCTGCAGTTCCAGGGCGTCGAGCAAGCCAGCGAGATAGTGCGATCGGCCGTGGGTGGAGACGACGACGGCGATCGTCGGCGCCGCACCGTCCCAGCCGGCACTGCGCTGCTCGGTGCGGACGGCGGCCGTGACCGGCGTCATGCCGGCTCTCCGTCGGCGAACCGCGCGGCGGCGGCGAGATGCCAGCGTTCGAGCAGATCGGCCAGGCGATCGACCGTGTAGGTCGATGCGGTCGCCTGGCCGCCTTCGACGAGTCGGTTTCGTAAGGGCGCGTCGTCCGCGAGTCGCACCAGTGCGGCGACGACGGCGTCGGTGTCCTTGGGTGGTACGGCGAGGCAGTTGATCCCGTCGTCGAGGAACTCGACCGCCCCGCCCGTCGGGGCGGCGACGACTGGTGTCGCGCACGCCATCGCCTCGATCGGAACGAGCCCGAACGGCTCCTTCCACCCGCTCGTGAACAAGACCGCGTCCGCGTCCGTGTAGACCGCGGCCAACTGGTCGCGCGGCACCGGGGCGATCGTCAGCCGGTCGCCGACGCCGAGCTCTACGGCGATGCGGTGCAGATCGGCGGCGTGCGCACCGTCGTCCGGGCCGGCGATCCGCAGCGTCGCCTGTTGCGGCAGCCGCGCGAGCGCTTCGACCGCGGTCGTGAACCCCTTGCGCGGTTCGACCCGGCCGACACACAGCAGCCGCCAGCGCCACGGCCGGTCCGCGGCCGGTCGCACCGGGAAGTCCTGCGGGTCGATGCCGCTGCCGGTGACCGTCTGGTGCGCCGGCTGCCACCCGACGACGTCGCGGACCCGATCGCGGATGTAGCCGCTGACCCAGCAGATCGTCGCCGCACCCGGCTCCGGCGCCGCGCGACCGCGGGCTGCTGCCCACGCATCGAGCTTCGGGCCGTAAATGGGCCACTCGTCGCAGACCATCCACACCGACGGCACGGCCACGTCGCGGATGGTGTCGAGCAGTCCGAGCGACATCCCGCCCATCGCCCACACCGACACGACGTCCGGCCGGACCCGATCGATGGTCTGGCGCAGCCGCCGTCGGTTGGTCCCGTCGAGCTGCCTGGCCCGCCACCGGCCGGGTCGGCGGATGGAGTGGTCCTGCCAGTACCAGTCCAAGGCGCGCTCGACGGTGATCGCTTGACCGGGTGCCGCGTCGTCGATGCCATCGAGCCGCGTCGTCGTCGTCAGCACGTGCACGTCATGGCCGCGAGCGGAGAAGCGACCCATCACGTCGGCGCAGGACATCTCATAACCACCGAGCGCGTGTGGCGGGTAGAGGTTGCTGACCGTGAGGACCCGCATCAGCCACGCCTGCTCTGCTGCCGCCGGCCTTCCGGCCGGAAATGCAACGGAACCTGTCGCCACCAGAACCGCGCGAGGCCGCGGTCGCGCCGCATCGTCGCGCGCACCGTGCCGCGGACCGCGCCGAGGGCGTTGGCGCTGCGATAAGCCGCGGTCGAGAACGGGCCGTGGTGACGCCGGTAGAACCGGTAGGTGTTGGCAAGCCAGGTGGCGGTCCGCGTGCTGCCGTAGCGCTTCTCGCCGGACGCGTTGCCGATGTGTACGACGAGAGCTTCCGGGGTGAACCAGATCTCCCAGCCGTGCCGCCGGGCGCGATGACACCACTCCAGGTCCTCGACGTACATGAAAAACGACTCGTCGAGACCGCCCACGTCCTCGAGCGCCTCGCGGCGGATCAGCAGCGCGGCGCCGACCGCCCAGTCGACCGATCGCTCCCGGTCGTGAGCCCACGCCCCGTGCAACGCGTGCCGCTCGGCCCAGTGACCGCGGGCTCCGACCGCGCTCGCCAGCGCGACCGGCACCGAGGGAAACGGGTGGGTGGAGTGCTCGAGGGCGCCGTCGGGGCGCTCCAGCCGCGGGGCCACCGCGGCAGCCCGCGGGTGCCGCTCCGCCGCTGCGACCAGTGCGCCGATCGCGCCGGGCGCCGGCCAGGCGTCGGAGTTGAGGGCCAAGAACCACGGCGCGTGGCTGCGTGCGATCAGCCGGTTGACTCCCGCGGCGAACCCGAGGTTGTCCGGGCACACCTCGACGTCCGCCTCCGGCACCTGCTCGCGGACCGCATCGGGGGTGCCGTCCGCGGACGCGTTGTCGTGGACGAGAAGCCGCAGCCGTGCGCCCTGATCCGTGTCGAGCAGCCGCCGCAGGGCGGTGACGGTGAGGTCCCGGGTGTTCCAGGTCACGACGCCCACGTCGACCAGTGGCTGGTCCTGCGTCACCGGCAAACGCTATCCGGCTGTCGGGAATTCACCCTCTCGTCCGGTTTTCTCAGAAATTTCCCAACCATTCTAGAAATCTGTCGAACCGTCGGCTGAGATGCGACGTACGAGGGTGCATCCGCCCCAACCCCGGGAGTGAGCATGTTCGCTTCATCCGTTGTCTCCGGCCTGCGCCGAATCGCCGTCCGCGGATCGATCTCCGCCGTCGCGGTCGTCCTGGCGAGCGCCGGGCTGGCCACGGTCGGGACCACCTCTGCCTATGCGGCTTCCCAGCTGGCGTGCAGTGGCGGCGGAGGTGTGACCATCGACCCGCAGATCGACGGCACCTACAAGTGGGTGCTGTCCGGCGCGGCCACGTGTTACAACCCGGACGGTGATCCGGTCCGGCAGGCCGTCATCACCGGCCTCGCCACCACCCAGACCCTGGGCTACTGCTCCGACACCGACTTGGTGGGCGCGTTCGCGATGAACGTGGCGATCACGTTCACCACGTTCTCGCCGACCCGCGGCGTAGTGACCACGCTCGAGCATCAGGTCTGGTCGCTGCCCGCCACGACGTTCCCGGTGGTCACCGCGTTCACGGTGGGCGGCCAGGACGGCAACTCCCTGGGCGCGGGCGAGATCGGCACTCACATCTTCGGCATGTGCCCGCCGAAGGGGCAGCCGAGCATGCAGGTCGCCTGGGTGCAGGCCGTGACCTGAGGGGCCGTACCGGATAATGGTGCGGTGAGTGCGTCCGCAACCTACGAGCTGACCAACCTCCAGACGCTCGAAGCCGAGTCGATCCACATCTTCCGTGAGGTCGCGGCGGAGTTCGAGCGTCCGGTGCTGCTGTTCAGCGGCGGCAAGGACTCCGTGGTCATGCTCCACCTGGCCAAGAAGGCGTTCTGGCCGGCCAAGATCCCGTTCCCGGTCATGCACGTCGACACCGGGCACAACTTCGACGAGGTGTTGGAGTTCCGCGACTCGACCGTGGAAAAGCTCGGGGTCCGGCTCGTGGTCGCAAGCGTCGAGGACTCGATCGCAACCGGCCGGGTTCGCGAGCGTCCGGACGGCATCCGCAACCCGCTGCAGACGGTCACGCTGCTCGACGGCATCCAGGAGCACCAGTTCGATGCGGTGTTCGGCGGCGCGCGCCGCGACGAGGAGAAGGCCCGCGCCAAGGAGCGGGTCTTCTCGTTCCGCGACGAGTTCGGCCAGTGGGATCCCAAGAACCAGCGACCGGAGCTCTGGAACCTCTACAACGGCCGGCATCACAAGGGCGAGCACATCCGGGTCTTCCCGCTGTCCAACTGGACCGAGCTCGACATCTGGCAATACATCGCGCAGGAGCAGATCGAGCTGCCGTCGATCTACTTCGCCCACGAGCGAGAGGTGTTCCGCCGCGACGGCATGTGGCTGTCGACGGGCAAGCACACCACCCCCCGCGAGGGCGAGGAGATCGTGACGCTCAAGGTCCGGTTCCGCACCGTCGGCGATGCGCCGATCACCGGTGCGGTCGAGTCCACGGCCGCGACCTACGACGACATCGTCGCCGAGGTCGCGGCGACGCGAATGACCGAGCGCGGGGCCACCCGTGCCGACGACCGGCTGACCGAGGCCGCGATGGAAGACCGTAAGAAAGAGGGCTACTTCTAGTGGAGTTGTTGCGTTTCGCAACGGCGGGCAGCGTCGACGACGGCAAGTCCACCCTCATCGGGCGGTTGCTCTACGACACCAAGTCCATCTTCGAAGATCAGCTCGAGTCGATCGAGCGCACTTCGCGAGACCGCGGTGACGAGCAGACCAACCTTGCGTTGCTCACCGACGGCTTGCGAGCCGAGCGCGAGCAGGGCATCACCATCGATGTCGCCTACCGCTACTTCGCGACGCCCAAGCGGAAGTTCATCATCGCGGACACACCTGGCCACATCCAGTACACGCGCAACATGGTCACCGGGGCGTCGACGGCCAACCTTGCGCTGATCCTCATCGACGCGCGACAGGGGATCGTCGAGCAGACCCGCCGGCACTCGTTCATCGCCTCGTTGCTGCGCGTGCCGCACCTCGTGTGTTGTGTCAACAAGATGGACCTGGTCGACTACGACCAGGAGGTCTTCGACCGGATCCGCAACGAGTTCCGACAGTTCGCGACCAAGCTCGACGTCGGCGACTTGTCGTTCATCCCGATCTCGGCGCTGCTCGGTGACAACGTCGTACAGCGCAGTCCCAACATGCCTTGGTACGACGGCAGTTCGCTGCTGCACCATCTCGAAGAGGTGCACATCGCGAGTGACCGCAACCTCATCGACGCGCGGTTCCCGGTGCAGTACGTCATCCGGCCACAGCATCAGACCAACCGTGATCTGCACGACTACCGCGGTTACGCCGGCCAGGTGGC
>DATBDO010000152.1:0-31133 GCA_036269855.1 Mycobacteriales bacterium
TAGCGCCCGACCCGCGCGACGACAGTTTCGCCATCTTCGGCCGGTCCGATCGGCAGCGAGTTGACCTCTCTGGCGTCGATCTCCGCGAGCCGGTCGGTCACCAGCTCCTTCAGGCCATGCGGGTCGGTCGCCGTCGACGTCTCGTCGCCGAAGTAGAACTTGCCGAGCCACTCCGTCGACTGCGCCGCCCCGTTGGCGATCGCGTCCAGGTCGTCTTCGAGCGACGCCGTAAAGCCATAGTCGACCAGCCGCGCGAAGTGCTGCTCGAGCAAGCCCACGACCGCGAAGGCGGTGAATGACGGCACCAGCGCCGTACCGCGTTTGAAGACATAGCCGCGGTCCTGGATCGTTCCGAGGATCGACGCGTAGGTGGATGGCCGACCGATGCCCAGTTCTTCCAACGCCTTGACGAGACTCGCCTCGGTGTATCGAGCTGGTGGGTTGGTCGCGTGCTCCTGCGCTGAGATGGTCTCCGCCGCGAGCGCCTGTCCCTCGGTGAGTTGCGGAAGCCGTCGCTCCCGGTCTTCACGCTCGTCCTCGTCGTCGGACTCCTCGACATAGGCGCGCAAGAAGCCTGGGAACGTGATGACCTTTCCGCTGGCTGCGAACTCGGCCGTTGTAGGAGTGGCGGTTCCGTTGGCCGTGCCGGTCACGCGAATACTCACCGACTGGCCGGTGGCGTCGGCCATCTGCGACGCGACCGTTCGCTGCCAGACCAGCTCGTAGAGCCGGTACTCATCCGCGCCGAGCTCGCCGCGCACCTGCTGCGGCGTACGAAAGCGATCACCGGCCGGACGGATCGCCTCGTGCGCCTCCTGCGCGTTCTTGACCTTGCGCTCGTATCGGCGAGGCGACGCGGGAACGTAGTCGGCGCCATACAGCTCTCGGGCCTGGTCTCGAGCAGCGGACAGCGCGGTGTCCGACAACGTCGTCGAGTCGGTCCGCATATAGGTGATGTAGCCGTTCTCGTAAAGGCGTTGAGCGAGTCGCATCGTCACCTGCGCGGAGAACCGCAGCTTGCGACTCGCCTCCTGCTGCAAGGTGCTGGTGATGAAGGGCGCATAGGGCGACCGGCGGTATGGCCGCGGCTCAACACTGCGAACGCTGAACGTTGCATCCGTCAGGCGCGCGGCCAATGCGGCCGCCCCATCGGCGTCCAGATGGACGACATCCGACGTGAGCTGGCCGGTCTCGTTGAAATCGCGACCCGTGGCGACGCGCCTGCCGTCAAGACCGACCAAGGTCGCGTCGAACATGCGCGGGTCGCCGTCGCCGGTGTCGAAGGTTGCGTCGAGATCCCAATAGCCGGCGGAGCGGAAGCGCATGCGCGCGCGTTCGCGCTCGACCAGGAGTCGAGTCGCGACCGACTGCACCCGTCCGGCGGACAGCCGCGGCATGACCTTCTTCCAGAGCACCGGCGAGACCTCGTAGCCGTAGAGCCGGTCGAGGATGCGGCGGGTCTCCTGCGCGTCGACGAGGTTGCGGTTGATGTCGCGCGGGTGCTCGACCGCTTCGCGGATCGCCTGCGGCGTGATCTCGTGGAAGACCATCCGGCGGACCGGGACGCTCGGCTTGAGCACCTCGAGCAGGTGCCAGGCGATCGCCTCGCCTTCGCGGTCTTCATCAGTGGCGAGCAGCAGCTCGTCCGCGTCTTTCAGCGCCGCTTTGAGCTTGGCCACTTGTTGCTTCTTGTCGGGGTGGACGACGTAGAGCGGTTCGAAGCCGTTGTCGACATCGACGCCGAGCCGGGCCCACGGCTCCTTCTTCTTCTCCGCCGGAATGTCAGCCGACCGGCTCGGAAGGTCACGGATGTGACCTATCGAGGACTCGACGACGTAGTCGGGACCGAGGTAGCCGGCGATGGTGCGGGCCTTCGCCGGCGACTCGACGATCACGAGGCGGCGTCTGCCGCCGTCCGCCGAGTTCTCAGCCACGCTTCTCCCTGTCTTCGTCGTTGATCAAGCGCCGCGAGCGTCGCGCTACGCGCGTCATCGACCGTAGTCAGCGGCCGGCCAGTCAGCTGCTGCCGCGCCGGCCGGCGGGTCTCCGACGAGCTCCCGGAGCCGGTTGAGCCGGCGCTGGCCCACGATCCGATAGGCCGGGCCGTCGGCCCGCGGTCCGACGAGCAGACCAGGTAGTCCCGCGCCGGCCAGTGCCGCTCCCACCGGCGCCCATGCCTGCTGGTCGTTCGGACCGAGCGCCAAGGTATACATCGCCGCCGCCGCCCGGCCGTCGGCGAGGCACCACCACCGAAGCCGGGGGCCGTCCAGCTCCCAGCCCGATGGGGGCGCCTTGACGGCACCCCGAGTCCACGCATCGGCCAGCGGACGCAGCTGCTCGAGCCACGGGGTGCGCACGGCGATGCCGTCCCGCGTCCCCCCACCGTCGTCTGCGCCGTCCTCGAGCTCGGGCTCCAGCAGCAGCGCGTGGAGCTCCGACACGAGGGCGGTCACCCGCCAGGGATCGCTGACCACCACGCTGACCCGAGCCTCCCGGCCGCGCCGCACCACCTGGCCGGACCCGGCCAGCAGCCCGTCGAGATCGGCGAGCTGCGGCTCGCGGGCCCCGGCGGAGAACAGCGACATCTGGCTCATTGCGGCCGAGGCTACGCGCCGCGACCGCGCCGGGCGGCGTTCCAGAGCTGCGGGTCAAGGCGCGGCGGCGGTCTCCACAGCGGGCGCTTCGGCACCCATGTCGAGCTTGCGCCGCTTGCTCACGACGACCGCACCGACGATCAGGCCGAGCGACAGGATGCCGACGATGACGCGTAGCGCCGTGTTCTCGTGCGGCCCGTGGACGCCGTACTTGACGACGGTCGGTACGACGAGAAGCGCGACGAGGTTCATCACCTTGATGAGCGGATTGAGCGCGGGGCCGGCGGTGTCCTTGAAGGGGTCGCCGACCGTGTCACCGATAACGGTTGCAGCGTGGGCTTCGGAACCCTTGCCACCGTAGTTGCCGTCCTCGACCAGCTTCTTGGCGTTGTCCCAGGCGCCACCGGAGTTGGCGAGCATGATCGCCATCAGGACACCCGCGGCGATCGCACCCGCGAGGTAGGCACCGAGCGGCTCCCAGCCGAGCCAGAAGCCGGTGGCGATCGGCGCCAGCACCGCGAGCAGGCCTGGGGTGGCGAGTTCGCGCAAGGAGTCCTTGGTGCAGATGTCGACCACACGCGCATAGTCGGGCCGGACGGTGCCGTCCATGATCCCGGGGTTGCTGTGGAACTGGTCGCGCACCTCCATGACTACCCGACCGGCGGCTCGGGCGACGGCGTTGATCGCGAGGCCGGAGAAGAGGAAGACGACCGAGGCACCGAGGATCAGGCCGAACAGCACGTTGGGCTTCGACACGTCGAGGTGCAACGTGAACCCAGCGCCGTAACCCTCGGAGACGGCGGTGGCAAATGAACCGAAGAGCGCAGTCGCCGCGAGCACTGCTGTCGCGATCGCGATGCCCTTGGTGATGGCTTTGGTCGTGTTGCCGACGGCGTCGAGGCCGGTGAGCACCTCGGCACCCTTGGCATTGACCTCGCCGGACATCTCGGCGATGCCCTGCGCGTTGTCGGAGATCGGGCCGAAGGTGTCCATGGCCACGATGACGCCGACAGTGGTGAGCAGCCCGGTGCCGGCAAGCGCCACCGCGAACAGCGCGAGAACGACGACGCCGTGACCGAGCAGGAACGCGATGTAGACGGCGCCGCCGATCAGGACCGCCGAGTAGACCGCGGACTCGAGACCCACGGCGAACCCGCCGAGGATGACGGTGGCGGCACCGGTGAGTGACTGGCGTCCGATGTCCTGCACCGGGCGCCGCTCGGTTTCGGTGAAGTAGCCGGTGAGCACCTGGATCGCACTGGCCAGCACCAGCCCGACAAGCACGGCAAGGAACGCGGTGATTCGCGGGTCGGAGCTCCCGACCTTGGCGAGGTCCTGGGCTGAGAGACCGGTGTGGTCGAGGTCGCTGAACTTCGAGGGCAGGTAGACGAACGCAGCAATGAGCACCAGCGCCGCGGACACGATCGCGGAGATGAAGAACCCCCGGTTGATCGCGGTGAGTCCGCTGCGGTCGCCGTCGCGCGGCGCCGTGACCAGGATGCCGAGGATCGCGGTGATGACACCGATCGCCGGGATGATGAGCGGGAAGACAAGGCCCTGCTGGCCGAAGGCAACCTGACCAAGGATCAGCGACGCGACCAGCGTCACCGCATAGGACTCGAAAAGGTCCGCGGCCATTCCCGCGCAGTCGCCGACGTTGTCGCCCACGTTGTCGGCGATCGTCGCGGCGTTGCGCGGGTCGTCTTCGGGGATGCCCTGCTCCACCTTGCCGACCAGGTCGGCGCCGACGTCGGCCGCCTTGGTGAAGATGCCGCCACCGACACGCATGAACATCGCCAGCAGCGCGGCACCGAAGCCGAAGCCCTCGAGAACTTGAGGCGCGTGCTCGTTGAAGATCAGGGTGACGAGGCTCGCCCCGAGGAGCCCCAGGCCCACCGTCAACATGCCGACCACGCCGCCGGACCGGAAGGCGACGCGCATCGCGGGCTTGGGGCCGGCCGTGTTGGCCGCGGCCGCCATGCGCACGTTGGCCCGGGTTGCGAGCGTCATGCCGGCGAACCCGACGAATGCGGAGAAGGCAGCGCCGACCAAGAAGAAGAGGGATCGGCCTATCCGCGACCCGGTCGTGTCTGCGGGCAGGATGAAGAGCAGCGCGAAAATCACGACGGCGAACGGCGCAAGCGTCGTGAACTGCCGCCGCAGGTATGCAGCTGCGCCCTCTTGCACGGCCCGCGAGATGTCCTGCATCCGTGGCGTGCCCTGGTCGGCGCGAAGCACCTCGCGTGCGAAGTACGCCGCGACAAGCAGGGCGAAGGCGGCGACGACAGCAACGACGACGAGGATGCCCTTGTCGCCGCCGGACACGCTGGCCTTGTGCGCCTCTGCGAGCACAGCGGCGTGGAGCATCGGGGACATCAGGGTCCTCCTGATCGACATACACGAAGATGACGAGACTCGCCGGCGCTTCGGCCGCCTCGCGGCGCGCGCCAGCCCGGCGAGAGTTTAGCCAAGCCCGGACCGGGAAGTGTCAGCGGCTGCCGGGCGCCATGATGTCGGTGGCCGGCCAGGTCATCCGCACGCTGGTGCCGTCGTTGTCCGACGTGACCGAGACGTCTTCGACCAGACCGCTGATCACCGCAAGACCGAAGCCCGGCGGCAGCAGGTCCGGCAGCGGATCTCCGTCCGGCGCTGCCGTGTCGGTCAGCGACTGGGGGTCGAGGTCGTCGAGATCCGGCGCTGCCGCCGCCCCTTCGAGCGGCCCCTGATCGGTCACCTGGACCGAGAAGCGGTCCTGCTCGTCGGTCAGCCGCATCACGATCGGGGTGTCCAAGGCTGAACCCTGGTGGACGTTGACCGCGCGGGAGCACGCTTCGCCCACCGCCAGTCGCACCTCATCGAGCAGCTGTTCGTCGACGCCGGCGCGCCGAGCCACGGCCAACGCGATCAAGCGCGCCGTCCGCACGTGGGCGGGAAGGGCCGTGAAGCTGACCTCGACGGTCGGCATTCTGCCGGTCAGTCAGTCGCGGCGAGGGCTTCGTCCACCGTCGCGTGGATCGGGAACACCTTGGTGAGACCGGTGATGCGGAAGATCTTCAAAATCCGTTCCTGGGTGCACACCAGACGGAGCGAGCCCTCGTGCGCGCGAACGCGCTTGAGGCCACCCACGAGCACGCCGAGCCCGGTCGAGTCGAGGAAGTCCACGGTCTCCATGTCCACCACGAGGTGGTAATTGCCGCCCGACACGAGGTCGATCAGCTGCTCCCGCAACTTCGGCGCGGTGTAGACGTCGATCTCGCCACCCACCGTGACGACGGTGCGGTCGCCCTCGGTTCTCGTCGAAAGAGACAGATCCACGCGGTCCTCCAGCGGCCAGTCACGAATTGGAGCGGCGCTACCCGCCAGCGACAGATTCAACCACGCAACCGCATAGTGACCGGGCGTGAGGGGCGGGCGGAGCGGGGTAGAAGAGGACAAAGCACGCTCGAAGGGCCGGCGATCCCGGTCCGCCGGAAGCGAGGAGTCGACCCCATGCTGCTGCTCGGACTGTTGTTGATGCTCGGGTGCGTCGCGCTTGCAGTCGATGCCGTGGTCCAGAACACCGCGACCATGCACGCGATCGCTTTCAACCAGCCGATCACCAACCTGTCGCTGGGCGGGCTGTTCATCGCCGGTGCGGTGATGGGGCTGCTGTTCGCATTGGGGCTGGCGATGTTCACGGGTGGCCTCGGCCGGGCCGGGCGACGCCGTCGGGAGCGTCGCCTCGCCGAGCAGAACAGTGCCGAGGCCGAGTCGCTGCGCGCAGAGAATGCGCGCCTCGAGCAGCAACTCGCCACCGAGCGTGACGCGGACGCCTACCCGGCCGAACCGACTCCGGCTCGCACCAGCGGACGCCACCGCAGCAACGCCTGACGGCCCCTGGAGCTAGTCGACGTCGACGCGCTCGACGAAGGCCCGCAGGTGGGCGGCTGCGAGCATCAGCACGACGGCGCCCGCGAGTGAGCGCCACAGGGCGCCGATGTCGAGCACCTTGCGGAAGTCCTGCAGCACCTGCTGGGCGTTGTGCTGCTCTGCAACCTGAGGCTTCTTGGTCTTGACCACCTGGTCGCCGTACGGAAGAACCGGCTTGTAACTGCCCTGCGGCAGCGGCTTGACCTCGGTCAGCACGGACGGAAGGTCCGGTGCGCCCGCTGCGGTCACGGTTGGCAGGGAAGAGCGCAGGTCCGCGGCGGGGTGCTTACCCGAGATCTGGCGCGCGTCGTGCCCACCGCTGCCCGCCGAGCCGCCGGCACCGGAACCGGAACCTCCGGTCGCGCCGCCGCCGACACCACCCGTGGACCCACCGCTGCCACCGGAGCCGCTACCGGTGCTGCCGTCGCCGGGGCTGCTGGACGGAGGCGGCGGGGGTGGCGCCGGGAAGGTCACCGATTGAGAGGCGGAGTCCGGCGAGCTGATCGATCCGCCGGAGCCGGGCGACGTATGCCGCAACGCGACCAGGCTGAAGGACCGGGTAGTGCCCTGGGCGCTGGAGCCGAAATCGACGTTGACGCCGCAACCGCTCGAGTCGCAGACCGAACCGGCGTCCATACCGCCAGGAGTCACGTCACTGCCGGATCCGTCGACGATGTCGTAGCCCATCAGGTCCGGCTCGTCGTTGGGGTTCCACGTGAACGACACGACCGTGCCCGTGTTGCCGGCCTGGAAGCCGGTCGGGGCGGCCGGCGGCACCCGCAGTTGGACGCTCGAGGACGACGTGGCGGAACCCGCCTGGAAGGTGAACGTGTAGGTGCCGTTGACGGCCTCGACGCAGGGGCTGTCGCTCCAGTCGGGACAACTGGTGTCGAAGCTCGCGGACAGCTGGCCGTTCTGCAACGGAGACGCCGTCCCCGTCTTCAAGGTGTCGGAGGACCGGCCCGGTGGGTCGACGCTGAGCTTGAGCTGCCGACTGCTGGCAGTCGCGTCGGTCGTGCCCTTCACGCTGACTGTCGCGTTGTGATCGAGGACGTCACCGTCGGACAGGTTGCCGCCGCCGGCGCTGACGGACACATTGGTCGCCGCGAGTGCGGGCGCAGCCGCGAAACCGACGATGGCCAGGGCGACACCGAGGGGTACGCCGATGCGCGCACCCTGTCGCGCGAGGGGGTGCCTCGTCATTGCGCGCTCGCCTTCGACTGTTTGGTGTAGACCTTCTTGATCAGCTTCAGCCGGAGCACGATGCGGTGGCTGTCGCTGCCGAGGGGGTGGCAGCTGGTCAGTGTGAGCCACTCTCCGGTGCCCAGGACACCACTCTGACCGACTACTTGGTAGTCATTCGGCAGAACTACCCAAGGGTTTGAGTGCCCGCCGAAGGGACGAACGGCCTGATACGTGCACGTCGCGAACGGCGTGATGAGGTCAACAGTGTCACCGGGCCGCATCTGGTCGATCTTGTTGAAGGGACGGCCGTAGGTCGTGCGGTGACCGGCGATGCCTACGTTGCCCTGCTCACAGGGGTACGGAGTGTTGACGTAGTGGCCGGCACCCGCCTCGAGCGCGGCCAGCGTCGTGCCCTCGACGACGACCGTGTTGACCTTCACCCGGGAGTTGTCGATGACGAGCCGGGTCAGACCCTTGCTGACCGGAATCCGATGCTCCTCGTAGAGCTGCTGGAAGGTCGGGCTGCTGGGATCGAACTTGACGTGTCGCTGCTGGTAGCGGTTGAACACATCGGTCACGGCGGGGAAGGCAAACATGCTGACGCCGGAGAGCAGCAGCAGGACGGTCACCGCCGAAGCCGCCCGGCGCCCGCCGGCTCGCCGCATGCTGAGGCCGACCAGAGCCCCCAGAGTCCGGGGCGCGGCCGCAGGCATCGGCAGGAACGACGCGGTCGGGCTCGTGCTCGAGCCGATCTCCTGCGCCACAGTCCCTCCTGCACGTCACCCACGCGGTCTCGTCACGCGGAGCAACGAGGCTGACGCTCTCAGGTTACGACGCCGCCCGACTTGTGCCGGTATCAGCGGGCCCGGCTCTTGCTCGAGCCTCGATGCGCCCCGCCCACCGCAGCATCAGCGGCGGATCGACGGACACGGACACCTGCGCGTAAGGGCCGGTGAGGACACAACCAACGAGGTCCGCACCGACCCGGGCCGCTGCTCGCCGGGCGGCCACACACTCAGCCCCCGGATCCAAGCCGCCGCCGGCGGCCGCGGCCAGCGCCGCGGCGTCGGCTGCGGCCTCGGCGTGATGACGCACCTGCACGCCGGCCGCCTCGAGCACTCCGACCGCGCCCGCTGCCCAGATCAGCAGCACGACCAGGAGCGCCCACACCGTGGCCGAGCCGGCCGATCGGTCGCTCATGGTGGCGGTCCGGGCTCGCGGTCCTGCTCGAAGCTGCCGGTAACGGCAAAGCCCGGCAGGATGCCGCCGACCGGGAGCACGTTGGCCGTGGTGGTGACCGTGACCCGCACACTCGTCGCCGTCGTGTCGAGTCGGACGACCGACCCGGGAGCGGCGACGCGTCGAGCGGCGGCGATCACATCAGACCGGGCCTCCCCCCGGGCGGCCAGCCGGGCGGCGACGGCCGCGGCGTCGGCGCACCGCATGCGGGTGGTCATCGCCGACACGGCACCAACGCCGGTCAGCAGCGCGAGCACGATCGCCGGAAGGACGACGACGAGCTCGGCCGTGGCCATGCCTTCGTCGGACCACGGCCCGACCGGGTCTTTCGGTGAGGTCCGGTCGGGCCGGGGCCGCATGACAGCTCCTACAGCCCGAGGTGCAGTGCGTGGCTGATGACTTCCGTGACGAGATGGATCACCGGGGTGCTGGTCAGGATCTTGTAGAGAACGCCTCCGAAGCCACAGGCGGCGACCGTGCCGACGGCGTATTCCGCCACCGTCATGCCGTCGTCCCCTTGCACGCGAAGGGTTCGCAACACGCGACGCATGTCGACTCCTCTCCCACCGGCGACCGGCCGGCTCGGCGCCGGACGTCTGCCGGCGCGACCACTGTCGGTCGCAGGAGGACCGCCATGGGCGCAAGATCCGACGGCTGTGGATGTGGAGCACGTCCTGGCCACATGTGGGTCAGTGCAGCCGCGCCACGAGGCTGACGACGAGCGGTACGACGCCGACGGCTACGAATGCAGGCAAGAAGCAGAGTCCGAGCGGAAAGACGATCCAGACTGCGGCCCGCGCGACGCGCTGCTGACGCTGCGTACGAACGCCGGCTCGCATCCGGGCGGCGACCCGGACCAGCTCGGTGGCGGCGGCCGCGCCGGAGCCGTAGGTGCGGATGCAGGTGCGGGCGATCGGAGCCAGCTGCTCCTCGGTCAGCCAATCGGCCCAGGCATCTTCCGGCGGCGTTCCGGCGCGAAGGGCCCCGACGACCGGTTGGCCCCGGGCCTGAAGCCAGTGCCCCGCCGCCGCGAGCGCAGCGGCCAGGGCGTCAGCGATGCCGGCGCCGGCCGCGAGGCACGCCGCCATCAGGTCGGCGGTCACGGGAATCTCGTCCGGAGCCGGTCGCTCGACGGCGCGGGCCCGTCCACCCACGAACCCGGCGACGACGAGCAACAGAACCATCCATGCCGGCCCGCCGACGAGCAGCAGCGCACCGATGGCGAGTGCGGCGAGGAGGATCACTGGTCGCCGAACCTGAACAGTGGGGCCGACCGGCGCTGTGCTGCGGTCCGGTCGCCGAACCCGGCGCGCGGCCGCCAGCCGCGGCGGCCAGCACAGGACCGCAGCGGTAAAGGCCAGGACCGCAGCGGTCATCGCAGCGCTCGGCGCACCAACAGCCGGGTCCAGGCGACGCCCACGCCGTCCAGGGCGGCCCCGGTCGCCAACATCGCCCAGCCCAGCGGGCGATGGAACAGCACCCCGAGCGGGCGCGCACCCAGCGACTGGCCCAGGGCGAGCCCGAAGACCGGGAGTGCCGCGAGCAGGAGCATCGTGGCGCGCGGCGCCGCAAGCGCCGCGTCGAGATCCGCCCGGTTCTGCCGCTCGACATCGAGCACCTCACCCAACCGCTCGAGCACATCGGCGACCGCGCCGCCGGCGGACTCGGTCACCTCCCAGGCGGCTGCGACCCCGCGCAGACCGGCACAGCCCGGGATCTGCGCCACTTGTCGAAGTTCGGTCGCCGCCGATGCCCCGGCTTCGACGGCGGTCGCGGCGGCGGACAACTCCCGCCGCAGGTAGGTCGAGCACGATGCGACGAGCGCCAGCGCGCGCCCCGGAGGCCGGCCGGCGCGCAACTCTGCCGCCAACGCGAACACGACTTCTGCGACCTCGGCCTCCTGCCGCCCCCGCATCCCACGACGGTCCAGCAACCGGCGAGACCGGCCGCCGGCGGACGACGGACCGACTGGTACGACGCGCGACACGTGCGCCAATCGCCGACCTGCCGAGTCACGCGGGACCAGGACGAGCGCAGCTGCCACGGCGACGGCACACAACACGGCCGTCACGGATCGCGCGCCAGCCGCTGGCGGAGCAGCCGGGCTGCTGGTCCATCCGTGCAGCCGCTGTCGCGAAACTCGACCGCAGGCACCGCGCGAACCAACCCGGCTTCGTCGACCTGCATGAGTGCGACTCCGGCGACCCGACGCCGACCGCCCGGCTCACGACGCAAGTGCAAGACCACTTCGACGGCAGCGGCCAACTGACTGTGCACGGCGTCTCGAGGCAAACCTGCGGCGACTCCCAGCGCCTCGAACCGGGCCGGCACGTGCGCGGCGCGGTTGGCGTGCACCGTGCTCGCGCCGCCTTCGTGACCGGTGTTGAGGGCAGCAAGCAAGTCGACAACCTCGCGCCCTCGAACCTCGCCGACCACAAGACGGTCCGGCCGCATTCGCAGCGCTTGACGCACCAGAACGGAGAGATCGACTCCACCGGCGCCTTCTGCGTTTGACGAGCGCGACTCGAGACGAACGACGTGCGGGTGTCGTGGCCGAAGCTCACTCGCGTCCTCGACGAGGACGATGCGTTCGCACGCGTCGACGAGTGACAGCAGCGTCGACAGCACCGTCGTCTTGCCGGTCCCGGTGCCACCACTCACCACGAAGGCAACTCGTGCGTCGACAAGTGAGCGCAACAGATTCGTTGCAGCCGTTGGCAACGAGCCGAGCTGCACAAGGTCATCAAGCGTGAACGTGCGTCGGGGCGGCAGGCGCAAGGAGAGCAGCGTCCCGCCCGGCGACAGCGGCGGCAGCACGGCATGCAGTCTTGTGCCGTCGGGGAGCCGTGCGTCGGCATAAGGAACGGCGTCGTCGAGACGGCGGCCGCAGGCAGCGACAAGACGCTGCGCGAGTCGCCGGACGAGCGGTTCGTCGGACAACACGACGTCCGTGGCGACGGGCCCGGCGCCACGGTCTACCCAGACCGGCCCCGGCCCGTTGACGAGCACGTCAGAGACGTCGTCGTCGTACAGAAACTGCTGCAACGGTCCCGCGCCGACGACCTCGGCGATGACGTGATCGGTCGACTCCAACAGCGTTGCCGTGCCGACGACTGACGAATGCCGACGCACCTCTCGGGCGACGGCGACAGGGTCGGCGGTCCCGCCGACACCACGGCGGACCGCAGTGAGCAAGCCGTCGTCAACAGAGCTCACGACGCAGCCCCGCTGCCGGACGTGAGGATGACGCCGGCAAGCGATCTCGCGGTGCGCCCCATCCGCGCACGACGCAGCCAGGCGGGCAGCTGTGCCCGGTCGATCGCTGCCGTCACACCTGACTCCGTTCGCACCGTTGCCGCGTGTGCGAAGCCGAGCGCATTGACAACATCGCGTTCGCGCAAGCGGCACCGCTGGTCGAGCCGAACAACCGTGCGCACATCTGCACACAGCGACTGGACGCGACGCCCGACCGACGTCGCCGCCGCCACCGCGCGCACCTCGGCTGGTACGACGAGGAGCAACACCGTGCATGCGGCGACGACGGCGTCGACGGACTCAGCCGAGCCTCGCGGCAGATCGGCCACGACAACGCCGCCACCGCGTCGACCCGCGTCGATGACGGACGAGACGGCTCGACGATCCGGTAAGGAGTGCATCGGGCTCTCGCGGCCGCGGAGCCGAGACCCGGTCGACAGGATCGTCATGCCGTCGAGCGACGGCAACTGCTCGCGCAGTGCCAACGACGCAACCACACCGTTGGCGTCGTACAGATCGGGCCAGCGCAGGCCAGGCACATGCTCGACACCGAGGGCCAGGTCGAGCCCGCCCCCGGACTGGTCGAGGTCGACAAGCATCACGGCTGCGTCGCGCCGGGCGAATGCCCAGCCGAGAGCGACCGCCAGGGTCGAAGCACCGGCCCCACCGCGACCTCCGATGACACCGACCAGTGGGCCCGGTGATCCAGGTTGCTCACCGACCAGCGCAAGCAGGTCCAGGAGTTCGGCCGCACCTCCTGGCAACGTCACGACCCGACTAGCCCCGAGGCGCACCGCTGCCTGCCAGGTCTCGACCCGGTCCGCGTCATCGGTGACGATGACGACATCAGGACGATCGGGGCCGGTGGCCGCCTCAACGGCCTGAACCGAGTCGTCGTCGACGACGATGAGTGCGGATGAGCGACAGGCCCGCGCAACCTCAGGGCCGGGCTCGGCCACCTCGACCGGTTGGCCCGCCATGGCGCAGAGGCGACTGACCTCAGCGACGAGCTGGGGACGACTGCTGACGACAGCAACTCGTTGCGGGCGCACTCCACCTCCTCCTCGCAGAGGAGGGTGGTCGTGCAGGCGTTCGACCCGCAGCGGTCGCGAGGCAACTGTGGACGCCGGCAAGGCCGCGATGCGCTTGTGGGCGGACATGAGACGGCCCCCGCCGGGGGGGTAGCGGGGGCCGTCACGAGATCCGACTCCGGGGGGGACGAGCCGGACCCGTTCAGGGACACGAGCGTCATGCAGATGCGATCGCGGGGCAGCCGGGGCCATTCCCCGCCTCGATGAGAGCAAACCTAGCCCGCATCAAATTCCGGGCCCGCCCGAGGGTGACAAATCGGGCGGGATTGCGACCGATTCGGGGCTAGGCAAGGTCGCTTCGCAGGGCTAGAAAGGACGTACGGATCGAGCGGTGCGAGTGGCACAGTCCCTTCATCGCAAGAGCCGCGCACGAAGACCGGGCACCCACGCGGGCGTCAGCCGCTGAGGCAGCCGAGTCCGGGGCTTGTCCCCGGCCGGCAAGGAAGCCGGCGCATGGTCACCCGGTGGCCGTGCCAGTGAACGGCGCTCCCTCGAGGGGCGCCGTTCGCATGTGCGGCGCGGGGCCGGGTAGGCGACACTTGCCGAACATGTGTGATTCGAGACCGAGGGGAACACAGATGAGCAGTGGCGACGACCAGTCGCTCGGCGAGCTCGTCGCAACAGCCACTCGCGACTTGTCGCTGCTCGTGCACAAAGAGGTCGAGCTCGCGAAGGCCGAGATCACGGCGGAGCTCAAGAAAGCCGGCATCGGCGCCGGCCTGCTCGGTGGTGCCGGATTCATCGGCTTCTTTGCCCTGCTGCTGTTGTGCGTCGCGGCAGCCCTTGGCCTGGCTGCCGGTGTCGACATTCCGACCTGGGCGGGCTTCCTGTGTGTCGGCGGCGCGTTCGCCGGCGGGGCCGGGCTCATCGCGCTGCTCGGGCTCGGCAGCCTGGTCCGGGTCGGCCCGCCGCAGCGCACGATCCGCACCGTCAAGGACGACCTCGAGTGGGCCAAGCATCCGACCGTGGCACCTGAGCCCGAGCTCGAGGAACTGCGCGCGTCACATCGGACCTGACCCGTCGATGGCTCGAGCCCGTGGACACCTCGAGGAATCGGTTGTTCTCATCGATGGCCCGTGGACGCATCGCGACGTCAGTGCGAACGGCATTCGCATGCACGCGGTGGAGCTCGGCACCGGCCCGCTGGTGTTGTTCTTACACGGTTTTCCCGGCTTCTGGTGGTCGTGGCGTCACCAGCTGATCGGTCTCGCCGATGCCGGGTTCCGAGCGGTTGCGTGCGACCTCCGTGGCTACGGCGCGACCGACAAGCCGCCCCGCGGTTACGACGCGATGACCGCTGCCGCCGACATCGCCGGTCTCATTCGCGCGCTGGGTGAGAACAGCGCGACCGTGGTCGGCCACGACTGGGGTGCACACATCGGTTGGACGATGTCGGCGATGCATCCGACGCTCGTGCGTCGTCTCGTCGTTGTCTCCGATCCGCATCCACTGCGCTGGCTACCGGCGTTGGCGTCCGACCCGGCGCAGCGCCGGGCAAGTCGTCACGTCACGCGCTTTCAGCTGCCCTGGCATCCGGAGCGCTGGCTCGCCGATGACGGCGCGGCAAATGTCGGAGTATTGCTGCGTCGATGGGTGGGGCCACATCACGCGTTCGGCGATGACGAGCGGCGCTATCGCGATGCCATGTTGCTGCTCGGCGTACCGCACTGCGCGATGGAGTACTTCCGTTGGGCGGTACGAAGTGTGCCGCGCAACGACGGCCGGCGGTTTCGGCAGGCCCTCCGCGAGCCCCTCACCACACCGACCCTGCAGTTGCACGGCGCACTGGATCCCTGCGTCTTGCCGGCGACTGCGCAAGGGTCGAGCAAATACGTCACTGCGCCGTACGAATGGCGGTTGTTGGACGGGGTCGGGCACTTCCCGCCGGAGGAGTCACCGGACGTTGTGACCGGCGAGGTCGTGCGCTGGGCCAAGGAGTGACCCGGGACCGGGACGCCACTGGCCGACCGAGGAACGCGCGCGGACGCGACGATCTGGGTCGACCGTTAGCGCGCACTGAGGACGACGTTGTCGAGCCCGATGCCCCCGCGCTGCCACCGGCGGCCGCGTTGGCCGAGGCACAACGACTGATCGATGCCGGCCGTCCCTTCACGGCACACGAGGTGCTCGAGGCCGTCTGGAAAGAGACGACCGGACCACAGCGGGCGCTCTGGCGTGGCCTTGCCCAGTTGGCCGTTGGTCTCACTCACCAGGCCCGCGGCAACCGGGTGGGCGCGCGAGCACTGCTACGCCGTGGCGCTGAGACGCTGGCCGAGGTCGGCGGTGAACCATTCGGCGTCTGCGTCGACGAACTTCGCGGGTGGGCGGAGGCCGCTGCCGAGGACCCTGCAGCCGCGCCGGCGATGCCGCCGCTACGGTCTCAGGCCGCCGACGACCGGGCCTGAGCCGCTGTCGTCAACGCAGCGAGGAACTCCTCGGCCGCCCGACGCATCGCGGGCACGTCGCCCGCCGCGCTCAGGGTCAGCCGCACCTCGCTCGCAACCGGACCGTCCGAACCGGCGGAGATCAGGATCCGTCCGCGCGAGTTTGCCGGCGACGTCGTCGCGAGGTCGACCCGGAAGCCGAGCCCCGAGCGCTGCGGGGCAGCGAGCACGAGCGCGTCGTCGCCCCACAGCTCCCGCCCGGTGGGACCGGACAGCAGCAACGCGACGCTCGAGGGGTCGGCCCCGACATGCCTGACGAGCTCGATCCGTGCCATTGCGGCCTCCCTTCGCTTGTGCGCCCTGCTTGCAAGAGTAAGCACCCATATCCGCGCGGTCGAGAAACCGGGCTGTGAGCCATCTCACCCGCTCGGGGAGCGGGTTGGGCCCGCGACAAGCGCCGCAGGCGCGGCCGGCACGATCTCAGTCGCAGCCCTGGGTGCCGACGGGCGCGGTGGAGGCGGCCCCGCTGCTCGCATCCGAGGCGACCTCGCGCGCGGTGAGGGCGTAGCCGGTGTGCGAGTCGTCGACGGCCGCGGCGAACACGACGCCGAAAACAACCGGCTTGCCGCCGATCAAGGTTGCGTCGAGCAGCGGCCCGCCGGAGTTACCCGGTCGGACGACGGCGTAGACCGAGTAGATCTGCCGGGTGACCTGCTTGGACTGGTAGATGTCCGGGCCGCGCGCCTCTTCGACGCCGCGGATCCGGGCCGCGACCGGTCGGAACGGACCGTTCTCCGGGTAGCCGGCGACCACGGCACCCTCACCTCGACTTGCCGGCCCGGTGAACGACAGGGCCGGCGCGGTCAGGCCGGGTACGTCGAGAACGGCCACGTCGCGGTTGGGGTCGTAGAGCACCACCCGCGCGGGGAAGGTATGTCCGTCGACCGTTGCGACCGTCGGGTTCTGTACGCCGGCGACGACGTGCGCGTTGGTGAGCACGTGCTCGCTCGCGTAGACGAAGCCGCTGCCTTCGAGCTGACGCCGGCATGAGTTCGCGATTCCGGTGATCTTCACGATCGACGGACGCGCGAGCTGGACCGCCTTGCTGTTAGCCACTCGCGGGTCCGGCGGCGGCACCTTGACGATGTGCTCGGGACTGATCGAACCGAAGACCTGCGGGAAGCCGTTCTGGTCGAGCAGTCGCCGGAACGACGAGAACCACGTGCGCGCCGAGTCGGGCATGACGTCGTCGATGTGGCTGAGGACAGTCGAATGCCGAACCTGCCGCGCGACGCCGGTCAACGCACTGTGCGCGAGAGCTGTGCCGACGAGCCAAGCCACGAGCAGTACGGAGATGACGCTGACCGCCGCACCTCCGAATGAGTCCACGACGCGGGCCGGCTCCCAGGTGATGCGTCGTCGTACCGCGATGCCGATCGCAGTGGCGAGCAACTGCCCCAACGTCGCCGCGATGAACACCGTGAGCAATCCGAACACCGCGGAGTTGCCGTGCCCGCCGAACGCGCTGTGCAGCGATGGCGCGTACTTCGCGCCGAGGACACCGCCGCCGAGAAAGCCGAGGAACGAGAGCACGCCGATGAGAAAACCCTGCCGGTAGCCGCTGAACGCAAAGCCGATGCACACGACGATCAGCAACAGGTCGAGGAGATCCACTAGGACGACCCTCCCTCCCCGGCCGACTCCGTGTCCGGCTCGAACCGCCGCTGTCGCATCGCCAGTCGAAGTGTCTCTTCCGGCAGATCGACAACGCGCGCGGTGTCCCACGGCTTTACCCAGCCGCCGAGATCGAGCAGCCGGTCGAGCACGGCCGCCGTGAACCCCCACACGAGCATGTCGGCCACCTCGAAAGCGACACCGAGGCGTCCACTCGGTGCGCGCACCTGAAGTCTGTTGGCCGGATCGACGAGGTCGGCGATCGGAACCCGCGCGACCGACGCGACCTCGCGCACATCTGCCGGAGAAACGTCGCTCGGCGCCCGCCACCAACCCAGCACCGGCGTGACCACATTGCCGCTCGGCGGCACCCAGAGCTCGGCCAGCACGGCAAGCACGTCGACGCCGGCCGGGTCGAGCCCGGTCTCCTCCTCTGCCTCGCGCAGCGCCGCCGCCACCGCACTCTCGTCCGGCTGGTCAAGACCTCCGCCGGGGAACGCGGGTTGCCCGGCGTGACTGCGCAGGTGTGCGCTTCGCTGGATGAGCAACACGTCCGGTCCGTGCGGCCCCTCGCCGAAGAGCACCAGCACCGCGGAGCGGCGGATACCCGGCGGCGCGGCCCCGACCGCGCGACCCCAGACAGTGAACTCGTCCACCGAACCGAGCAGCGGCTGCAACCACTCAGGCGCGGTCACGCGGTCACGCCGTTACGCCGAGGTAGCGACTGATGTCGGCCTGCAGCGCGGCGACGCTGCGGTACGGCGCACTCGTCTGATGCACGACTTTGCCGTCGGCCCCGACGAACACGGTGCTCGGCACCGCTATCGGACCGTGCAGTCCGAGCAGCACCTTCTTGTCGTCATCGATCACCGACGGGTATCGCATGGGCGGGTGGACATGGGGTGCGAACGCCAGCGCGCCGTCGTGACTCGCCTCCTCGGTGTCGACACCCAGGAAGCGCACCTGCCCCTTGGCGGCGTCGTACACGGTCGAGAGGTACTGCGTCTCCGCCTTGCACGGCCCGCACCAGGTCGCCCAGATGTTCAGGACGAGCGGTTTCCCGACGAGTCCGGCGAGATGGACCGCCGGTCCCGCGCCGAGGCATGGCAGCGTGAGATCGGGCAGGCCGCCCGAGACCGAGGACGGCTGCGAGGGCGGGCAGCGGTCGAGATGCGCGGCGGCGACGAGCTGGCTGTGCTTCGGGTTGGGCGAGAACGATGGGGCCGGGAACGTGTCGCCCGACGACGAGGACCCGGTGCATCCCGCGGCCGCCAGCGCGGCCAAGACCGTGAGCGCGAAGACCCGAACCGGCTTCACAGCGTCTCGGCGACCTGGCTCGGGGATTTCAGCAGCTTGGCGGCAAGCAGCGGGTCGGTGGGGCCGAGACCGTACGACGGGCACCACCGCGCGACGACGCAGGCACCGCAGGCCGGCTTTCGCGCGTGGCAGGTGCGCCGGCCGTGCCAGATGAGGCGGTGCGACAGGACCGTCCACTCCTTCTTGGGGAACAACGCACCGACGGCGTGCTCGACCTTGACCGGATCCTCCTCGCGCGTCCACCCGAACCGGCGGGACAGGCGGCCGAAGTGCGTGTCGACGGTGATGCCCGGGATGCCGAAGGCGTTGCCGAGGACGACGTTGGCGGTCTTGCGGCCCACGCCCGGCAGTTTCACGAGCTGCTCGAGCCGGTGGGGAACCTCGCCGTCGTGACGGTCGACCAACGCGGCCCCGAGCTTGATCAGGCTGTCGGTCTTGGCGCGGAAGAATCCGGTCGACCTGATGATGCCCTCGACCTCGGCCCGGTCGGCCCCGGCGTAGTCGGCCGCCGTGCGGAACTTCCCGAACAGGACGGGCGTGACCTCGTTGACCCTTTTGTCCGTGCACTGCGCCGACAGGATCGTGGCGACGAGCAGTTCCAGGGGGTTCCTGAAGTCGAGTTCGCAGTGGGCGTCCGGGTAGGCCTCCCCCAGCGCACGACCAATCCGCCGAGCGCGACGCACAAGCGCCGGCTGGGACTCCTCGCCGGCAGGGGTCGGGGCGGAGCGAGGCACGCGGACGAGCGTACGGCCGACTGCTATACGCCGAGCGGGTGATGCATCGGACAAGTCGCTCAAGCATTTCCGAAAGCCGGCCGATGCCGGTCTTGACGGTTACGGAGAGTGACGATGAGCAGCAACCGACCTACGGCGGACGCCCGGCGATTCCGCACGGTTCCAGAGCGGAGCCCTGAGTTCGCCCACCTCGCGTTGGAGGCACTTCGCGTCTACCGGCGCGCCCTCAACACGGAGGAGGGCCGAGTGTCCTACTGGCGTCGCATCATCCAGGCCCGCCTCGACCTCGTGCGGCTGACCGAAGCAGGGGGTTCGGCGACCAGTGACAACCTGCGCGGCGTCCTGGGTGAGATGCGCATGGAGTCCGGACGCCAGTCGTTGCAGGCGGTCGTTCCGGTGGACGACATGCCGCCACTCCCCGACCTGCCCGACCTATGGGCACGCGAGCCGCATCCGCATGACGACGAGTACAACCGCGGCCTCGCCAGTGACCTCAGCAAGGCCGAGGCACAGCTGTCCGCTTACCGCACCGCGTTGCACAAGAGGCTTGCCGCAGCGACAGGTGAGTTGATCGCTCGATACCGCGAGGAGCCCACGCTCTGCCTCAGTGCACTGCCGATGGCTCCGGTCATGCGGGTCGTCAACGGCTGACCCGCGCGTGTAGCCCGATCCGCGTCGGGCATGATGGCCCGGACATGATCCTGTTGCTCACGCTGGTTTTTCCCGGTGTCCTCCTCGTGTTGATGTTGGCGATGGAACGTGTCGAGGCGCCGCTGCGCGACGAGTCGGTGGGCGAGCGGCTCACGGCATTCCTCGAGGAGGCGCGCCCCGATGAGGTCGAGACGTTCGTGAGCCAAGGGCTCGCGAGGGCGCTCGACCGCTATTGGCGTCGGCGTACCCTGCGCGCCCGGCTGCTGACCCGACGCCTGGCCGCGCGCAGCTGATCGAATTGCGGCAGACTCCACACGGGGGAGGTGGAGCAGCCATGGACGGCGTACTCGCCACGGCGCCACTGTTCGCGGGTCTCGACGCCATGACCGCGGATGTGCTCGCCTCCGCCATGACCACGCGCACCATCGACCGCGGCCATGTGGTCTTCAACGAGGGCGACACCGGCGACCGGTTGTTCATCGTGCTCGACGGCAAGGTGAAGATCTCGCGCTCAGCGAACGACGGCCGGGAGAACCTGCTGGCCGTTCTGGGGCCGAGCGAGATGTTCGGCGAACTCTCCCTGTTTGATCCCGGGCCGCGTACCGCCACGGCCACCGCGATCACGGACAGTGCACTGGCCTCCCTCGACCACGACGATCTCCGGCCCCTCCTGCTCGCCCAACCGACCGTCGCCGTCCAACTGCTCGCCGCGCTCGCCCAGCGGTTGCGGCGGACCAACGAGGCGATGGCCGACCTGGTCTTCAGCGACGTGCCCGGACGGGTCGCGAAGGCCCTGCTCGACCTGGCCGAGCGGTTCGGTGATCCTGAGCCGGACGGCGTACGCGTCCGCCACGACCTCACTCAGGAAGAGCTGGCCCAGCTCGTGGGCGCCAGCCGCGAGACGGTCAACAAGGCGCTGTCGGAGTTCGCCAACCGCGGGTGGCTGCGACTCGAGGGGCGGACGGTCCTGCTGATGGACCAGGAGCGGCTCGCCCGGCGGGCGCGCTAAGTCAGCCCGCCCCGCGCGGACCGGCCAGCACCATGAGCGCCGCTTCCGTCACCGCCCGCTCACTGGACTGCTCGGTGGCACGGGCGAGCGCGGCCGCCTGGCGCAGGGACAGCTCGGCCGCGGGGAGATCGCCGCATTCGGCCAGGCACTGCGCAAGCACGCGCAACGCCACGACCCGCGAACGAACGTCCTCAGCGGGTACGGCGAATGCCTGCCGGGCAACGGCGAGCGCACCGGTTGGATCGCCGGCCTCCCGCATGGCACCGGCGAGGTGCGCCAATGCCTGCCGGCGGGGGAAGAGCAGCGACGCATCGAGACATGCCTGCGACTCCTGCAGCAACGTGATCGCCTCGTCGAGCCGGCCGAGTCCGCGCAGGGCTTGCGCCAGCAGCACATGAAGACCGACCAGTGCCGACGGCTCGAGGTCCATGCCGGTCAACGTCGTGATCGCCCGCTCGGCTGCTCCTCGTGCGCCCTCGGCGTCGCCGACGTCGAGTCGGCAGTAGCCGAGAACCCCCAGCGCGAGTGCCGCCGTGACGGGATGCACGGCTGCCTCCGACAGGGCTACGGCCTGCTGCAGTTCCTGGATCGCCTCGTCGTGCCTCTTCGACCCCCGCAACGCAGCACCCTTGGCGATGAGGGCCATCGACCTGCCCCACCGATCGTCCAGTGCCTCGAACTCCGTCGACGACTCGGCCGCGTCCTCGAGCGCGGCGGTGATGTCACCGAGCTCCGCATCGGCGAACGCGGCAATCGCCCGGCAGGCGGCCACTCCCCAGCGGTCGCCCATCGCCTGTCCAAGCGGCAGGAGTGACCGCGCGAGGCCGCGCGCCTGTCGCAACCGGCCCTGCAAGAGCCGGACGAACGCCTCTGTGCCTGCGCACCAGGACAGCCCGCCGTCGTCGTCGAGACCGGTGAAGACGTCGGCTGCCTTCGTGAGCATCCGTTCGGCCTGGGAGTAGTCGCCGCGCGTGGTCGCGCTCCAGGCAAGGTGCTGCAGGGCCCAGCCCTGACCCCGTTGATCACCGACCCGCTCGGCGAGGGCAAGCGCATCCCCGAACCGGCGCTCGGCAGCGGTCAGCCGACCGAGACGGAAGTCGATCATGCCGAGCTGACGCAGCGCCTCGCCGGCGACGCGATCGACGCCCGCCTCACTCGCCGCGGCGAGCGCGGTGACGAGGGATTGCGCCGCGGCGTTGGTGTCGCCTCGTCGGCGTTGGACGTCGCCGAGGACCACGAGCGCCGCCGCGCGCCGCGCCGGGTCCGATGAGTCGAGCGGCTGGGACAGCTCGGCAGCGGCATCGTCAAGGCGACGCATCCCGACCAGGGCAGCCGCGTGACCGACGTAGAGATCATCGACCGTCTCGACCGAAGAATCAGACGCGACGAGGTCGAGCGCCCGGCGGAGCAGGCGCTCCGCGCGCACGTTGTCGTCTCGTCCGAGGGCCGAGACACCCATGCGTTGCAGAGCCGCAAGACCGGCGGAACGCGCCGACCACGCGACGTCGTCGGAGTCCAGGCGCATCTCGCTCGCGAGTGCAACCGCCTGCTCGGCCTGCCCCGCGATGAGGGCATCAACTTCGCCGACTGACCAGCTGAGGTCGGTGCGCGCCCAGATTGCGACGCGCGCGTGCCGCCGGGCTCGCTCCGCCTTCGGGATACCGGCGTAGGCAACGTCGCGCGCAAGTGCATGAGCGAACGCGTAGATGCGCGTCTCGTCGTTGTCGTCGGCCCGCATAACGATGCCGCGGGCGATGAGCTCGCGCACCGACGCGGCCAGAGCCTCCGGGGACACGGTCGGCTCGAGTGCTCGCAACATGTCGATCGTGAACCGGGTGCCTATGACTGACGCGTCCCGCAACGCTGACTTGGCGGCCGCGTCCAACCCGTCGATGCGCGCAGCGAGAACGGCATGCACGCCGGCCGGCAACATCTCGCGCGGAAGCTCACCGGACAGTCGCCAACTGTCGCCGTCGCGTCGCAGAAGACCACGGTCGACGAGAAGGTGCAGGAGCTCCGCCAAGAAGAACGGGTTGCCCTGCGCCCGCGCGAGCAGCGTCTCGCGAGTGCTCTCGTCGAGATCGGCCCCACCGAGGTATGCGCGCAGCAACCGTTCGCTTGCTGCGAGGTCGAGCGGCGCCACCGGCAGTACCTCTAGAGCCGGTAGCTGATCCCACCATCCGTGACCGAGGACATCCGATCGGCCGACGACCACGAGCAAGGCCCTGGTCGACACCTGGTCGAACAGGGTGGCAAGCGCGCGGAACAGCGGCTGGGTCGCCCACTGGGCGTCGTCGACGACGAGTGCTAGCGGGCCTTCGACAGCAAGTGAGAGGAGGACGGCCGCCACAGCGTCGACGATCGGGTCGCGGGAGAGGCCGATGGTGCCGGGTGCGGCTGCGTCGCGCGGGCCGATGGATGAGCCTTCGACCAGTCCGAGCAGCGCGAGCAGTCGGTCCACCGTCGCCGGGGACAGGGGACGATCGATCGGCGGGCTACTCGACAGCCGGGTAAGCGCCCGGCGCGCCTTCACCTCGGCCGTCGCCACGTCGTCGGAGTCAGTGATGCCGAATGCGGTGCGCATCCACTCCGCGAGTGGCGCAAGCTCGCGTCCCTCCCCGAACGGTGTGCATCGACCCCACAGCACCCGTACCGACGGCAACTCGGTGGCGAACCGGGCAAGCTCCAACGCCAGCCTGGTCTTACCGACCCCTGCTTCTCCGGTGACGACGACGGACGCCGGTCGGCCGCCTTCGACGACGTCGAGCAGCTTGCCGACGAGTCGGCCGAACTCGGCATCACGACCGATGAACGGCGCCTCGTCACCGAGGCCGAGGCGCGCCGCACCAGGCGGGCGGAGGCCCACCAACTCGTAAGCCGTCACCGGCTCCCGCTTGCCTTTCAGCCGCAGCGGCGGGAGCGCTCGCCAGGACGCGATAGCCATCGTCGCGAGTGCGGTGTCGCGTCCGGCGAAGACAGCGCCGACGCCGGCCGCGTCGGACAACCGAGACGCGGTGTTCACCGTGTCACCGACAACGGTGTAGGCGAGATGCGCCTGGATGCCGGCGAAGACCTCACCGGTGTTGAGCCCGACACGCAAACCCATGCGTCGGCCGCCACCGGACTCCTCGGCCATCATGCGCCGTACATCGCTCTGCATGAGTGCGGCGGCGCGCACCGCGCGTTCCGCATCGTCCTCGTGCGCGGTCGGCGCGCCGAACACCGCCATCACGCCGTCGCCGGTCAGCTTGTCGACCCGGCCGCCCATTTCGGTGACGGCCCGGCTGAGCGCCGCGAGGACGCGGTCGGTGACGACACCTACGCGCTCCGGGTCGAGGTCTTCGGCCCACGCAGTGAAGTCGGAAAGGTCACCGAACAGCACGGTGACGACACGCCGTTCCGCACTTCCTTCATCGGCGAGCGCGGTCGGGTCGAGCAATGCTCCGCAGGAGTGGCAGAACCGTGCGCCCGGGACGGGTGAAGTGCCGCAGACGGGACAGATGAACAGGTCGGGTGTGGTCACGATCGACCCTCGGTCTCCCGCAGGTAGTCGAGCTGCGCGCGCACAGACTTTTCTGCCGCCGACCACAGCACCGGGTCGACGTCGGCATAGACACGGCGTACGACGTCCTTCGCGTCAACAGCTCCGGCGGCGACGGCATCGCGGACTTGGTCGAGTCGAACCTGGCGATGACTGAGGTAGAAGTCGAGGACGCCGATCGGGTCCTCGAGCACTGGGCCATGGCCGGGCAACACGATGTCGATGTCCTGCGCAGCAAGGTCCCGCAGTCGTTGCAGCGAGTCGAGGTAGTCGGCGAGCCGACCGTCGGGGTGTGCCACCACCGTGGTTCCACGACCGAGGACCGTGTCGCCGGTGAGCAACGCGTTGTCGTTGCGCAACACGAAGCACACCGAGTCACTGCTGTGTCCCGGCGTCAACACGGTCAGCCATTCGACCGAGGCGACTGACGACACCGCATCCGCCTCCAGTGGATCGGCGCCGACACACAGCGCCTCGTCCCGCGCCGTGATCGATGCACCGGTCAGCTCGCGCAGCCGAGACGCCCCTTCGGCGTGGTCGAAATGCCCATGGGTCAGCACGATCATCGACACCGGTCCCAACGCAGCGACGGTGGCGAGATGTTCCTCGTGCAACGGACCCGGGTCGACGACGACACTGCCGTCCGCGCCAGGTTCACGCAGGACCCAGGTGTTGGTCCCCTCGAGGGTCATGGGACCGGGGTTCGGAGCGAGCAGTCGGGTGGCTCGCTCGGTCACCTGCTCCGCAACGCCCACGTCACCCTCACTGGGGATAGCCCTCGTGGTGCGGCAGCAGGATCCGCGCTTCGTCGTCGTCGGTGAGCACGATCTTCGGCAGCACGGGCTGGATGTCGCGGGCATCGCCCGCAGCCAGGACGTCGGCGACGCTGTCAAAAGCCGACATCTCCATCAGCGTGAACGCGGTCGGCGGCATCAGCCCGATCTGACCGGCCTCATACGCATCGAGCGCGGCCCGCGGACGCAGCCACACGACCCGGTCGGCCTCGCCACCGACGTCGCGGGTGCGCTGACCGTCCGGCAGCGCGGCGACGAAGAAGCGGGTGTCATAGCGGCGCGGCTCGACCTCGGGGGTGATCCAGTGCGCCCACGGTCGCAACAGGTCCGCCCGCAGGACGAGCCCACGCCGGTCGTGCATCTCGGCCAGGGACAGACTGCGGTCGAGCAACGCGAGCCGATCGGCCTCCCAGTCTTCGCCGGTGATGTCGGCAACGACCTCGGTGGCGGACGTCCCGGCCAGAAGCACGCCGGACTCCTCGAACGTCTCGCGAACGGCCGCGCACACGAGCGCCGTCGCCAGACTGGTGTCTGCCGTCAGCAATCGCGCCCAGTCGTGCGGCGGTCGTCCGACCCAGGACGACTCGGCCAAGGCCTCGTCCCGCGGGTCGACCGCACCGCCGGGGAAGACATACATACCCGCGGCGAACGCCATCGTCTTCTGCCGACGCAACAGGTAGGCCTCGACGCCGGGGCCATCGCCGGCATCGCGCAGCAGCACCACGGTCGACGCGTGCCGCGGCTCGGCAGGCTGGATCTCGCCGGCATTGATGGCCCGGACGTGGGCGACGATCTCGGCCGACCAGTGGCCGAGAGACTCGCCGTACTGCGTAGTCATGCGGAGGCGTCCATGTCAGTCGACCTCGACGACGACCTCGACCTCGACCGGCGCATCGAGGGGAAGTACGGCGACACCGACCGCGCTTCGGGCATGCCGACCGGCGTCGCCGAACACCTCGCCGAGCAGTTCGCTTGCGCCGTTGATGACGCCGGGTTGACCAGTGAACGATGGGTCGCTCGCGACGAAACCGACCACCTTGACGACACGGCGCACGCGGTCGAGGTCGCCGATCTCGGCACGAATGGCAGCCAGTGCATTGAGCGCACATGTGCGGGCCATGGCCTTCGCCGACTCCGCGTCGACGGCCGCACCCACCTTGCCGGTCGCCGGCAGCGAACCGGCGACGAAGGGGAGCTGCCCAGATGTCCAGACGAGGTTGCCGGATCGGGCCGTCGGTACATAGGCGGCGACCGGCGCGACGACCTCGGGCAACTCGAGACCGAGCTCGCGAAGGCGGGACTCGATCGTCATTGTCGCGGTCGTTTCAGATAGGCGACCACCTGGTCGCCACCGCCGGGTGCGGGCACGACCTGGACGAGCTCCCAGCCGTCCTCACCCCAGGTATCGAGGATCTGCTTGGTGGCGTGGACCAGCAGCGGAACGGTCGCGTACTCCCACTTCTGCACGCACCGACCCTACTTGCGAGTTAGGCGCTCTTCTCGGCCCGCATGCGGCGCAGCAGCCGCTTGCGCTCGAGTTCGTTGAGGCCACCCCAGATGCCGTGACCCTCTTCGACCTCGATGGAGTAGTCGAGGCACGCCTGCTTCACCTTGCAGCGACGGCACAGCGCGCGAGCCGAGCCCTCCCGGAGGTCCTTCTCGGGCTTGCGCTCGAAATGGCTCGGCGCGAAGAAGAAGACCGCGTTCTCCCCACGGCACTCCGCGGCTGCGCGCCAGGTGGAGTCGTCGTACATCCGGAGCCTCCGCGGGGGTTACGGGTTGTTCTCTCGGTGATATTCGTCACGGCGCCGGCCCCTCCTGCCAGGTCACGGAGAGTTTTCGGGAACCCCGACGTGGCTACCCTCCACAGCGGAGGACGTGGGAGGTGGACGTGTGAGCGACTTCCCGTCCGTGAAGCTCCACGTGGTCACGGGCAAGGGCGGCACCGGCAAGACCACGGTCGCCGGTGCGCTGGCGCTAGCGCTCGCCGCCGGCGGCCGCCAAGTGCTGCTCACCGAGGTCGAAGGCCGCCAGGGGATCGCCCAGATGTTCGACACCCCGCCACTCCCCTACGAGGAACGGAAAGTGGCAGTGGCGCCGCCGGGACGCGGCGGCCAGGGTGGCGACGTCTATGCCCTCGCCATCGATCCCGAGGCCGCGCTCATCGAGTACCTCGAGATCTTCTACAACCTCAAGCGAGCGGGCAGTGCCCTGAAGAGGCTCGGGGCGATCGACTTCGCGACGACGATCGCGCCAGGCCTCCGGGACGTCCTGCTCACGGGAAAGGTCATGGAGGCGGCGACCCGGGAGCGGCGCGGCGGCGGGCGACTGTACGACGCCGTCGTGCTCGATGCGCCACCAACGGGGCGGATCGCGCGCTTCCTGAACGTCAACGCCGAGGTCGCCGGTCTCGCGCGCATGGGGCCGGTGCGTCAGCAAGCCGACTCGGTGATGAGCCTGCTTCGTTCGCGGCGGACGGCCGTGCATCTGGTGACCGTGCTCGAAGAGATGCCCGTGCAGGAGACGGTCGACGGCGTCGCCGAGCTCACCGCAGCGGGCCTTCCGGTCGGCGGGATTGCCATCAACATGGTCCGCGAGCCGCTGTTGCCGGTGGCGGCGTTGTCGCCGGCCGCATCCGGTCAGGTCGACACGGCGGAGCTAAGCCGTGGACTCAAGGCCGCCGGCATCGACGACGCCGCGCGTTACGTCGAGGGGCTCGCCGGCGAAGTGTCCGAGCACGCCGCCCGGGTGCTGCTCGAGGAACGCGAGCGCGGACTGCTCGCCGAGCTCGATCGACCGATGTACGAGTTGCCGCTACTCACCGAAGCGGTCGACCTGTCGTGTCTCTACGAGCTCGCCGGTCAGCTCGCCGAGCAAGGCATCGCCTGATGTTCGACATCGACGCACTTCTCGACTCGGCATCGATCGTTGTCTGCTGTGGCGCCGGCGGTGTCGGCAAGACGACCACGGCTGCGGCGTTGGCACTGCGGGCCGCCGAACGCGGCCGCAAGGTCTGCGTGCTGACCATCGATCCGGCTCGTCGACTGGCTCAGTCGATGGGCCTGACCGAGCTCGACAACGCACCGCGCGCCGTCGACGGTGTCGATCCCGAACGCGGTGGGTCGCTCGACGCGATGATGCTCGACATGAAGCGCACGTTCGACGAGATCGTGCTGACCCACGCCGATCCCCAGCGAGCCGAGCAGATTCTGGCGAACCCGTTCTACGTCTCGCTGTCGTCGAGTTTCGCCGGCACGCAGGAATACATGGCGATGGAGAAGCTCGGCCAGCTCAGGGCGACCTCCGCGTGGGACCTCATCGTGGTCGACACGCCACCGAGCCGTTCCGCGCTCGACTTCCTGGACGCACCACAGCGTCTCGGTCGGTTCCTGGACGGCCGCATGATCCGGCTGTTGCTGGCGCCGGCGAAGGCGGGCGGACGCGGCGTCATGAAGATCGTCACTGCCGGGTTCAGTGTCTTCACCAATGTGCTGACGCGCATCCTCGGCGCCCAGACGCTCAAGGACCTAAGCCTGTTCGTCACGTCGCTGGAGACGATGTTCGGTGGGTTCCGGGAGCGCGCTGAGAAGACCTACCGGCTGCTGAAGGAGCCCGGCACGGCGTTCATCGTCATCGCCGTACCCGAGCGGGACGCACTCCGTGAAGCGGCGTACTTCGTCGAACGGCTCGGCGAGGAACGGATGCCGCTGGCCGGCCTGGTGCTCAACCGGGTCCACGTGTCGACGGTCGAGGGGCTCTCGGTGCAGCGGTCCCTTGCGGCCGCGGAGCAGCTCGATGAGTCCGAGGAATCTCCGCTCACAGCAGCGGCCCTGCGGGTGCACGCGGACCGATTGTCAGCCGCGGCCCGGGACGGGCGGATGGCTGAGCGGTTCACCGCGGCGCACCCGCGCGTGCCGGTGGTGCGGGTCAAGGCGCAGTCGACCGACGTCCATGACTTGGACGGGCTGCGGCGGATCGGCGCCGAGCTCGCGGACTAGAGCCGTTGCGTCAGCTGGCGACGGTCACGTGCTTGGTGTCGGTGACCTTCGCGGTCTCGAAGTCGATCATCGCGGTCTCGAGGAGCCGGCGCCAGGACGTGACGTTGGGCCGACGGCGCAGGAGTGCTCGCCGCTCGCGCTCCGTCATGCCGCCCCAAACGCCGAACTCGACCCGGTTGTCCAGGCTGTCGGCGAGGCACTCGGTGCGGACGGGGCAGCCCAGGCAGACGCTCTTGGCACGGTTCTGTGCCGCGCCCTGCACGAACAAGCTGTCCGGAGCGTCGTCGCGGCACGCGGCACGAGATGTCCAGTCCTGGGTCCAGGGCATGGCCGTCCTTCGGTCTCAGTTGGCGAGGCGGCGCCCCCGCACCGCTGCCTATGACCGTACGAACCGGACGCAAGGGACGGCAGTCCCCGTTCGTCTCATTCTTGGATAGTCCTTTCGGGGGATGGCTAACAGCCGAACGGCGTGCCCCACGCTCACGGGACCGTAGATCGGGCATTCTGGGCGCCCGACGATGGCGCCAATACTCTGGTCGTCGTGCGCATGCGGCGGTCGCGGAGCAGCGGCAACGCGACCCTGCAGCGGGTTGGCGTGCTGGCGGTGATCAGTGTCGTCGCCGGGCTGCTGCTGGGCGGGATGCTGCTGCCGATCGTGGGCGGGGTCGGGCTGCTGGCGCGCACCGGGGCGAACGACTTCGAGCGGTTGCCGTCCGAGCTGGACATCTCGGCACCGCCGCAGGTGTCCCGCATCCTGGCCGCCGACGGCTCGACCCTCGCGACCTTCTACTTCCAGGACCGCATCATCGTCAGCCTCGACCAGGTCCCCGAGGTCATGCAGAAGGCGATCATCGCGGTCGAGGACGTGCGGTTCTACGAGCACCACGGCATCGACATCAAGGGCGCGTTCCGCGCGCTGCTGCACAACGGCTCGTCCGGGTCGGTGCAGCAGGGTGGGTCGACCCTGACCCAGCAGTACGTGAAGAACGTGCTGATCGAGAAGGCGCAGGCATCCGGCGACAAGGCGGCGGTCGCGGCCGCGCACTCCGACACCCTGGCCCGCAAGGCGCGCGAAGCGCGCTACGCATTGGCCTTGGAGCAGAAGTACAGCAAGGCGCAGATCCTCGCCGGCTACCTCAACATCGCCTACTTCGGCGACGGTGCCTACGGCGTCGGCACGGCCGCGAAGCACTACTTCGGCCAGTCGGTGGGCAAGCTGACCCTTTCGCAGGCGGCACTGCTCGCCGGGCTGGTGCAGTCGCCCGAGGTCTATGACCCCGCGTTGCACCCGGCGGCAGCACTCGCTCGCCGGAACGTCGTACTCGGCCAGATGTTGAAATACCACTTCATCGACGAGACGCAGTACGAGCGGGCGACGGGCAGACGGATCGTGCTTCACGTGCACCGGCAGGGGAACGGCTGCGAGGCCTCGTCCGCGCCCTACTTCTGCGACTACGTCCAGCACGTGATCGAGACGTCCAAGGCATTCGGTGCGACCGAGGAGGATCGCATCAAGCTGCTACTGCGCGGCGGCCTGACGATCCATACGACCCTCGATCCCGAGGTGCAGCAAGCGGCCGACGCCGCCGTGCGCGATTACGTGCATCCGCGCGAGCCCGCCGGCGTCGCAGGCGCGGAGGCCGTCGTACAACCGGGCACCGGCAAGGTGCTCGCGATCTCCGTAAGCCGGCCTTACGGACAGGATGCCGCCAAGGGGCAGAACACGATCGACTACGCCGTCGACCAGAAGTACGGCGG
>DATBDO010000153.1:0-11660 GCA_036269855.1 Mycobacteriales bacterium
CGAGGTTTTGCCGAGGCTCTACATCGACGTCCCAGGTCAGAAGTTCGACAACCCGACCTGTGACTACTTCGTCGACTCATCCCCGCCTGGCGCTGGGCAGAACACCACTGACCACTTCAAGTACTACGTCAACACATGCCAAAACAGTGGTGCGCAGGTGGTGGGGCCGGCCACCGCGACGCGGCCGAACAACCACACCATCCGCCTTGTGTTCAAGCGGAAACTGATCGGGTCCCCGACTCACTACGGTTGGCAGTTCGCCTACCCGGCCGATGGCGACAACCCGGCCTACGATCAGGCGCCGAACAAGGGGTACAAGCGCCACAACATCTAGCGCAACCGGGTCTTCTGCACCTTGCCGAGGGTGTTGCGCGGTAGCGCGTCGACGAATCGCACCGTGCGCGGGCGCTTGTGCGGAGCGAGTTTCTGCGCGACGTGCTCGATCAGCGCGTCGGCATCGACCGCCTCGTGCGTCACTACCCACGCCACGATGCGCTCGCCGAGATCGTCATCCGGCTCGCCTAGGACGGCTGCCTCCGCCACCGCAGGGTGCGCAAGCAGCGCGTCCTCGACTTCACCCGCCCCGACCTTGAAGCCGCCGGTCTTGATGAGATCGGTCGCGAGCCGGCCGAAGAGCCGCAGTCCGGTGCGCTCGTCCCAGGCGCCGAGATCACCGCTGTGCAGCCAGCCGTCAGGCGTCATTGCTGCATTCGTTGCGTCCGGGTTGTTGAGGTAACCCGCGAACAGTGTCGGCCCGCTCAGCTGCACCTCGCCCAGTCCGGACTCGTCGGCGTCAGCAACGCGAAGGCCGACGCCCGGCAATGCGTGACCGACGCGCCCCGGCGCGGGCTCATCGTCCGGGCTCGCGGCGGTGACGATGAGCGACTCGGTGAGCCCGTAGCGCTCGACCAGTGCGCGGCCGGTGATCGACCGCACCCGGTCGAACACCGGGGCAGGCAGGGAAGCCGAGCCGGAGACGAGCAGCCGGGCTCCGGACATCGACGTCAACGACGCGTCGTCGAGTCGTGACCACATTGTCGGTACGGCGAAGTAGACCGTCGCATCGGCGATCGGCGCGAACTGCGCGGACACGACCACCCGCGACCCGTGCCGCAACGGTCCGAGGGTGCCGAGGACCAGGCCATGCACGTGGAACAGCGGCAACGCATGGGCGAGCACGTCATCCGGCGATTGGTGCCAGACCGACGCCAGGCCGTCGAGACAGGCCACGATGGCGCGCCGCGGCACGAGCGCTCCCTTGGGCCGGCCGGTTGTGCCGGAGGTGTAGACGACGAGTGCCGGCGTCTCGTCGACCGATGGCATCGGCGCAAGGTCGCCACGTGCGGACAGGTCGATGTCGTCGGCCGTGAGGATGCGTGCCGGGTCAGCGTCGGCCAGCACGTGCCGTCGTTCGTCGACGCCGGCCGCCGGATTGATCGGTACGACGCACCCGCCGGCCGCGAGCACACCGGCCACGGCGACGACCGCCGACAACGATCGGTCTGCCACGACTGCTACCCGGTCCAGGCCGCGCACCGTTGCGGCCACTGCACCGACCGCGCCGGAGAGATCGTCACCGCGCAACCGGGCGCCGTCGACGGTTACGTCGGCTGTCCCGCTCTCCAGCGCCCGCAGCACGCGGTCACACTAGGCTCGCCGCGTGGAATCATGGCCGGCCCCTGAGGTGCCCCGCCTCGCCGAGGCCGGCCTCGGCGTCGGCCGGATGCCGCGCGTGTACGACACGGCAAGCGACTCCCTGGTCCAGCTCGGCGGTCATGCCGACCCGGTGTTGATCTATGTGTGCGGCATCACGCCGTACGACGCGACCCACCTCGGGCATGCCGCGACCTACTTGCTCTTCGACCTCATCCAGCGCAGCTGTCGTGACGCTGGGCACGACGTCCGCTACGTGCAGAACGTCACCGACGTCGACGACCCGTTGCTCGAACGCGCAGTCGCGACCGGCCACGACTGGAAGGAGATCGCCAAGCGCGAGACCGAACTGTTCCGGGCCGACATGGCGGCGCTGCGCGTTCTGCCACCCGACGAGTACGTAGGCGCTGTCGAGGCGATCCCTGACATCGTCGACATGATCCAGGAGCTGCGGCAGCGCGGCGCTGCCTACGACCTGGATGGCGACGTCTACTTCTCTGTCACCGCGACGGACCACCTCGGTGACATCGGTCATCTCGACGTAGCCGAAATGATCCGCTTGTCGGCCGAACGCGGCGGAGACCCCGACCGTCCCGGCAAGAAGGACCCGCTCGACTGCCTGCTGTGGCAGGCGGCGCGGCCGGCCGAGCCCGCGTGGGAGTCACCGTTCGGCCACGGTCGACCGGGTTGGCACATCGAATGCGCCGCCATCGCGTTGCACCACCTCGGCTCGGTCATCGACGTCCAGGGTGGCGGCTCCGACCTCGTCTTCCCGCACCATGAGCTCGGCGCCGCCGAGGCCGCTGTCGTGACGGGCCAGTGGCCGTTCGCGCGGACCTTCGTCCACCAGGCCATGGTCGGCTACGACGGCGAGAAGATGTCGAAGTCGAAGGGCAATCTCGTCTTCGTCTCTGCGCTGCGACGTACCGGTGTCGACCCCATGGCGATCCGGCTTGCGCTCCTTGCGCACGACCATCGCACCGACTGGGAGTGGCGGCACGGTCAGCTCACTGCGGCCGAACGTCGGCTCGAAAGGTGGCGGGCCGCTTTCGCCCGTGACGCAGCGCCGGCGGCGGGTCCGGTCGTCGAGGACATCCGGGCCGCGCTGGCCGATGGACTGCGTACCCCGGACGCATTGGAGTTCGTCGACACGTGGGCAGCCAGCGACGGGACCGACCCGGGCGCACCGGGGCAAGTCGCACTCGCCGTAGACGCCCTACTCGGGATCGTCTAGCGCACTCCCGACTAATCCGCGCAATACGGCGATCGTCAGACGTTGCGTCTATGTGGTGCTACCAACGGCTAGGGGAGTCCACCCTCAGTCGAAGGGATAGGCGATGACAGATCGTTGGAAGCGGATCGTGCCGCCGGTAGCGGGAGTGGTCTTCGTCGGCCTTGTAGTGGTCGGGATCGCCATCAGCAACACGCCTGACTCCGGGTCGAGCGGAGCCAAGGTCATCGACTTCTACCAGTCCCACCATGGCCGGGCGAGCGCGTCGATCTTCATCTTCGGGTATGCGTCGGTCATGGCTGTTGTCTTCTACGTCGGCATGGCCGCCTACCTGCGCCGGCGAGGATCGGATCTGCTCGCAACCCTGACCATCGTGGGCGGTGCGCTAACTGCAGTGGGCCTCGGGCTCGGCGCCGGGACCACGGCGGCGCTCGCGGACAAGACAAGCAAACTATCCGCCGGTGCGGCACAAGCGCTCAACCAGGTCTCCGAGGACATCTTTTTCGTCACGCTCTTCGGTGGGCTGATGATCGCAACGCTCGCGATGGGCATCGCCATCCTCCGCACCGGAGCAATGCCCAAGGCGCTCGGCATCGTGACCGTCGTCGTGGGCGTCGTCGCGGTGAGTGGGATCGGCGCGTGGTTCGCATTCCTGGGCAGCGCGCCGCTGACCCTCGTGCTCGCGGGCTACCTCTACCTGCGCACCGGTCAGCCGGAGTCAGTCAGCCTCCCGGACGTGGACGTGCCCGGTCAGCGCGCAGCTGAGCCGGCGGCGAAGCAGGCAAAGGCGAAGGCCTGACAGTCGAGACGAGTCAGCTACCCGCCGGCGGGTTGTCCCGCCGGCGCAGGTAGCGCTCGAACGCCTTCGCGATCGCATCGCCGCTGGCCTCCGGCAACTGCGCCTCGTCCTCGCGTTCCTCGAGCGACGAGATGTACTCGGCGATCTCGCCGTCCTCGCGGGCGAGTTCGTCGACGCCGTGCTCCCACGCGCGCGCCTGCTCCGGCAGGTCGCCGAGCGGGATCGCGATGTCCAGCGCGTCTTCGGCGCGGTGCAGCAACGACAACGTCGCCTTGGGGCATGGCGGCTGCCCGACGTAGTGCGGGACTGAAGCCCAGAAGGACACGACCTTGAGCCCGGCCCGCGCGCACGCCTCGTGGAACACAGACACGACGCCGGTCGGGCCTTCGTAGCGCGACCGGGTGAGACCGAGGTTGGCGGCGAGGGCGTCGTCGGAGGCTGACCCGTGTATCTCGATGGGACGCGAGTGCGGAACGTCGGCGAGAAGCGCCGCGAGGCACACGACCGACTGCACGTCGAGCTCTTGTGCGAACTCCACCAGCTCGTCGCAGAACGCCCGCCAGCGCATGTTGGGTTCGAGGCCGCGCAGCAGCACGACTTCGGGGTCGATGGTCTTGGCCACCGACAACCGGCTCGTCGGCCACTCGATGCGACGGGTCACGCCGTCGACGAGCCGGACCGTCGGCCGGTTGACCTGGTAGTCGTAGTAGTCCTCCGGGTCGATCGCCGCGAACGGCTGCGCCTGCCATTCGCGCTCGAGGTGCTCGATCGCGTTGGAAGCGGCGTCGGCGGCGTCATTCCACCCTTCGAAGGCGGCGAGCATGGCGCGTCCGCTGACGGTCACGCTGGCTCCTCTCGCGGGGGTGGGCTATCGGACCTCGTCGGCGACCGTCCGTATCAACCCGGCCACCAGCGCGGGCCATTGCAAGGGTACGTCGTGGATGGCACCACCCCAGCGCATGAAGCGCCCATCCGGCCTGCTATTCGCCAGTGTGTCGAAAGCCGCGGCGCGTCGCTGCTGTTCGTCGTCATCCCCGGGCCAGCCGCACGCGACGAACCACATCGGACACCGGATCCGACCCAGCGTCGCGGGAGCGTCGTAGTCGAGCAGCGTGTCCACGATCTGCATATGGACGTCGTACGGCAGTCGAGCGCGTGCCAACCCATCGTCGCCCACTTCGAAGATCGGCAGGACGGCGCTGGCCGCCGCGTCGGCGTCGGCCGAGTTGTTCGTCGCTCGCGACCGGATCATCGCCTCGAGCTCATCGGGCGGCATGGCGAGTCGCGGCGGCTCGAGCCGCTTGCGGATCTCCGCCCGGTCCTGGCCCGGCGGCACTGCCGGTGAGGTGCCGCCATCGATCCCGAGTACGGCCAATGTCCGCTCGGGATGTTCGGCGGCAAACGTGGCCGCGACGGCACCGCCCCACGAGTGACCGACGATGACGGCGCGGGACCAGCCGACTGCATCCATCGCCGTCGCGAGGTCGTTGCTGACCTGCGCGAGCTCGTACGACGTGGCGGGCCGGTCGGCGTCGCCGTGGCCGCGCTGGTCGATCGCGAGGACGGGCAGACCCGTGCCTGTCGTCGACACGAGCGAGGGGACGACGAGGTTCCAGAACCGGCGCTGCGATGCGAGCCCGTGGAGCAGCACGACCGGCGGGCCGACACCCGGCCACCTGGTCGCGCCCAGACGGATGCTGTCGCCGGGAAGATCGAGGTCGATACCGCCCGCGGGTGCTGGTGCCGCACCCAGGACGGTCATGCGGGCAGCCGGACCGTCAGCGCCCGCGACCGGTAGTGGTGTGGACGATGAGCACGTCGCACGACGCGCGATGACTGATGTTGGCGGGCACCGAGCCGAGCAGCCGTCCGGCCAGGCTGTTGAGCCCGCGGTTGCCGACCACGCAGAGGTCGACACTGTTCTTGTCGATGACGTCGACGAGCACATCGACGGGGTCCCCGGCCTGCGAGACGGTGTCGACCTTCTTGGCGCCGGCCTTCTTGGCGAGGTCGGCGGCCTCACGGAGGATGTCTTCTGCGGGGTGCGAGCCGACCACCTTGTAGGACTCCTCGCCCAGTGCGTCAGCCGCGCGACGCTGGTCGCGGTCGGGCATCGGCGTGTAGGCGGAGGTGACCAGCAGGGTCGCACCGGTGTCGCCGGCGAGCGCCGCCGCCCGCTCGACCGCACGGAACGACGACTCGGAGCCATCAGTGCCGACCAGAACGGTCTTGTAGCTGGCCACGCCTCACCCCTCATGTCGCTGTCACGCGCAACTTATCGGTTCGTCCGCAATGACCGGCCCCCGGTAGACTTTCGGCACTGATCATGGCCCGTTCCGCTGCTGACGACGGCCTGCTTGCCGCACTGCGCGAGCGGGTGGTCGTCGCTGACGGCGCGATGGGCACGATGCTGCAGGCGCACGACCTCGGGCTCGACGACTTCGAGGGACACGAGGGCTGCAACGAGGTTCTCAACGTGACCAGGCCCGACGTCGTCCGCGCGGTCCATGACGCCTATTTCGCCGTCGGCGCCGACGCGGTCGAGACCAACACCTTCGGCTCAAACCTGGCCAACCTCGCCGAGTACGGCATCGCCGATCGCATCCACGAGCTGTCCGTCTCCGCCGCCCGGCTTGCGCGCGAGGTTGCCGACGACTATTCGACGCCGGAGCGGCGCCGGTGGGTGATCGGCTCAGTCGGGCCCGGTACGAAGCTGCCCACGCTCGGACATGTGTCTTATGCGGCCCTGCGGGACGCCTACGAGGCGGAGGTGACCGGTCTCATCGAGGGCGGTTCGCACGCCGTGCTCGTCGAGACGGCCCAGGACCTGTTGCAGGCCAAGGCGGCGATCAACGGCGCGCGGCGGGCATTCCGCGCGACCGGCCTCCGGCTGCCGCTGTTCGCACAGGTGACGGTCGAGACGACCGGGACGATGCTTCTCGGGAGTGAGATCGGTGCCGCCTTGACGGCGATCGAGCCGTTGGAGCTCGACCTGGTCGGACTCAACTGCGCGACCGGGCCCGCGGAGATGAGCGAGCACCTGCGCTACCTGTCTCGGCATGCGCAGATCGGGTTGTCGTGCATGCCCAATGCGGGGCTGCCGGAGCTGACGAGCGACGGAGCGCGCTATCCGTTGACGCCGGAGCAGCTGGCCGACGCCCACGACCAGTTCACCCGCGAGTTCGGGCTCGCGTTGGTCGGCGGCTGTTGCGGGACGACCCCGGAACACATCCGCGCGGTCGTGGAGCGGGTCGGGGGTCGGGAGGTGGCGCCCCGACGTCCACGGCACGAGTCCGGCTCGTCATCGCTCTACCAGCACGTCGCGTTCCGGCAGGACGCCAGTTATCTGTCGGTGGGGGAGCGCACCAATACCAACGGCTCGAAGGCGTTCCGAGAGGCGATGCTCGAGGGCCGGTGGGACGACGGCGTCGAGATTGCTCGCGACCAGGTCCGCGACGGTGCCCACGTGCTCGACGTATGCATCGACTATGTCGGTCGCGACGGTGTGGCCGACATGCGCGACGCTGCATCGCGGCTGGCCACCGCCTCGACGATCCCGCTGATGATCGACTCGACCGAATGGCCGGTCATCGAAGCCGGGCTCGAGTGTCTCGGCGGCCGCAGCATCGTCAACTCGGTGCACTTCGAAGACGGCAACGGGCCGGAGAGCAACTACACGAAGAAGATGCACGTGGTCCGGGAGCACGGTGCGGCGGTTGTCGTGATGTGCATCGACGAGCAGGGTCAGGCGCGCACCGCCGAACGCAAGGTCGAGATCGCGAGCAGGATCATCGACGATCTCGTCGACACCTGGGGCATGTCCGTCGAGGACATCTTCGTCGACTGCCTGACGTTCACCTTGGCCACCGGCCAGGAGGAGTCGCGTCGCGACGGCCTGGAAACCATCGAAGGCATCCGTGCGCTGAAGCGCCGCTATCCCACGGTACAGACGACCCTCGGCGTCTCCAACGCGTCGTTCGGTCTCAACCCGGCAGCACGGCAGGTGCTCAACTCGGTTTTCCTGCACGAATGCGTCAACGCCGGGCTCGACTCTGCCATCGTGCACGCCAGCAAGATCCTGCCGATCCCGCGTATCGCCGACGAGCAGCGTGAAGTCGCGCTGGACCTGGTTTACGACCGTCGGCGAGACGGCTACGACCCGTTGCAGCGATTCCTCCAGCTGTTCGAAGGCGTCGACGCACAGAGCGCCAGAGCCAGCCGTGCCGAGGAGCTCGCCGCGCTGCCGCTGTCCGAGCGGTTGGCACGGCGCATCGTCGATGGCGAACGCAATGGGCTCGAAGCCGACCTCGACGAGGCGCTTCAGTCGCGGCCGGCGCTCGAGATCGTCAACGACACGTTGCTCGAGGGCATGAAGACGGTTGGTGAGCTGTTCGGCTCCGGCCAGATGCAGCTGCCGTTCGTGTTGCAGTCCGCCGAGGTGATGAAGGCGGCGGTCGGTCACCTCGAGCCGCACATGGAGAAGACCGACGAGGCCGGCAAGGGCACGATCGTCCTGGCGACGGTCAAGGGCGATGTGCACGACATCGGCAAGAACCTTGTCGACATCATCCTGTCCAACAACGGCTATACGGTCGTCAACCTCGGCATCAAGCAACCGATCTCCGCGATCCTCGACGCGGCCGACGAGCATCGGGCCGACGCGATCGGCATGAGCGGCCTGCTCGTCAAGAGCACGGTCATCATGAAAGAGAACCTCGAGGAGATGAATGTCCGCGATGTCGCTCGCCGCTGGCCCGTACTGCTCGGTGGCGCCGCGCTGACGCGGGCTTACGTCGAGGACGACCTCGCCGCGATGTACTCCGGTGACGTCAGATACGCGCGCGACGCGTTCGAAGGTCTCCGCCTGATGGACGCCGTCATGGCGGTGAAGCGGGGCGAGCCGGGTGCGGTACTTCCGGAGCCTCGTGGCCGTCGCGTCGCCGCGCGGGGTCGCCCGGACGAGGTGCCGGCCGACCAGGTGCCGGCGCGCTCGGAGGTTGCCGCCGACAACGTCGTACCGACCCCGCCGTTCTGGGGCGACCGGGTCGTGAAGGGCATCGCGCTCGCGGACTATGCCGCGCTGCTCGACGAGCGCGCCACGTTCCTCGGCCAGTGGGGGCTGCGTCCGGGTCGCGGTGACGGGGCCTCCTACGAGGAGCTCGTCGAGACCGAGGGCCGTCCGCGGCTGCGTGGGTGGCTCGAACGACTCCAGGCCGAGCAGCTGCTCGAAGCCGCGGTCGTCTACGGCTACTACCCGTGCGTCAGCAAGGCCGACGACCTCATCGTCCTCAACGAGGACGGCTCCGAGCGCATGCGGTTCACCTTCCCGCGGCAACGCCGGCCCCGGTTCCTGTGCCTGGCCGACTTCTTCCGGTCGGAAGACTCCGGCGAGGTCGACGTCGTCGCGTTCCAGCTGGTCACGGTCGGTTCACGCATCGCCGAAGTGACGGGGGAGCTGTTCGCGAAGGACGCCTATCGCGACTACCTCGAGCTGCACGGACTGTCGGTCCAGCTCACCGAGGCACTTGCCGAGCTCTGGCATCAGCGGGTTCGCGAAGAGCTCGGTTTCGGCGGCGACGACGGGGACGACCTTGCCGAGGTGCTTGCCCACCAGGCCTACCGCGGCTCGCGCTACTCCTTCGGTTATCCCGCCTGCCCCGACCTCGAGGACCGCGCCAAGGTCGTCGAGCTGCTGCGCCCCGAGCGGATCGGCGTCACGCTTTCCGAGGAGTTCCAGCTGCACCCGGAACAGTCGACGGACGCGATCGTCGTGCATCACCCCGAGGCGAAATACTTCAACGCCCGGTGAGCAGACCGGTGCCGGCGGTCCTGTTCGACATGGACGGCGTGCTCGTCGACTCCGAGCCGGTCTGGTTCGAGGTCGAACGCGACGTGGTCGAGCGACTCGGCGGCACCTGGGGACGTGAACATCAAGCTCGCTGCATCGGCGGCACCGTTGACGCGACCTGTCGCTACATCGTCGATCTCACGGGCTCGAGCCGGACGCCCGAGGACGTGCAGCAAGAGGTTCTCGCATCAATGGCGGCACGGTTCACCGACGCGCTGACGGTGCACGTCGGCGCGCTGGAGCTGGTCAATGCGGTGCGATCCCGGGGCGCTCGGACCGCGTTGGTCACGTCGTCGTACCGGGTGTTGGTCGACCCGGCGCTGGGTTGGCTCGGTGCCGACCGCTTCGACGCGGTCATCACCGGGGACGAGGTGAGCCGAGGTAAGCCGCACCCGGACCCCTACCTCACCGCCTGCCGTGCACTCGGCGTCCGACCCGAGTTCGCGATCGCCATCGAGGACGCGCCGAGCGGGATCCAGGCAGCCGAGGCAGCCGGCTGCGCGGTCGTCGCGGTGCCGTCCGTGTCACCGATCGAGCCGGGCCCGCGGCGGCACGTCGTTGCCACGATCGGAGAGATCGAGCCCGACTGGCTGCTCGGCCTACTCGGAGGAGATGGCCTGCAGCACGTCGAGCTTTGACGCGCGCCGGGCCGGCCAGAGCGCGGCTGTGACACCTGCGAGCATCCCGACGACGAGATAGCCGACGAGCTGAGCCACGGGGAACGACGTCGTGTCGATGCCCTGGGAGTGCAGTGCTTGCACGAGCGCGACGCCGTAGCCGAGACCGAGTGCGACCCCGAGCAACGCGCCGAACAACGAGATGACGACCGCCTCGAGACGGATCATTCGCCGAACCTGTCGTGTTGCCATCCCCACGGCACGCAGCAGCCCGATCTCGCGGGTCCGCTCGAACACCGACAGCGCCAATGTGTTGACGATCCCCAACCACGCGATGAGCAGTGACAACACCAGCAGTGCGAGCACGAATGCGAGCACCTGGTTGATCTGCCGCTTCTGGTCCTGCTTGAACTCGGTCTGGTCCTGCAGCTTGAGGGAGGGGTTGTTGCTCAAGGCCTTGGTCAAGCCGGCGCGCACTTGGCCCAGGTTGGCGCCGGGCGCCGCGGTCAATGCCACCACCTGGTCGAGCCGGTTTCGGAAGTTGGCGTCGTAGGTCTCGAGCCCGATCAGATAGTCGCCGGCGATCGGGTTCTTGGCGTAGATGCCTTGCACGTGCAGACTCTGGTGGCCGGTCAGGGAGAACTCCACGGGTACGTCGCTGCCCACGTGCCATTTGTTGTCGGTGGCGACCTTCTCGCTGACGAGCACTGCGCCCGGAGCAACGTTGTCGGCCGAGCCGCTGGTGAGATCGAGCCGAAGCGTGTCCACGACGGTGTCGGAGGTCACGCCCTGCACCTGCTTGGTGCTGTTGTGGACCTTCATCACCCCGGCTCGGAAAGCGGTCACATCTGCGACGCCCGGCACCTGGCGAGCTTCGCTGGCGACGCTGTCGGATACGGGCGCGAAATTGTTTGCCGTGATGATGAAGTCGGCGCCGACGCTCTTGTCGATGGCGGCGTTGGCCGACGACGTGATGGACGCCGCCATGATCGACATGGTGGTCGTGAGTGCGATCCCGATCATCAACGCTGACGCAGTGGCCGCGGTCCGCCGGGGATTGCGCAAGGCGTTCTCGCGGGCGAGCCGTCCCGGCGTACCCCAGAAGCGGGGGAGCACCCGCCCGATCCCACCGACGATCGGACGGCTCAGCACCGGACTGAGGGAGACGACACCGCGGAACATGGCGAGGGCGCCGAGACCGATGCCGAGGGCCTGGCCGTTCTTCACCCCGAACGCGAGCAACGCCGCGCCGATGATGAGCAGTGCGGCACCGATCCGGGTCCGCCGGCGAAGTGTCGGCGTGGGGAGGACGAAATCGTCGCGCATCGCCGCGACGGGGGGGATCCGCGTGGCACGGATGGCCGGGACGACGCTCGCGATGATGGTTGCGAGGCCGCCGACGAGCAGGCTGACGATGATCGTGCGGGTGCGCAGCTGGAGCGACACCGTGTCGAAACTGCCGCCGAAGACACCGAGCAGCGCGCGCAAACCGTCGGCAACAAGCAAGCCGAG
>DATBDO010000154.1:0-17745 GCA_036269855.1 Mycobacteriales bacterium
TGTTCGGCCTGCGAGTCCTCGACCGGGCAGTACGAGAACATCTCGACCTTGTCGAACCAGTGCACCCGGATGAGCCCGCGGGTGTCCTGACCGTAGGAACCGGCCTCCCGCCGGAAGCACGAGGAGAACCCGGCGTAGCGGCGGGGCAGCAGATCTGCGTCGAGGATCTCGTCGCCGTGCATCGCCGCGAGAGGGACTTCGCTGGTGCCGACGAGGTAGAGGTCGTCACTGTCGACGCGATAGACCTCGGCCGCGTGTGCGCCGAGGAAGCCGGTGCCCTCCATCGCCTCGGGGCGGACCAACGCCGGCGCAATCACGGGTACGAAGCCGGCCGCGGTTGCCCGCTGCATCGCGAAGTTGACCAAGGCGAACTCGAGCAGCGCACCGACGCCGGTCAGGAAGTAGAAGCGCGCTCCGCTGACCTTGGCGCCCCGCTCGAGGTCGAACGCGGCGAGCCGCTGGCCGATGTCGACGTGGTCGCGCACCTCGAAGTCGTAGTGCGGGACCTCGCCGACCGTCTCGATGACGACCGAGTCGGCCTCGCCGCCTTCCGGGGTGCCTTCCTCGACGAGGTTCGCCAGGCCGTAGGCGGCGTCGCGGAGAGCGGCATCTGCGGCGGACTCGTCCGCCTCCGCCGCGCGCACCGACTCCTTGAGCTCCTTGGCCCGGCCGATCATCGCCGGACGCTGATCGGGCGAGGCGCCCTGGATGGCCCGGCTTGCCGTGTTGGACTCGGCTCGCAACGCATCGGCGGCCGTGACCGCGGCTCGTCGTCGTTCGTCCGCCGCCAGCACCTCGTCGACCACCGCTGGATCGGCTCCGCGGGCGCGCTGACTGCGCCGGAAGGCCTCCGGGTCGTCGCGAAGAGCCCGCAGATCAATCACACGATCGAGGTTACCGACACGGCCACCCGCGAGGGTTTCGGTCGAGCGCCGTTGAGATCGGTGCGCGGGCCAATGACGGTCGGCGTCACCGATAGGGAGGGAGTCCCATCTATGAAGCGCATCGCCGCTGTCCTGACGCTCGTCGGCGCGACCCTCGGTCTTGCTGCTCCGGCCGCGATGGCCGCCAGCAGCTCCGCGTGCCTGCACCTCTATGTCAACGTCAATGGCACGGAGCAGACGATCGACCAGTGCGCCCCGTGATCTAGCGATTTGCCGTCGGAACCCCCCGCAGCAGCGGGGGGTTCCGCGTTTCAGTGCCCGTTGCGGACGCGCTCGACCCAGGCGTGGGCGTCGGCGAAGTCCGCGTCTGACGTGCCCGGTCGTTCATTCGCTGCGAGCCCGTCGGCCCGGGGATAGGAGCCGAGGAACCGTACGTCGGCGCACTCGCGCCGGATCGCCGCGAGGGTCTCGGCCACCCGGGCCTGACCGATGTGGCCCTCGGCGTCGATCGAGAAGTAGTAGCGACCCAGGCCCACCCCGGTAGGCCGGGACTCGATCCGGGTGAGGTTGACCCCGCGCACGGCAAACTCGGTCAGCAGCTCGAGCAGCGCACCCGGATGGTCGTCGGCGATGAAGGCCATCACCGTCGTGCGGTCGGCACCCGTCGGCGGCGGCGAGCTGCCCGGTCGCGTGACGAGGACGAAGCGGGTCACCGCACCGGGCGCGTCCGCGATGTCGTCCGCGAGCACCGTCAGGCGATACCGGTCGGCGGCGAGTGGCGCGGCGACCGCCGCGTCCGCCTCCCCGGCGGCGACCGCGCGCGCACCATCCGCGGTGCTCGGGGCAGGGATGAACCGCGCGTCCGGTAGCTCTCGTCGTAACCATCCGCGCACCTGGGCTTCGGCATGCGGCATCGTCGTGACGGTACGGATGCCGGCCAGTTGCGTGCCCGCGCGCCCGAGCAGAGCGAAGGTGACCGGCAGCAGAACCTCGCGGACGATCTGCAGCGGGTCGCCGCCCGCCAGCTCGTCGAGTGTCTCCGCAACGGATCCCTCGACCGAGTTCTCCAGCGGTACGACGGCCCCCGTGGCATCGCCCGAACGCACCGCATCGAGAGCGTCCGCCACCGACACACAGGGCTGATGTTCGGCCTTGTCCGCGGCGGGCAGCGTGCGCAGCGCCGCTTCGCAGAACGTTCCCTCGGGTCCTAGGTATGCGTAGCGCGCTGGCGGCAAGCCGGGCATGTCAGCTGCCTTTGCCGGCAGCCCCGGTCGCCCCACGCATGGCGAGCTCGATCGCCTGCTGTTCCTCCGGCGACAGCGACTGTTCGCTCACGCCCGCCTTGACACCCTTCGCATATGACCGCGACTCGCTCCGGCCGTGGATCGACGTGATCACCACGCCGTCGGATGCGTCGTCGAGGAGTGCGACCGTGAACGACAGCCGACCACCCATGTCGCCGAACGCGTCGTACCGGACGACTGCGACGTGGCGTAGGGCATCGTTGACATCGCCGCGGACGGCGCGGAGGTCACCACGCACCGCGTCGAGGTCGGCGCGCATCGCCGCGGTCTCCTGGCCGCTGCGACGGACGGCATCGAGGACCGTGTCCTTGCCCCGACCGTCGAGCGCGGCGAAGCCCTGGCGCAACCGGCCGACGCGCACGTGTGCGCTGATCGCGGTGAGGATCCCGACCACAGCGGCGGCGGCAGCGCCGATGGCGATGTCGTCGAGCAGCGGGCGGTCGAGGGGAAGCACGAGGCAGCAGCCTAGTTGTGATCGCACTAGGGTCGAACCATGGACCGCACCGAGGTGCGCGCGCTGCTCGACGCGGTGGCCACGGGGCGGCTCAGCCCGAGCGAGGCAGAACAGCAGCTCCGCACGCTGCCGCTGCAAGGCTTCACCGATCTCGGCTTTGCCCGGTTGGACACCCATCGTGGCGTGCGGACCGGCGATCCGGAGGTCGTCTACGGCGCCGGCAAGACTCCCGACCAGGTCGTCGCTCTGCTGCGGACCCTGGCGGAGCAATCGCAGCGCCGCCCGGCTCTGGCGACCCGCCTGACCGACGACGCCGTCGAGCGGGTTCGAGCCGAGCTGCCCGACGCGTCCGTCGACGAGGTCGCCCGGTGCGCGCTCGTGGGCGTCCTGCCGCAGACTTCCGGCTCGGTCGCCGTTGTGGCGGCGGGGACGAGTGACGAGCCGGTCGCCGCGGAGGCTGCCTTCGTGGCCCGGGCGTTCGGCGCCGAGGTGACCAGGGTGCGCGACGTGGGTGTCGCCGGCATTCACCGGTTGCTTGCCGAGTTCCCGATGCTGGACCGCGCTGACTGCCTCGTCGTCGTCGCGGGGATGGAGGGCGCGCTCCCGAGCGTCGTCGGTGGTCTGGTCGGAACACCCATCGTCGCGGTGCCGACGAGTGTCGGCTACGGCGCCTCGTTCGGCGGCATCGCCGCACTGCTGGCCATGCTCAACTCGTGCGCGCCCGGCATCACCGTCGTCAACATCGACAACGGCTTCGGTGCCGGTGTTTTCGCGGCACGGGTGGCGCGTCGCATCGCTGAGCCGTGAGCGGTCGTTGATGGCTGAACGAATCGGTTGGCTCGACTGCACGAGCGGCGTGAGTGGTGACATGTTGCTCGGCGCACTCGCTGACGTCGGTGCACTAGACGGATTCAGCGACGTCCTCGCAGCGGTCCCCGACCTCGGGGCGTCGCTCGTCGTCACCGGTACGACGCGTGGCGCGCTGGCGGCGCGTCGGGTCGAGGTGCTGACGAGCGACGACGACCCGCCGCATCGCACCCGCAGCGACGTGCAGCACGTGCTCGAGCGCATGCCCGTGCCGGACGACGTTCGCGATCGAGCGATGCGCGTCTTCGATCGGCTCGCCGCCGCAGAGGCGGTGGTGCACGGCATCGACAAGGGCGAGGTGCAGTTCCATGAAGTCGGAGCCGTCGATTCCATCGTCGACGTGCTCGGCGTCTGCTTCGGGCTGCACGCATTGGGCCTAGGTCGGCTCGTCGTTTCACCCATTGCCCTCGGTGGTGGTGTCGTCGACACGCAGCACGGTCCGGTGCCGGTGCCCGGGCCTGCTGTGCTCGCGCTGCTGCAGGAGACCGCGCTTGCGGCCGTCGGTGGCGACCAGCAGGCGGAGCTGGCGACCCCCACCGGCGTCGCACTGGTCGCCGAGCTCAGCGACGGGACCGACACGCTGCCGTCCATGCGGGTGCGGCAGGTAGGAATCGGTGCAGGCTCGCGCCAGAGCGGCGACCGACCCAACGTCGTCCGGCTCGTCGTCGGTGAGTCGACGGCTGCGTCTGCGGATGCCTGGCTCGTCATCGAGGCCAATGTCGACGACCTCGACCCTCGGCTGTGGCCCGAGGTGCTCGACGCGTTGCTCGCCGCCGGCGCGGCCGATGCGTGGCTCACCCCGATCCTCATGAAGAAGGGCCGACCGGCGCACACGGTCAGCGCCCTGACGACCGAGGAGCACGCGGACGCCGTACGCCGCGCGTTGTTCGCGGAGAGCTCGACCATCGGCGCGCGCACAACCCGCGTCGACAAGTCCGCGCTGGACCGGGACTGGCTCGACGTCGACCTCGACGGCCAGCGCATCCGCGTCAAGATTGCTCGTGACGGCGACGCGGTAGTCAGCATCAATCCGGAGTGGGACGACGTGCGTGCAGCCGCGCACGCTTTGGGCCGGGCCGCCAAGGACGTGTTGGCCGATGCGTCCGCCGCTGCACGGCAGCTGATCTAGCAGTGTCCATCGTCGTCGCGCTGACTGTCTTTGCGCTGATCCTGCCGGCCGAGCTGCCGGACAAGACAATGGTCGCGACGCTCGTCCTGGCGACCCGCTACCCACCACTACCGGTGTGGATCGGTGTCGTCGTGGGGTTTGCGGTGCAGTCCGCCGTCGCCGTCGCCGCGGGTGGCCTTGTCTCGCTGCTGCCGGACGAAGTCGTGCACGGTGTGACCGCCGGCATGTTCGTACTCGGCGCGATCATCTTGCTCCGGGAGAAGGACACGGACATCGCCGAGGAGGAACGCGAGATCACCGAAGAGATCGCCGACGAACCGCCGCAGCCCAGTTTCCGACGCGTGGCATTCACCAGCTTCGGTGTGCTGTTCGCCGCTGAATGGGGCGACCTCTCTCAGGTGCTGACTGCGAACTTCGCCGCGAAGTACGGCGACCCCGCCGCGGTGTTCCTCGGCGCGTGGTTGGCGCTTGCGGTGGTCGCGGGTCTCGCCGTGCTGTTCGGTCGCGCGCTCATCCGCGTCGTACCCCTTGTTTGGGTACGACGCCTCGCCGCCGGCCTGTTCGTCGCGATGGCGACCGTGACGGCGCTAGAAGCCGCGCACGCGATCTAGCCGCGGACGGCGGCGAGGAACGTCAGCGAGCCGATGATGTCGCCGCGCACGTCGTGCAGTGGTGCCGAAGACGCGTCGATCGTGACGCGGCTGCCGTCACGATGGCGCACCCGAAGGAGGCTGCGCATCAGACCGTTGCCGTGGGCGAGGACCGCAAGAGGTGCCACCCGCGATGCGTAATCGGGACGCGAGGCACCCGTCTCGAAGTCGACGAGATCGACGACGTCGATGAGCGGCCGGCCGATGACGCCGGCATCGCTGCAGCCAAGCAACTCCGCTGCGCTGGCGGACAAGCTCAACACCTGGCCTTGCACGTCGACGACGACGCACGGATCGTGGGCAGCCGCGACCGATGCGCTCCAGCGCGCGAGCGGCGTCGACGCCGCCGGAGCCCGGACATGGTCACCGAGGTCGACGATGTGGCGGGGAGTGGAGGGCGCGTCGGAGCCCGGCAGCCGCTCGAGCCGCATGATGAGCTTGGACACCCCGCCTCCTCCCTAGTCGCGCCGAACAGCCATTGTGACGCACCGTAATCAGCGAAACCAGGGTGAAGCCGGTATTACGTCGGTATGTCCCTATGTGACCGGGCAGTCACTGCCAGGAATTGTCACGCTGTGTCCAGTAAGTATTCGACGTGGTTCGGCAAATGCCTGCCGTCGGGCATGATCGGACGGTGACCGCCGCCTCGCCGCCGCCACACGTCGACAGTGAGGTGGGCCGGCTGCGGACGGTGCTGCTGCACCGGCCGGGCGCCGAGCTCAAACGACTGACCCCGCGCAACTCGGCCGATCTGCTCTTCGACGCCATCCCGTGGGTCGAGCGGGCCCAGGAAGAGCACGACGCGTTCGCCGATGCTCTCCGCCGTCACGACGTCGAGGTGCTCTATCTGCGCGACCTGCTCGTCGAAAGCCTCGCGACCACCGGCGCGCGGGACACCGTCATCGAGCACACCGTCGCGGACCAGCGGCTCGGGGCGACTCTGCGCGCGGAGGTCGAGCGGCATCTGACCTCGCTCGACCCGGACGCACTCGCCGACGTGTTCGTCGGTGGCCTGGCCCACGAAGAACTCGCCGGCGGCAAGGGCCTGGTCTGGCGGTTGATGGATCGCCATGACTTCGTCGTGCCACCGTTGCCCAATCTGCTCTTCACGCGCGACTCGTCGGTGTGGGTCGGCGGCAGCGTTGCCGTGACGAGTCCGAGCATGCCTGCGCGAGAGCGCGAGACCTGGCTGACCGAGACCATCTATCGCCACCACCCGCGGTTCGCCGGCAGCAACCTCCTGTACGCACCGGGCGAGGAGTGGCTGGAAGGCGGCGACGTTCTCCTGCTCGCGCCCGGCGTTGTCGCGATCGGCGTCGGTCAGCGCACCACACCGGCCGGCGCCGAGACGCTGGCTGGTCGGCTGTTCCGGCACGGGCTCGCCCAGTCCGTCCTCGTCGTACCTATCGCGCAAGAGCGCGCGACCATGCATCTCGACACGGTCTGCACCATGGTCGACGTCGACGCTGTCGTCATGTACCCGCCCGTTGCCGACACGTTGGTCGCGCACACGATGAGCGCCGGCGACAACGGCACCGTCCACGTCGATCCGCCGGAACCATTCCTGCGCGCGGCCGCCAAGGCGATGGGTATCGACGCCGTGCGGGTCATCGACACCGGACTCGACCCCGTGACCGCCGAACGCGAGCAATGGGACGACGGCAACAACACCCTCGCCATCGGGCCGCGGTTGGCCGTCGCCTACGAACGCAACGTGGAGACCAACGCCCGGCTCGAGCAGGCCGGCATCGACGTCGTCCGCATCCCGGGCAGCGAGCTCGGGAGCGGCCGGGGCGGACCACGGTGCATGTCGTGTCCGGTGCTGCGGGACCTGCCGGGCTGAACCGTTGCGGCGCCGGAAACGTTCTACTTCCTGTGAGTCGAGTCGAGACGATGACAACAAGTCGGGTGTCGGTCGGCGATGTCGCGCTTCGTCTACTCGGGGCCGGCGCGTTGGCGATCAGCTCCTACGTGCATCTGCACGGCGCTCACTTCTACAGCACGCTCGGCAACACCATCACCCAGGCTGACCTGTTCTACGCGCAGGGCGCGGTCGCCGCGGCTGTCGCGTTACTGGTGCTCGTCACCGGTCATCGCTATGCGTGGGCAGCCGTCTTGCTGGTCGGCGCGGGATCCTTCGCGGCGGTCATGCTCTACCGCTACGTCAATGTGGGCTCGATCGGGCCGATTCCCAACATGTACGAGCCCAGCTGGCAGACGTCGGACAAGCTGCTTTCGGCGTACGCCGAGGCGGGCGCGGTCATCGTGGCCGCCGTCGCCCTCGTCCGGGGACGCGTCCGGCACTGACCGGTGCGGTCGGTCAGCCGGTTTGGGCGTACTCAGCGAGGTCGAGTCCGTGCAGCCGGGCCCAGACCAGGGTCCCGTCCGGTTCGGCGGCGTAACCCCACTCGTCGGCGAGGGACGCGACGATCCCCAACCCGCGTCCGGTCATCGACAGGGCGTCCGTGCTGCTGCGGACGGCGGGACGGCCGCTGCCGCCGTCGGTCACCTCGATGCTCAGGCCGGCGTCGTCGAACTGCCAGCCGACCCGGATCCGGCCGCCCCGCAGGGGCCGGCCGTGCCGCAACGCATTGCCCACGAACTCGCTCACGATGAGGGCCGCATCCTCACGGGTCACCGCGGCGACGCCGCGGGTGCGAAGTACGTGCACGACGTGGCGGCGAGCCACCGAGGCGCTTGCCGCGTCAAACGGCAGCTCGAGCAGTTCCATCGGTGAGCCGTGTGCCCCAAACCGGGACGAATGAAACAGGGGTAGCAATCTCGAGGGTCAGGCAGGTCGCGAACTCTCCCGGGCCTGGAGCCGGCGCAGCGCGGCTCGCGGCCGGTTGGTGATCACGACGTCCACGCCGAGATCCACGACGTAGTCGAGGTCGGCGGGCTCGTCAACCGTCCAGACGTGCACCTCCGCACCCGTGTCGTGCACCCGCTCGACGTACGTCGGGTTGGCCTGCACCGCCTTGAGCGACGGGCCGGCCGCGTAGGCGCCGGCGGGCAGGGCCCCGTCCCGGTGCCGCAGCGCGAGCCGGTTCATCAGATAGACGGTCGGCAACGTGGGGGCGAGCGTTTGGAGCCGGCGCAGGCTGGACGACGCGAAGCTCATGACCCGCACCTGGACCGCCGAGTCCGGATTCGAGGCCACCAGGCCGTGCTTGGTGAGCAACTCGACGAGCGTCAGCTCGACCAGGCCGGCGTAGCGGGTCGGGTGCTTGGTCTCGATCGCGATGTCGACCCGGCGGTCGCGGTCGCGCGCCACCTCGAGGAGCCGCTCGAGGGTGAGCACGCTCGTCCGATCCCAGTCCGGCGCCTCGTCGGCGGCGAGCGCGGCGGTCGGGTGCCAGCCGCCGAAGTCGAGATCCGCCAAGTCGGACAGCTCCAGCGTGGAGACCACGCCGCGTCCGGTCGAGGTCCGGTTGATGCGCCGGTCGTGCACGCACACCAGCACCCCGTCGCGGGTGAGCCGGACGTCGCACTCGAGGCCGTCGGCGCCGTCCTCGAGTGCCCGCTCGTACGCCGCGAGCGTGTGCTCGGCCTCGTCCTCCGACGCCCCGCGGTGCGCAACGACCTTCGGCCGAGAGCTCACGCTTGCATGCTGACACGGGACGGAAGCCGGATGACCGCTCTATCCTGAACACGCCGTTTCGGGTGGATGACGCCTTCGTTACCGCCCGGGACCGGGGGCGGGGAGGAGGCAGGATGGCTCGAGCTCGTCGTGCCTGCACGGCCCTCGCACTGACCGGCATCCCGCTGCTCGTCGGCTTGCCGTCCGCGCACGCCGAGGCCTTCTTCCAAGTCGAGACCAACGCGGCTGCGGTGCACATCACCGTCACCCAGGAGCCGGCGAGCTCGATCATCACCGCGTCGCTGTTCGACGATGCCATCGCCTATGCCGCGAGCGAGTTCGACACCGGTGGATCCAGCGAGGCGCTCGCAGCGCCGGCGTTTCCGGGCCGACTGGTTGTCCAGGGTCCGGAGCTGCTGTGCACGCAGCTGTTCAGCTGCCCGGCCACCCCGCCGAGCTACCCGTTCCTCGCCGACGCGAGCTATCCCCGCCGCGGACACGACACCGCAACCGCGAGCGGGTCACCGATCGGCGCCGGTCCGTTCGTTGTCTCCCCGGTCACCGCCACCGCCGAGGCCGACGCCGCCAGCAACACCGCGTCGACCGCGGCCGGGCGCGCGGACCTGCTGGCGGGGACTCCGGGTGCGGTGACCGTCGGCGCGAGCGCGGCGACAACGTCGGTACGAAGCGCGGGTCAGCGCATCGTCGTCACGGTGACGGCGACGGCTTCCGACCTCACCGTCGCGGGCCTGCTGCACATCGCGTCGGTGCGCTCCACCGATCAGGTCGTCCTCGCCACCGGGCGAGCGCCGGTTGCACATCCCTCCATCACGGTGGGCGGTGTCACGGTGTCCGGACACCGAGCGACCATCGACGACCAGGGTGTGCACGTCGATGGTGCCGGCGGCGGGGCACTCGCACGGGAGATCGGCCGACGCGGCGTGACGATCCGTTCGGTCGGGACTCGACACCGGCACACCAGGACCGGGAGTCGCAGCGAGGCGGTCGGCCTCAGCATCGACGTCGCCGTACCCATCAGCGGTGTCCCCTACATTCCCAATCCGCTGCCGCCGTTGCCGCCACCGTTCGATCAGATCCCCGCACTGCCTGGCGTCAACGCCAACGGCACCTATGTCGGACACATCACCATCGGGGCGGTCGGAGCGGCAGCCGGCGTCGGGACCGAGCCCACCTTCACTCTCGGCAGCACCGTCGCACGGGACACGCCGGCGAGCACGCCCGGTCAAAGCACCCCGGCGGGTGGCGTTCCGCTCGGCGGTAACGATCTCGTCGGCAAGCTCGCCACCCCGGCACCGACCGCAGCGCCGAACGTCGCCGCTCCCGGTCCGCTCCGCGGTTTCGTCGACCTGATCTCCAAGGCACAGATCGAAACGCTCTACGCCGTCCTTGCCCTCGGATCGCTCGCGCTCTTCATAGGCTGGCGCGCAACGGTTGCGATACGCATGGGGAGGTCGCGGTGAGTGAGGTCGCGCGTGACCTGCCTGACCGCCGAGAGTTCTGGGTCTGGGTGTGGTCGGCGGTGCGACCCGCGTTCGGCTGGGCCCTTGCCGGACTTGGCGCACTCGCGCTCTTCCTCGGTTGGTACGGCGTCTCCGGCGAATCGCTGACGTCCAAGCAGCTGCCTTACCTCGTCTCGGGCGGACTGACCGGCATCGCCCTTGTCGTCGTCGCGAGTGTGTTCCTCGCGACCGAGGACGTCCGCCGTCAGCTGTCCCGGGTCGACGAGCTGCACCGCAAGGTGGACGATCTCTATGCGTTGTTCGTCGAGGACCTCGCGACACCCGTGCAGGCCGACGCGGGTCCAGCCGCTGCGGCCGTCGCCGCAGGCACCGTCGTCGCGCTTCCGGCCGGCACCTCCTACCACCTGCCGGACTGCGCACTCGTCGCCGGAAAGGCCAACGCGGCCCCCGTCGACGCGCGCGCAGTCAGGGCGCGCTCGTTGAAGCCGTGCCGGGTCTGCGAGCCACCCGCGCTGGGCTGACCGGTGCTCGCTCTCGACTACGCATTCGCCGGGCTCGGCCTCGGAGCAATTGCGGCACTGTCCGGCGTCGGACTACTCGTCACCTACCGCGCGACCGGCGTGTTCAACGTGGCCCACGGTGCCGTCGCGATGATGGCCGCCTATCTCTTCTGGCAGCTGACCGACCAGTGGGGACTTCCGGTATGGCTGTCCGCTGCCATCGTGCTCGCGGTGGTCGCGCCGGCCTTCGGTGTTGTGCTGGAGCGCGTCGTGTTCCGGCCGTTGCAGCGAAGGCATGCGACGCCGGCTGAGTCGCTCGTCGCGACCATCGGGTTGCTGGTGTTGTTGCTCGGTATCGCGTTCGTTGTTTGGGGCGGGCAAGCCCGGCAGCCCTCGTCGCTCTTCCCGCAGCGGGTGCTGCATCCGGGCTCGCTGACGTTGCACGTTGATGCGTTCGCCGATCTCGCCGTCGTCGTGGTCGGCACCGCTGCTCTCGGGCTGGTGCTGCGTCGTACCGCACTCGGCACCCAGATCCGCGCCGTGGTCGACCGGCGGGACCTAGCCGAGCTCGCGGGCGTCGACGCCGACCGGGTCGCGGCGATCGGCTGGTCGATCGGATCGGTGTTCGCGGCGTTGACCGGGATCCTGCTCGCGGCGCAGTTGTCGCTGCAGCCGTTCAACCTGACGCTGGTCGTCCTCGAGACCTTCGCCATGCCCGTCATCGCCGGGCTCACCAACATCCCGATCGCCATCGGCGCCGGGATCGCTCTCGGTGTGGGTCAGAGCGAGATGAACCTGTGGTCGCCGAGCGATGCCCAGCTCGGTTCGATCTGGAACGCCCTCCAGGTCAACTTGCCGGTGGTGCTGTTGCTCCTTGCGCTGCTTGCCAGGCAACGACTCGCCGAGTCGCGCGGCGACGCCGGCATCACGACGACGTTTGCGCGCCGGCGAGCAGCGCAGCTGTCGACGCAGCGGCTGGCTCTGCAATACACGGTCGCGGCGATTGCCATGTTCCTGCCGTTGACCTTCGGTGACGTTCACCTGCGCCAGGCGCAGGAGGTTCCGGCACTGGCGCTCATCTTCGTGTCGATCGTGACGGTCACCGGCTACAGCGGTCAGATCTCGCTCGGGCAGGCCGGCTACGCCGGTCTTGGCGCGCTGTTCTTCGCCAAAGTCAGTGCCGACACGCCACAGCTCGTCGCGCTGTTGATCGCCGCGCTTGCGGCGGGTGCGGTCGGGTTTCTCACCGGCTACCCCGCGATCCGGCGCCGCGGGCTGTTCCTCGCGCTCACCACGTTTGCCGTCGGTGCGTTCGTCAGCCGGTTCGTGTTCGCCCAGCCCTACTTCACGAACGGCGCCGAGACAGTCCATCGACCGTCGCTGTTCGGCTTGTCGTTGCAGGGGGATCGTGCGTTCTACCTGTTCGAGTTGGCCATGCTCGCCATCGCGTTCCTCATCACCTACAACCTGCGGGCCGGTGCCCTCGGTCGCTCGCTGATCGCGATCCGCGACTCTGAGGAAGGTGCGCGCTCGGTTGGCGTCGACGTACGCATTCTCAAGGTGCTCATCTTCACGGTCAGTGCGATGCTCGCCGGCCTCGGCGGAGCGTTGTTGGCGCAACAGGCCGGGGCATTCGAGCCAAGCAACTTCGATCCGCTCGACGCAAGCCTGCCGTGGTTCGCAGTTGTCGTCGTGTTCGGTGCCGACAGCGCCGTCGCCGCGGTCATCGGCGCCGCCTTCCTCGTCCTGATCAACGGCGTGACCGGCATCGACGACTTCTATCTGATGCCGGTCGGTTTGCTCGCCGCCTTCCTCGGTCGACTGCCGGGCGGCGCGGCCGAACTCGCCCGGCGCACGGTCGAGTGGGTGCTCGCTCCGACGGCCTTGTTGCGGCACTACGCCGCCCGCCAGGCACCCCCGCGGGCCGGCATCACGCTGTCGCCCACCGGCCGGGCGGCGCTGCATCAACTGCGAGCGGCGCGTGCCGAACGCGCCACCTCGGCGGGTCGACCATGACCGGCCGGCTCGAGGGCGTCGGCATCGTCAAGCGCTACGGCGGACTGACCGCGGTCGACGACGTCACCGTCTCGACCCAGGCCGGGCAGGTGGCCGCGCTCATCGGGCCGAACGGCGCGGGCAAGACGACCCTCGTCCAGTGCCTTTCCGGCGCCGAACGTCCGGACGCCGGACGGGTGCTTCTCGACGGTCGGGACATCACCCGGGCGACACCCGACGCGCGGGCCCGGCTCGGCATCGGCCGGACCTTCCAGCGGCTCGCGGTCTTCCCGACGATGACCGTCGCTGACAACCTCGGCGTCGGCGCGGAGAACCGGACCAGCGCCGCGGGCATCGTCCGGATCGGCGCGCTGTTGTCGGGCATCCTCGGCTTCCCCGTCGTCGACGAGAAGCGCCACCAGGTCCGGGTCGATGAGGTGATCGGCCTCCTTGGTCTGGAGGACGTGCGATCCGAGCTCGCCGGCTCGCTGCCGACCGGCACGCTGCGCCTGGTCGAGCTGGGCCGCGCTCTCTGCCATGACCCGTCGGTGCTGCTGTTGGACGAGCCGGCCAGCGGCCTGGACACCACCGAGACCCGTCGGCTGCAACGGGTCCTCCGCGACGTTGCGGCCGAGGGCGTCGCGATCCTGCTCGTCGAACACGACGTCGACCTCGTCTTCGGCGTTGCCGACCGGGTCTATGCCATGGCTGAAGGCAGGCTGATCGCCGAAGGCAGCCCGGACGAGATCCGCCGGCACTCCGCGGTTCTCGAGGCTTATCTGTCATGAGTCTCGAGCTGTCGCTGCGCGGCGTCCGGACCGGGTACGGCGCGGTTGAGGTGCTGCACGGCGTCGATCTCGACGTACCGACGGGGTCGTTGACCGCACTGCTCGGACCGAATGGCGCCGGCAAGACGACCTTGCTGTCCGCGGTGGCCGGATTGCTGCCGCTCCGGTCCGGCCGGATCGCCTGGGCAGGGCGCGACATCGTCGGCATCCCGCCCGACGACCTGGCGCGGGACGGCATGCTGCTGATCCCGGAGCGCCGGGGCATCTTCGCGACCCTGTCGGTCCGGGACAACCTGGAGGTCTTCGCCGGGCGCGGCGCCGATCTCGCACCGGCCTTCGATGCCTTCCCCGTTCTCGGACAGCGACTGCCCCAGCTCGCCGGCAGCCTGTCCGGTGGCGAGCAGCAGATGCTCGCGATGTCGCGCGCCCTGCTCGGCCGGCCCCGGCTGCTGCTGCTCGACGAGATCTCCCTAGGGCTGGCGCCGCGAGTCACCAGGCTGCTGTTCGACGTCGTTGCCGGGCTCGCCGAATCCGGGGTGACCGTCGTGCTGGTCGAGCAGTACCTGTCGGATGCGCTGCGGCTGGCCGACCTCGTCTACGTGCTCTCCCGTGGAGAGGTGGCGTTCGCCGGCGAACCGGCCGAGCTCGAGGGACGCGACCTCCCGGGCTACGTCGTCACGACCGCGTGATCTTCGCCGCTGTGCACACTTTCACGGCGCGTCGCGCCCGAAACCGGTCGCAGCCGCGAAGATCAGCCCATTAACACCCGCTGATCCGGCTACGGGTTGTAGGGCAGCTCGGTGACCGTGTAGCAGTTCTTGTCCATGTCGGGCACCTGGGTCACCCAGCCGTGCGCTGCATCCTGCCAGCGCACCACGTTGATGCAGTTGGTGACCGGCTCGTGCGGACGGTCGTACTCGTGGAAGTCGCGCCCGGTCAGCAGGCCATGACCGTCGTACAGCCTGCCGCTGTTGACGAACGCCTCCACGCAGCGCCGGGTGAGCGTCGCGCCGCACGACGTGGCCGCGTCGGCGAACCACTGCCCACCGGCCCAGCCCTCGAGCGCCCAGTCCGACACGTCGTTCGCGCCGCCGTGACCGTCCGCGGACATCTGCTGGCGGAAGTCGGCCACGCCCGGATAGTTCGTGTCCTCGTAGTTGCGGGTGTTACCTGTCGCCCACATCTCGTTACGGCATCGTGGCGAGTTCTTGTAGTCAGTCGCGATCGACTGCTCCCAGGACTGCGTTGTCAGCACCTTGGCGGTGATGTGCACCTGGTTGTCGTCGAGCGCCTTGCAGAGCCGGATGTTGCCGCCGCGATCGATCGTGTCGTAGACGTACTGCACGTTGTTGTTCTTGAAGTCGATGGCAACCGAGTCGTAGTCCGGCAGCGCAAAGTTGACGACCTTCTTGATGACCTTGTAGCCCTCGTGTTGCAAGCCGGCGGCGATGCTGTCGCCGAAGCGCTGTGAAGCTTCCTGGTTGTACTCGACGACACCCGCAACTTTGGCCACCTTCGGGAAGTGCCGGCTGAAGTACTTGTAGACCTCGGTGCCGCCGTAGAGCTTTCCGTTGAAGCCGATCTGCTTGTCGTCGCGCGGGTAGTCCTCGCCGTAGATGTCCCACAGGTGGCGGTATTTGTTGTAAGCGTTGTCGATGGGCTGGCTGCCCATGTCCGGGACGCCTTTGGAGTTCACGTAGTCGGCACCGGAATAGGTGAGGATCGCATTGCTCACCAGCGCAAAGACGTGATCACTGTCGATCAGCTGGTGGACGCAGCTGACATTGGCGTCGCCGCTGCCTTGGTCGTCGCAGGTCTTGAGCACCAGCGTGCGGCCGTGCACTCCCCCGTGCGCGTTGACCCAGTGCACGAATGCCTGGATGCCGTACGACGGTCCGACGAAGGCGCGCGGGTCGAACGGGTTTGTCTTGCTGACGATGTTGCCGATGGTGATCGTGGTCGGTGTCACGCCCACATCGGACGCGGTGTTGGGGCCGGTCGACGGACCGGATGCGCCGGGCCCGTTGCTGCCCGTGGTGCCCTGACCGCCGACGCCGCCGGATGTCCCGCCCCCGGTATTTCCCGACGCAGAGCCCCCGGAGCCGCTCGAACCGCCGGCTGCACCCGGACCGGCACCGGGGCTAGGACCGACCGCGCCGGGTGCCACGCCCTGCTGCTGTGTTTGCACGAAGTCGGAGTCCGGCAGCCGGGTGCCGCACGCGGTCAACGTGAGCAGTCCGATCGCCGCCACGAGTGCGACAGGTGGAGACAACCTCACCTGTCGATTTTCGCACCGATCTCGACCCGATCGAGCAGATCGTGCAATCGCTCCATGCCGAGTCCGACCAGGAACCAGGTCGGTGCGTATGCGGGCCGGACCAGACCGCGCCAGGTCACCGGCGCCGGCCGCTGACCGCGTGGTCGGGAGTAGTCCCACGGCACCTCGCCGGTGATGGCACGAAGTGCCTCGCCGCTCGCCGCCTCGATCGCATAGATGCCCGCCGTCCAGGCGGCCGCGCGCTGCCACCACGGCCAACCCGCCGACCGGGCGGCGTCGTGCGCTGGTTCGAAGGCATAGGCGGCCACCCCGTAGATCGGCACCATCCAGATGTAGGTGTGGCCGGTCAGCCGCCAGTTGGCGTCCCGACCCCGGCTGCGCAGCCCCGTGAAGAAGACCTCGCTGCACCAACCGGCCAGGCCGTAGACGACGAACCGCTGCCCCTTGCTCAACCCTCGACTCATGACTCGACCAACCCTCCGAGCGGGGACGACGCGCGGGCGTGCCAGCGCTGCGGGATGCGGCCGGCCCGGCGCGCGGCGCGACCGGCGACGACCGCCGCCGCCATCGCCTCGGCCATCAACGCCGGATCCTGGCTGCGCGTGACCGCGGAGGCGAGCAGCACACCGTCACACCCCAACTCCATCGCCAGCGCCGCGTCCGACGCCGTGCCGATGCCAGCGTCGAGGATCACCGGCACCGTTGCCTCGGCCACGATCATCTCGATGTTGTGCGGGTTACAGATGCCGAGGCCGGTACCGATCGGCGACCCGAGCGGCATTACGGCCGCGCACCCGGCCTGCTGCAGCCGGCGGGCGAGCACTGGATCGTCGTTCGTGTAGGGCAGGACGGTGAAGCCGTCGGCCACCAGAGCAAGGGCCGCCTCGACGAGCTCCGCGCCGTCCGGCAGCAGCGTGTCGTCGTCGGCGATCACCTCGAGCTTGACCCAAGAGGTCTCCAGCGCTTCCCGCGCCAGCTGTGCGGTGAGCACGGCTTCGCGCGCGGTGTGGCAGCCGGCCGTGTTGGGCAGCACCCGCACTCCCCGCCGGTCGAGCACGTCGAGCACCGACCCGCGCGTCGTCGGTTCGAGCCGACGCATCGCCACCGTGCACATGTCGGTGCCGGACGCGACGAGCGCCGCGGCGAGCACGTCGAGACTGGGTGCGCCGCCGGTGCCGAGGATCAGCCGCGATGACAGCGACTGACCGGCGATCACGAACGGGTCGTCCACGTCAGCCTCCCTGCACGGCATGGACCAGCTCGACCCGAGCACCCGGCTCGAGTCGCCGAATTTGCCACTCACTTCTCGGTACGACGACACCGTCGACAGCGACGGCGCTGCCTCGGCCGGTCGCGCCGGCGGATGTCATCAGGTCGGCGACGGTGCTCGAGTCCGCGAGATGCCGGGGCGCGCCGTTGACGGTCAACTCCACGATGCCGCCTTGGGCCCGACGCTCACGCCGGCGAACCGCAGCGGGTCGAACGGCGCCCACGTCGACGGCTGCGTACCACCGACCAGAACGTCGGCGATGCCGTCCGCGGTCACCGGCGTGAGCAGTACGCCGTTGCGGTGATGGCCGGTCGCGACCACCAGCCCGTCGATGCCGACCCGGCCGAGCAACGGTGCGTTGTCGGGCGTGCCGGGACGCAGACCGGTGCGCACCTCGAGCAGCTCCAGCTCGGCGACCGCCGGCACGAGCGCTTGGGCGTCGCGCAACAGGTCATGGACGACACCGGCGCGCGGCCGCAGATCGAAGCCGGCCTCCTCCGACGACGCGCCGATGACGAGCCGGCCGTCGTCGCGCGGGACGAGATAGACCGGCGCTCCGCGGACA
>DATBDO010000155.1:0-3491 GCA_036269855.1 Mycobacteriales bacterium
GAGAAGATCAAGCTCGAGTTCGACATCTCCGCGGTCAAGCGCGCGGAGCAGCCGACCGCCTGACGCACCACCTCGTGACAGGGTGAGGACGTGGCCGAAGAGCTCGTCCTCACCCTGTCGTGTCCGGACCGGCCGGGCATCGTGCACGCCGTGTCCGGCTTCCTCGCCGAGCGCGACTGCAACATCCTCGACTCGCAGCAGTACGGCAGCCCGGTCACCTCGACCTTCTTCCTCCGCGTGCACTTCGACTCACCCGTCGCCGAGCTTTCGTTGCGCGAGGAGTTCGGCTCGATTGCCGCCGCCTTCGCGATGTCCTGGGAACTGCACGCGAGTGCACACCGGCCCAATGTCCTCGTGATGGTGTCCCGCGAGGGTCACTGCCTCAACGACCTGCTCTACCGCTGGCGTGCGGGCTACCTGCCGTGCACCATCGCCGCGGTGGCGTCCAACCACACCGACCTGCAGCCCCTGACAGCGTCGTACGACGTCCCCTTCCATCACCTACCGGTCTCGAAAGAGACGCAAGACGAGCAGGAGCAACAAGTCCTCCGGCTCGTCGACGAGCTCGGTGTCGAACTGGTCGTGCTCGCCCGCTACATGCAGATCCTGTCGCCGGCCGTGTGCGACGCCCTGCCGGGTCGGATCATCAACATCCATCACTCGTTCCTGCCGAGCTTCCGTGGCGGTCGGCCCTACGAGCAGGCCTACGTGCACGGCGTGAAGCTGATCGGAGCGACCGCGCACTATGTGACGGCGGACCTCGACGAGGGGCCGATCATCGAGCAGGAAGTCGACCGCGTCGGCCATGCACATGATCCTGCGGCTCTCGCCGCGGTAGGCCGCGACCTCGAGTGCGTCGCTCTGGCCCGGGCGGTGCGCTGGCATCTCGAGCATCGCGTGCTGCTCGACGGCCAGCGAACCGTCGTGTTCGGGTAGCCGTGGAGCGGGGCAGGAGGACTGTCGTGGACGAGACAAGCGCACTGACCCGTCGCATTCTCGAAGAGATGACGACATTCGCCGTCGTCGGGTTGTCGATCGACCCGACCAAGGCCGCGCACTCGGTGCCCGCGGCCATGCAGGCTTACGGCTGGCGGATCATCCCGGTGAACCCGCATGCCGACCGGCTGCTCGGCGAACCGGTCTACCGCCGGCTCGCCGACATCCCCGAACCCGTCGACGTCGTCAACGTCTTCCGCCCGTCGGCCGAGGCCGCCGAGGTGACCCGGCAGGCGGTCGAGATCGGTGCGAAAGCCGTGTGGCTGCAGCTCGGCATCGTGTCGGCAGAAGCGCGACGCATCGCGACCGAGGCCGGCCTGCTCTACGTCGAGGATCGGTGCACCGCCGTCGAACGCGCTCGGCACGCGATACGGCGCGCGGCCTGACGACTGCGACGTGAGCGACGAGGCAGCCTGGGAGAACCGCCGCACGGCCTTCGGCGTCGCCGCGGAGGACTACGCCCGCGGGCGGCCGTCGTACCCGGTCGACGCAATCACCTGGGCGCTCCCCCTCGGCGCTCGGCGGGTGCTCGACCTCGGCGCCGGCACGGGCCGGCTGACCGAGACGCTGCTTGCCCTCGGCATGGACGTCGTCGCCGTCGAACCGCTGCCGGACATGCGCCGGCACATACCTGCACCCGCCGAAGCACTCGAGGGGACCGCTGAAGCGATCCCGTTGCCGGACGCGTCCGTCGACGCCGTCGTCGCCGGCCAGGCTTTCCACTGGTTCGACATTCCCCGCGCCATGGCGGAGATCCACCGGGTGCTGCGAGCGGGCGGCACCGTCGGCTTGTTCTGGAACATGCTCGACGACAGAGACCCGTGGGTCGCCGCCTTCGCCACGACAATCGCCGCCGAGGAACGACTTAGTGCCATGCCCGGCGGGGATCCGCCCTACCGCGACGTCGCAGGCATGTCCGAACCCGAACAGCGGATGTTTCCGAACATCGAGCGGTACGACGCCGATCGCCTGGCGGCGTTCGTGCGCTCCCGAAGTCAGACGATCCTGCTGCCCGCGGATGAGCGAGACGCGCTGCTGCGCACGGTGCGAGAGCTCGCCCCGAAGGGTGAGCTCTCGCTTGCGCTTGTCTGCGAGGGTTGGCGCGGCGCGCGCACCGACTGACTGCGCTCAGGCAGTCGTCGTTGCCGTGGATCCGGCGTACTTGCCCTTCGCCGGCTTGAACACCGCCTTGACGGCTGCGCCCTTGGCGGCGTGCGTCAGCACCGCGTGGCCCGACTTGTCGGTCTTGGTCGTGCCGGCGCTCTTGCCGTTGACGGTCCACGCAACGCGTTGGCCGGCCAGTGCCTGCTTGTCGTCGTCGGTCAACGTGGCAATGACCTTTCCACCCGACTTGGACAACCGGAGCACGGTGCGCTCGACCGAGACGACGAACGGCGTCCTGACCGACGTCTTGTCGCCGTCGCTCGCAGTCGTCGTCACCAAGGTGTAACGGCCGGCCGTGACGGTCGGCGACAACGTCGTCTGCGCGAGACCCTTGGCGTTGGTCTTTGCCGTGGTCTGCAGCTTGCCGATCGCGAACGTCACCGGGGCACCGGCTACCGGCTTGCCCGAAGCGTCGACGACGGACGCGGCCACGCGTGCCGTGTCGCCGTATTGCATGTGCGTGTCGCCGACGTAGCCGAGCACCGCCGACGCACCACTGGCCGAGCCACTGCCGCCGAAGCACTTGTTGTCGCCGACGGTCCAGACACCCGACGGGTTGCCGTCATCACCCGCGTCGGGAGCCGTGTCCCACACGCTGCCGACTGCGTATTCGTCGGTCTGGGCGACCGCACCCACCGTGGTGAGGTCCCCGGTGAACTTCGCCTGGCCGTACTTCTCGATGTCGGCGATCGGCAGGTCGAAGATGACCCAGCCGTTCTTGTAGTCGAAGGTCACCTTCAAACCGGACTCAACGAACCCCTTGGCGGTAATGAAGTTGGGGTCGGTCGGGTTGACGGCCGGGGTGTCCACCCCGAGCTGGGTCGTGTGTGCCGCCTGGCCGGTCTGCGCGAGACCATCGCGGATGGCACCGGTGCCGTGGGCGTAGGCGGACCCGGAAGCGCTGAACACGTGGCCATTGAAGGTGAACTTCAACGAGAACCGCTGCCCGTCGAAAGGCGCGCCGGGGCCATCCGCGCTCAGCGCAGGGACCTTCGCGAAGCCGAGGAGCGACGTAGCCGTCGTGTCCAGGGCAACCCCGGTGATGTCGAGCTCGTCCGAGGCCAACACCTCGAAGGCCGCGTCACCCTTCGGGTCGGTCAGGTTGAAGCACCCCGAGGTCGGGAGCGGGCTCGACGGCGCATCCGCGGCGAACACCGCAGGGACGGTAGGTGCGGCCAGCGCACCCGCCACGACACAGGCAAGCGCAAGACGACGAGACAGCATGAGGATCCCCCTCGACCCTCGGGCGCCTGCTGGGCTGCGGCGCCGATCGGGGGAGGTATTCGGCGCCGTTTGCCCGACTCCTCCTGCCCGTTTAGTCAGCCAGTCGC